>JANWZM010000239.1 GCA_025054635.1 Thermoflexales bacterium
TCATCACCCACGAAGTCAACGGCGGCAAGGGGGCAGCCATTCAGACCGCGCTCCACCACATCACAGGCGACATCGTCATCATCCAAGACGCCGATTTGGAGTACGACCCGAACGACTACCGCAAGTTGGTGCAGCCGATTGTGGAGGGCAAGACCAAAGTGGTCTATGGCGTGCGCGACCTGAGTTCACAGCGCTGGTATATGGCGCTGGGCAATCGGTTCGTCACCTTGGCGACGAACGTGCTATACGGAGTTCGGCTGCGCGACATGGAGACCTGCTACAAGACGATGGCGCGTGAAGTAGTGGAAGGCTTGAGGCTGGAGTGCCGCCGCTTCGACGTGGAGGCGGAGATCACGGCGAAGATCATCCGTCGGGGCTATCGCATCATGGAAGTGCCGATCAGCTACCAGGCGCGCTACGAGCAGAAGAAGCTCTCCCCGCTAGACGGCTTGCCGACGTTGAAGGCATTGCTGCGCTACCGTAACTGGACAGGCTAATTGCCCCTGACTTCAGCACCGCAACTGGGGAGTGGCTAATCCCAGTTGATATGTTCATACTTCGTCCTGCTGTAAACCGATTTTCGATGCTATGGTCAACGCCCAAATAGTCACTCCCCTGCAACTGACGCCCGATTAGCCCGCTTACGCTAAAATCCGCGGCATGGAATCACAAGCAGCCTCGGCGCCGACCGACAAGCCCACCCCGCTCCCTGAGGCGGAGCGGCGAGCCTTGGCTGCGCTTAAACTCCCAGAAGAGGATGGTGTCCCCTTGGAAAGCCCCTGGCATCGCCTGCAAATCAACTTGCTCTACGAGTGCATTAGGTCTCATTGGTCTGACCGCACCGACTTCTTCGTCGGTGGCAATATGTACCTCTACTACAGCCCGACCCAGGAGAGAGCTACAGGCTACAGAGGCCCTGACCTGTTCGTGGTGCGCAACGTGAACACCCAGCGCTGGCGGAGGTATTGGGCAATCTGGGAGTGGGACAACAAGCCGCCCAACTTGATAGTCGAGCTGCTGTCGGAATCCTCGCGGGCGGCAGACTTAGGGTGGAAGAGGCGGATTTACGAGGATCGGCTACACATCCCAGAGTACGTGTGCTTCGGGCTTGATCCCGCTGACCGAGAGTCGCTCGTGGAGCTACACGCCTGGTATATCTGGGGGATAAGGTACAAGCCGAGAGAGCCAAATGAGCAAGGGTGGGTGTGGAGCGCGACGTTGGAGGCGTGGTTGGGGGTGTGGTCAGGCGAGTACGGCGGTGTGGACAACCGCTGGCTGCGGCTGTACGATCGTGAGGGCAGGCTCGTGCCGACGCGCGCTGAGGCAGAGCGCCAACGCGCCGAAGCAGCCGAGCAGCGCTTGGAGCAGCTCAAGGCGCGCCTGCGCGCATTGGGCATTGACCCTGAGCAGTAAAGTTACCAGAGTAGGTCTCAAACGCCACCGTCGAAGAAATCGCTTGCTGCCTCAGTAGCAACTTGTTTCTACACGAGCAGAACTAGCAGCAACGGCACAACAGCCGCACGTGTTCAACGCACAACTGGCGCTGCCTCGCGCCGCAGCGCGTCCTGGATGCGCACTCGATGCGGCAGCAACAGAGGCTGGGGAAGCGCACTCGGGTCGAAGAATCCAACCTGAATGGACTCTGCTGAGAGGCGCAAGCTGCCGCCGATGACGCGGCACTCGAAACATACGTTCAAGATCTGGTGCAGCTCGCCTGTAGGGTAGCGCGCAATCGCGTACTGAGCAGGGTCAGAATAGATCCCGATCAAGCGCACGATCGCGACTTCTAACCCAGTTTCCTCGCGTACTTCGCGCAGACAGGTCTGCGCGATGGTCTCACCCGGATCCATGCCTCCGCCTGGCAGCGCCCAATGTTGATTGTCAGCGCGCTGATGCAGCAGAAGTCTGCCCTCGCCGTCGAATACCACGGCGGAAGCGCCTGGGCGGATGGTGCGCAACGGCTCAAGGACAGGCTGCCCTGTCCAGTCAATCCACGGCTCAGGTTGTGCCATACTGCAGGCATCATAGAGGCAGAGCGGCGCGAGCAATGAGCACATTTATCCCTCGTGGTTTCAAGGAGATTGCCGGCGTCATGCACGCAGCGCATGATGACATCCTGGACGCGCTCCACCGCCAGGGGATGACGTTCCCTGAATACCCTGTGTTTGACGCGCCGGGCAATCCTCGCGGCAAGGCGGCTGCGCGCGCGCACCCAATGCAGGGCATCCTGAAATACCACGGGTTATCCGATTGGCAGTGGCGGATCGCCTTTTTGCCGAGTATCTCGGTCACGAACAACATCGCCTACACCCTCACTTGGGTCGAGTTCGACCCCGACTTAAGAGAAGACGAGGCGACGATCAACGGTCAACGGGTGACGGGGCGCGAACTTGAGCGGGTGCGCCACAGCTTGAACGCAGTGCGCAACTTAGCGCGTGTGCAAAGCGGCGCGCGCGTTTACTCGCGCAACGTCGTCGCTGAGGGCAAGATGCAGCCTGGCAAAGGGCTGGGCACAAGCGCCTCTGCCTCTGCCGCGCTTGCGCTGGCAGCGATCGCGGCTGCGCTCGGCGAGAGCGCAGCGCGCAATTGGCGCTTCGTCAGCGTGATGTCGCGCCTGCTCGCTGGATCAGGCTGCCGTGCAGCAACAGGGGGGATCTCGCTGTGGCTGTCTTACCCTGGCATCCCCCACGAGGAGAGCTTCGCCGTGCGGCTGGACACTGCGGGTCAATTCCGCACCCTGCGCTTGATCACGGTGCCGATTGACTCGCGGATCGGGCTGCGCACTGAGAGCGCCCACGCCGACGCGCCGAACAGCCCGTTCTTCAAGTGCTGGTTGCGCAACCGACGTGATGAGGTGCTACGTTGCCTCGAAGCAGTCGCGCAGGGCGATTGGCTCACCCTCGCCCAAACGGCTGAACGCGACAGCATTGCGCTGCACGCGGTGACCATGACTGGCGGCAGCGAGCACAAGATCTTTGCCTGGGAGCCAGAGAACATCACCTTGTTCAGGATGTGCGACGACTTGCGCCAGCAGGGCATCCCGGTTTACTTTTCAACCGACACTGGGCCAACCACGGTGCTGTTGTGCCATCAGAACGACGCTGAGCGAATCGCCGAGCACATTCGCAGCGCAGGTTTTGACGCAGCCATCGGAGGCGTTGGCGACGGCGCACAGTTGGTTGACCTCGACGCCGCAGCGCGCGAGCTTGGGTTGTGAGTATGCTCAAATAGTGTAATTAGTGTAATGCCGACCCGCACCCTGCACATTGACGTTCTCGTGATCGGCGCAGGCGTCACTGGGGCGACGATCGCCGCACAATTTGCAGAACAAGGCGCACTGGTCGGCGTAGTGGATGCGCTGTCCTCAAGTCGAGCTGCGCGTGCTGAGCTAAGTCTAGTCACCCCTCACCTGCACCCTGACCACTTTGCAACCACTGCTCGCGGTGTCGAGCAGTTCGTTCAGCGGTGCACGCAGTACGGGGTGCCTTATCAACCATGCGAAGTGCTTCACGCAGCGACGACGCAAAGAGGCGAAGCGCAGATGCGCACCGCCATCGCGCAATATGCCAGTGTGCTGCGCGATTGGATCGGACCGACCGCGCGCGGCGCCGGCGGCAGCGTGGGCTTCATCATCCGTAAGAGCGCCCTTGTTGATGCCAGTCAGCTCGTCGCCCGCATGCTCGAGCACCCGAACATCATCTTGAGGCAATCTGTCGAGGTGCTCGGGTTGGACTACCGTGGCGGGGTGATGTATGCCTTGGCGAGCGGATACACTTTTACGGCGAAGTGGGTTGTGCTAGCGACGAACGCCTTCACTGGGCTGCTCTCACCTTACCTCGCTGAGTCCGTCCGCTTCGCTACTGGCGCACTGTGGCAGTCCTACCCGCTGCGCTCTGGTGTGTTGCTGCCTGAGCGCCCTGTCGTGCTCGATGACGGCGCATATGTGTTCATTCCCTCTGCTGAGCGCCGGCTATACATCAGGACGTGGACGACACACAAAAACGGCTATTTGGCTGATCCGCTGCAGCAGTTGAGCGAGTTGCTCAAGCGAATTGACCCCGCGTTGTTGGAATACACAGCCGAGCGCCGCTTGTCTGTGTTGACCTTCACCGATGACCAAGCGCCGCTGGTTGGACGAATCGAGAGCGGGGCGCCCGTGTTGTACGCCCTTGGGCTAGGCATGTTTGGACTAGCCTGGGCGCCTATCGTCGCCGAGCGCGTCGTCAGCCTTGCCCAATCATGACCAGAGCGTTGACAGTTGTGCTGCTGGGTTTGTATGCAGCCTACGAGGCGCTGCGCACTTGGACAGCGCTGCATTCGCCTCCGCCTGGGCTTGAGACTGAGCCGCCAATGGGGTACTACGCAGCCGTTGGCTTGGTCAGTATGGTCTTATTCGCGCTGGCAGCTTTTGCCACTGCCCATGCCCACCCCTCGGCGCCCTATGTTGCTGCGATCAGTCTTGGCATTCATACGGTGCTTCTGTGGGCAGGTGCGATGGCGTTTTGGCGCTCGCCAGAAAGCCATGCCGACGCCCCTGCTCAGGCTGGTCTGACGCTTGTCAGGGCAGCGCCTGTGCTCCTACTCCTGTTAGCGAGCAGACTTGAACGTTTGTACCAGAAGCGAGGTTTCGAGGATTTAGAGGACAGTCATGAATAACGCTCTTGACCCACGCATTCAGAAGCTGCGCGAGATGCGCGCCCTCAGCCAGCTCGGCGGAGGGGAGGAGAAGTTGAAGCAACACCGCGCCAAAGGGCGCCTTACCGCCCGTGAACGCATCGATCTGCTGCTCGACCCCGGCTCGTTCCGTGAGATAGACGCCTTTGTCACCAACCGGCAGAATGGGATCGGCATGAGCAACCAGCACTTGCTCACCGATGGCGTTGTGACGGGATGGGGGACGATTGATGGGCGACTGGTCTACGTGTACTCGCAGGACTTTACAGTGATGGGCGGCAGCCTTGGCGCTGCGCACGCCAGCAAGATCACCAAGATCCAAGACATGGCGCTGAAGAACGGCGCACCGATCATCGGCTTGAACGACAGCGGCGGCGCCCGCATCCAAGAGGGCTTGATGTCGCTGGTTGGCTACAGTGAGATCTTTCTGCGCAACACGCTCGCCAGTGGCGTCATTCCGCAGATCAGCGCAATCATGGGACCGTGCGCAGGCGGTGCGGTTTACTCACCCGCCTTGACTGACTTCATCTTCATGGTCAAAAACACCAGCTACATGTTTTTGACTGGTCCAGATGTGGTCAAGGCAGTCACCCATGAGGACGTCACTTTCGAGACGCTAGGCGGGGCGATGGTGCACAACACCACAAGCGGCGTAGCACACTTCGCCGCCGAGAGCGAGGGGGACTGCCTCTACATGATCCGCCGGCTGCTCAGCTACCTGCCAAGCAACAACATGGAAGACCCACCGATGGTCAAGCCCAAGGACGACCCCTTGCGCACCGACGAAGCGTTGGACAGCATCGTGCCAGACAACCCCAACAAGCCCTACGACATGAAAGAGGTGATCAACCGAGTCGTAGACGAAGGGTCGTTCTTTGAGGTGCAGGAGCATTACGCGACGAACATCATCATCGGCTTCGCACGGCTCGGCGGTCAGTCGGTAGGGATTGTGGCAAATCAACCCGCAGTGCTGGCTGGCGTGCTGGACATCAACGCCAGCGAGAAAGCAGCGCGCTTCGTGCGCTTTTGTGATTGCTTCAACATCCCAATCATCACCTTCGAGGACGTGCCCGGCTTCCTCCCGGGCGTGGCACAGGAGCATGGCGGCATCATCCGCAGCGGCGCCAAGCTGCTGTACGCATATTGCGAGGCGACCGTGCCGAAGATCAACGTCATCACCCGCAAAGCGTATGGCGGCGCGTATTGCGTGCTCAGCCCGCGCGCAACGCGCGGCGACCTGGTGCTGGCTTGGCCCAGCGCCGAGCTTGCCGTGATGGGCGCAGACGGCGCAGTAAGCATCATCTATCGGCGCGAGCTGAGCCTGGCTGAGGATCCTGCGGCAAAACGGGCTGAGCTTGTCCGCCAATATCAAGAAGAGGTCACTAACCCCTGGGTCGCTGCGCAGTACGGCTTCATAGACGACATCATCGAGCCGCACGACACGCGACCGCGCTTGATCAACGCGCTGCGCATGCTGCGCAACAAGCGCGACAGCAACCCGCCGCGGAAGCACGGCAACATTCCGCTATGAGCGCACCGCCCTGGTCTCTCACTGGCGACGGGTTCATCTGGCTGTTCCGCTTCCCGCGCGCGTTCGTGCTCGAGCACGGCTTCCTAGCCCCTTGGCAGCGTGAGGCACTGCGCGAGACGCTCGGTGCAGTAATCTTGGTGCGTTACACCCAGAGCGGGGTCGGCCCTTACGACGAGCTGCTGTGCATCCCTGGTCGCTTCGCGGTTGCTGGCGCTAGGCACTTCTCAATCAGCGTGATCTACGTCAGCACCGAAGCGAGCGTGCGCTGGGGGATCGCCAACTGGGGCATCCCGAAGCAGCAAGCACAGTTCGAACGCCAGCAGATGCACGGCGAGGTGGTCTTCTCGTGCGCGACGACCACAGACGAACCGATTCTGTCAGCTCGCCTACGACCATTGGGTTTGCCTTTCCCTGTGGCTTCGGCGCTGGTACCCTTCCGAATTGCTCAGCGCCGAGGCAAGGAGGTGCTGATCACGCATCCTCGCGCAGTTGGGCGCGCACGCCTGTGCACAGTAAGCCGCCTGGCCGTCAACCCAGCGCACTTTCCAGACATCGCCCGACTCAGACCGCTCGCCGTGCTTGCTGTGGAGAGCTTTCGCATGACCTTTCCGCACCCTGTTCGACTGAATGGCGCTGGGACAGACCTGCTGCACGCCGAGGGCGCTTGCGGAAATCAAGAGCAAAGTCATTTGCCAAGCGCGAGTTGACTCGCGAGAGGTACTCTAGGTCAAGCTCTCGTGCCGAGCAGATTCAACTTCGCGTCTTCGCCTTACTGCTGCTGATTGACTGCCTCTGCGTGCACGAATGTGAGCGCCTGGGCACGAGTTACCTGTGACTGTATAAGCCGCTCTTGATATGTCTTCGTTAGTAAACCGTGCTATGTTGCCACCGCTGGGAGGTTTATCGTGTACAAGCGATCTCACCAGATGAAGCGGCTGCTTGCAGCTCTTGCCCTTTCCGCCACGATCCCCTTCGTCTAGGCACTTGCTTTTATGGTAGAATTTGAGGTAGTTTGGGAAAGGACAGTGCTCTTGCCACTTCAGGCGGAGACGCCCACGTAGCCCCTAGGTGGTGAAGGAGTTTTCAAGCAAGATGGCGCTTAGCAAAGGGGAGAAGGCTGAAATCATTGCAAAGTTTGCCATGAACCCAAACGACACGGGTTCTTCGGCGGTTCAAGTCGCGCTGCTGACGCAGCGCATCAACCAGCTCAACGAGCACCTCAAGGTGCACAAGCACGACCGCAGTTCGCGCTATGGGCTGATCAAACTCGTCGGCAAGCGTCGCGCGCTGCTGAAGTACGTCGCAGCGCGCGATCCGAAAGAATACCGCGAGCTGCTAACCAAGCTGGGCTTGAGACGTTAGCACGAAGCCCTGCCTCCTTACCAAAGGCAGGGCTTCGTTGAAACTAAGGCGGGGAGCGTGCGTAGATGTTAGAGGCTTGGTGACCTGAGCTCCGCAGGTCGGCAGACCTCTAACCTCTAGCCGCTCTCCGCCAGAAAGCACTGAATGTAAAAACCCAAGTTGGGACAAGACCGATGGACAGTTCCTCTTTCAGTCTAATTGTCTCGGCGGAGAAGCCGGCAAATCACGTTTACACGGCTCAGGTTGGAGAGCATCAAATTATCTTCGAGACTGGACGCCTTGCCCGACAGGCAGGTGGCGCGGTTACTGCACGCATGGGCGACACCATGGTGCTGGCGACCGCCACGATGGCAAAGACGGTAAGGCAGGGAGTTGACTTCTTCCCGCTTAGCGTCGAGTACGAGGAACGGCTGTATGCCGCCGGGCGGATTCCAGGTAGCTACTTTCGACGTGAGGGACGCCCTCCCGAAGCAGCCATCCTGATCGCGCGGCTAATTGACCGACCGCTGCGCCCCCTCTTTCCAGAAGATTTGCGCAATGAGGTGCAAATCATCGTCACTGCGCTCTCGCATGACCAGATCAACGACATTGATGTCCTGTCGGTCAATGCAGCTTCGGCTGCGCTGATCATCAGCGATGTGCCCTTCCACACACCCGTTGGCGCGGTGCGAATTGGGTTGATCAACGGCGAGCTGGCAATCAACCCCACCATCCCCGAGATGGCGTATAGCGACCTAGACCTGCGCGTTGCTGGCACGCGCGATGCCATCGTCATGGTCGAGTGCGGTGCAAATGAAGTAGACGAGGCGACAATGGTGCGCGCGCTCGAACTTGCCCATCGCTCAATCCAAGACATCATCCGCGTGCAAGAACAGATGCGCGCCGAGGTCGGCAAACCGAAAGCAGACTATCCCCGCTTCGGGCGCGACGAGGCGTTCAACCAGCGCGTGCGCGAGGCGGTGGGCAACCGAATCCAAGAAACGATTGACCAGGAGCTGGAGAAGGCTGAGCGTCAGGCGACGCTCGATGCCATCGAGGGCGAGGTGTTAGCGCAGATGCAGTCCATCGGCGATGTCAATGCTGACGAGCTGCACGCTGTGATCAAAGATGTCACAAGCGAAGCCGTTCGCACCCGCATCCTGCGCGATGGCGTGCGCCCTGATGGTCGCACCCCGCGCCAGATCCGCCCAGTTTGGGTCGAGGTCGGCGACCATTTGGCGCCACGCGCGCACGGCGCCGGGCTGTTTACCCGCGGCGAGACGCAGATCCTCTCAATCGTCACCCTCGGCAGCAAGAGCGACGCCCAACCGCTCGATGGCTTGCACCCCGCTGAGGAAAAGCGCTACATGCATCACTACAACTTCCCGCCCTATAGCACGGGTGAGGTCAAGGTGCTGCGCGGCAGCAGCCGCCGCGAGATCGGCCACAGCGCGCTAGCTGAGCGCGCGCTGCTCGCAGTTATCCCGAGCGAGGAGGAGTTCCCTTACACAATCCGCGTTGTCAGCGAAGCGCTCTCGTCCAACGGCTCGACCTCGATGGGCAGCGTCTGTGGTAGCACCTTGGCACTGATGGACGCCGGCGTCCCTATCAAAGCGCCTGTTGCTGGCATCGCTATGGGGTTGGTCACCGCCCCAGGTGGCATTTCCGAAGGCTACGCTATCCTCAGCGACATTCAAGGCATCGAAGACCACATCGGCGACATGGACTTCAAAGTCGCCGGCACACGCAAAGGGATCACTGCGCTGCAGATGGACATCAAGATCCCTGGGCTGACGACGAAGATCCTCGCCGAGGCGCTTGAGCAAGCCCGCGAAGGACGCTTGGCGATCCTCGAGCGCATGTTGCAGGCGATCGCTGAGCCCCGCCCCACTCTGAAGCCGCACACCCCGCGCATGTTGATCATGTCAATTGACCCAGAAAAGATTGGCGGGCTGATCGGTCCGGGTGGCAAGACTGTGCGCTCGATCCAAGAGCAGACAGGCGTCAAGATTGACATTCAGGATGACGGGCGCGTATACATCGCCTCGCCAGACGGCATGGCGGCTGAGCGAGCACGCGAGATGATTGCTTCATTGACTGGCACAGTCGTGCTCGGCAGCATCTACACTGGGCGTGTGACGCGGACAACTGAGTTTGGAGCGTTTGTCGAGATCCTGCCGCGCGTCGAGGGCATGGTGCATGTTTCTCAACTCAGCGACCGTCCTGTCCGCCGCGTTGAAGATGTTGTGCGCACGGGTCAAGAGATCACTGTAATGGTGATCGGCAACGACAACGGCAAGCTGCGCTTGAGCCGTCGTGCAGTGCTGGAGGGGATGACCCTAGAGGAAGCACAACTGGCAGACCGCGGGTTGCAGCGTAGCTCGGCACAGCGCGCCCCAAGCTCGCCCGCCAAACCAGTTAGCTCGACTCGAGAGACAAAGCAGCCCTTGCAAAAACCCAAGTCGCGCCGCTGAGCAAGCCTGCATGTGAGCAGGGCAAGTCAGGGGGACGGGCAGATCAGAAGCGGCATTTACTTCACTTTACGTGCATCGATCCAGGCGCGCTTGCTTCACTCCTATTGCTGCCCCTTTCCCCAGAGAAGAGAAGCAGAGAGGTGATGGCAAAGCAACGCGCCCTGTGTGTGCCATCCGACTGACCCATGTGCAGCGCGCTATCTGCAGTCGTGCTAAAATGCGGGTAACTAGGCGACGTGGCCAAGTGGTAAGGCGAGGGTCTGCAAAACCCTTATGCGCGGGTTCGATTCCCGCCGTCGCCTCTGCAAGCGCCGTTCAACGCCAACATATGGCGGTCGAACAGCATACTGTCCCCTATGTCTAGCCCTGACCCTCTAGTAAGCTCCTATCGCCCTGCTGTGCCACGCGTGCAAAAGTGGCGTACGAATGGCGTACAGAAAGGGCAACATCAGCAAGACCCGTAATGGGCGTTGGTGCATCAGGCTGCAGGTCAGCGGCGTTAGGCGCGGCATCTAAAGTCGCGATCAAGAGAGGCGTCAGCGGTAAGCCCGCTTGCCGCTGACCCAAATTGCCCTCTCCTACCTGGGAAATGGCGTAAGACTATGGGATTGCCCCCTCAAGGCTCTCTTGGCTTGTCAGCGTTGTGCGGGTAGTGCTCAACGATCCGCAGGTCGCTCAGCGGCCAGTAGAGCAGCCATGCTCTACCTACGAGATGAGAAGCATTCACTGGACCAAACGCACGTGAGTCCTGACTGAACATCCGGTTGTCCCCTAGGAGGAAGTACTCATCCTTCCCCAAGATCCAGTAGCTCACCGCGCGCGTAGGCTCAGTCGTCACGTCGGGCGGCAAGTAAGGTTCGTGGAGAGGTTGACCGTTGACAAAGACCTGCGATCCGCGAATCTCAACTGTGTCCCCTGGCTTACCGATCAGGCGCTTAATCAACTCGACGTCCTGGATGGGCGAGCGGGCGATCACGATGTCTCCGCGGTTGTAGCCGAACAGGTATGGCGTGATCTTGTCCACGAGCAGGCGTTGATTCTCGTGGTAGTTCGGCTCCATGCTCTGACCGAGGATTGAGTAGTTGCCAACCATTGTGCGCGCCAGGACGAAGACGATGGCGAACAGCGCGATTGTCTCAACGATCTCGCGCAATGCCCCTCGCCCAACCCCTCTCGCCTGCTGCGCCGTTGGGGCAGCAGTGGGCGCTTCTGGAGTCGCTGGTGTGTCCATAGAGCTATCCCAGCCAGCCACGACGAGCTAGATTTTCGTAGCTGCGGCGAGCACTGTGCAGCTCACCTTTGGGGCATTCATCCTGCTCGGCGACATACCAGACAACACCTGCAGCGTCGCCAGCAGCGAAAACAGGTTCGAAGTTGATGATGCCCTCGCCGAGAATTTCGAACGTGCGGTCAGGAGTGCTCGACATGTCTTTGAGGTGGACGAGTGGAACGCGCCCGGCAAGCTTGTTCAGCCAAACAATCGGGGCTTCGCCTGCGTATGTCGCCCAATACACGTCCAGCTCAAACTTGACGTGCTCAGGGTCGGTGTGTGCTACCAAGAGGTCTAGCCCGCGTTGTTTGCTCTTGGTGTCGAACTCGAAGTCGTGATTGTGGTAGAAGAACGTCAGTCCGTAGCGCGATGCCGTGAGCGCGGCTTGGTTGATCTGAGCCGCGAGGCACTTCCAGCCGTCCTCATTCCGATAGGACGCCGGAACCCACGCCAGCCCAACGTAACGCGCGCCGAGAATAGCATAGGTCTCGGCGATACGCTCGAAGGCGCCGTTAAGCTGCTCGATCAGGCAATGACCGCCAATCGCAGCTATGCCTAGGTCGTCAAGGATGGTGCGTAGCGCGCGGGGGGCGTAGCTGCCGAAATCACCCGCAAACTCCACGCCGCGGTAGCCGATTGCTGCTACTTCGCGCAGCGTACCCAAGAAGTCCTTCGCCAACGTATGGCGGACTGTATAGAGCTGGAGGCCGATGTTGCGCATGGCGCTTTCGTTCCTGTTGTACCTGCAAGGCGCAAGCGAGATCATGCTGGTGAATACCTGTGATGAGACAGGACACGCCACCTTGCCTATTCCCCCATCCCCTCTCCATGTGTGAGAGGAGTGCAGAAGTGAAGGCAGATCATCGTGCGCCCACACTCAGGCTCAGCCGCTCAGATTGTAACCCCCAGCTTATTCGTCTTACAATCTCGAAGCCATGCAGTTCACGGGTCGCTGCTGGGTCTACGGTGACGATGTCAACACTGATGTCATCTTTCCGGGCAAATACACCTATA
>JANWZM010000038.1 GCA_025054635.1 Thermoflexales bacterium
CGAGAACGTGGTGCACTTGGCGCGTGACGCAGACTTGCTGGTGCACGAGGCGACGCTGAGCGTGACCTTGACACCAGATCAGCCCGACGGCTTCGCGGGGCATAGCACAGCGCAGCGCGCTGGGATGAACGCCCGCGCTGCAAACGTCCGCAAGCTGGCGCTGACCCACATAGACGCCCGCGACGCGCAGCAGCGCCAGATCCTGCTCGAGGAAGCCGCGCGCGAGTTCAGCGGACATGTGTTCATCCCTGTGAGCGGACTGAGCGTGGTTGTTGAATAGTGATGCTCTGCTCGGACGAGATCGCGAGCCTGCACACCTATCCTCTCCTGACCGTCGCTGAGATGCGTCAGATCGAGGCAGAGGCAAATGCCAGCGGGCTGTCCTACGCACAAATGATGCAGAACGCTGGTCGGGCAGCCGCGGAGATCATTGACTCAGAGCTCGCTAAAGCGAATCCCCTCTCCAGTAGGTGCGAGCCAGTGAATGTGTTGTTGCTGATCGGGCCGGGCAACAATGGTGGCGATGGGCTAGTGTGCGGCGCGGCGCTGCGCGAGAAGCGTCCAGAGCGTTACAAGGTGACTGCTGCGTTGCTGCGCCCAAGAGATGAGCAAGCCCCCCCTTACGCTCAAGCGGTTCAACAAGGCGTGACTTGCTTCGTGCTCGAGGGAGAGTCCTGGCGCGCGCGCCTGCACGAAGCGCTTGATGAAGCAAACGTCGTCGTGGACGCGCTGCTCGGCACAGGGATCGCTCGACCAATCGAGGGCACGTTGCGCGAGGTGCTCAGGCTTGTGGCGGAGTGGCGAGGTCGCAACAGGGCGGGCAAGCTCTTTGCGCTTGACGGGATAACTGGGATGAATTACGACACAGGCGCGCTCGACCTTGCGGCTGTGCCGGCGGATGTGACAGTCACCTTTCACGCGCCGAAGCGCGGGCATTTTTGCTTCCCGGCAGCAGGCGCGCGTGGCAAGCTTTACATCGCATCCATCGGGATAAGCCAACCCTCTGCTCAGCCGTCTGCTGTGCTTGTTGGTGAGGATTGGGTCAGCGAGCGCTTGCCCATGCGCCCGCCAGACGCGAATAAAGGCACCTTTGGGCGCGTGTTGGTGATCGGAGGGTGCGCGGCATACGTTGGCGCCCCCACGCTTGCCGCACGCGCTGCCTACCGCGTCGGCGCGGGACTGGTGGCGCTCGCCGTGCCCAACACCATCAAGCTCGCTGTGGCAGCCCTCTGCCCGGAGGCAACCTTCATCCCTCTCCCCATCACCGAGGACGCCCACACCCTACACAGCCTGCTCCCCATCACCACCTGGCTGGCACACGCCCCTGCCACAGTCGTGCTCGGTCCAGGGCTTGGGCAGGCAGCACCCACGCGCGACTTCCTGCGCGGCGTGCTCGATGCGCTCCGCGCGCAGCCGCCGTGCGGCTTGGTCGTTGACGCAGACGCGCTGAACCTGCTGGCGGGCGAGGCGGAGTGGCACACGCTGCTGCCGCCGAACAGCGTGTTGACGCCGCATCCTGGTGAGATGGCGCGGCTGATGGGAAGCACGGTCGAGGCGGTGCAGAGCGACCGGATAGGGGTGGCGCTAGAGGCGGCTCAGCGATGGGGACATGTGGTGGTGTTAAAGGGGGCGCACACGGTGATTGCCTCGCCGAAAGGGGAGGCTGGGGTGTTGCCGTTTGCGAACGCAGCGCTGGCGGTTGCGGGCGTGGGCGACGTGTTAGCGGGATGTGTGGGCGGGCTGCTGGCGCAGGGACAGTCCCCGTTCGTCGCTGCTGTGTGCGGCGCGTTCACTCACGGGGCTGCAGGGGACACTTGGCGGAGCAAGCATGGACAGGCTGGATTGCTTGCTCGTGACCTGCTCGACCTGCTGCCCGAGGCGCTACATCGCCTCTCAGCGAACGCAGCCGCGCTTCCACTGATCCACATTACACAAGAATTAAATCTATAGTTGAGCGCGGTCAAATCGCATGATAGAATCCTTTGGGAGTAGCACGGGTGCATCGCTCGTGCTGAACCGAGAACAGAGCATAGAGGAGAAGTGAGAATGGCGACGGCTCAATTTACTGGTCAAGGACAGGAGATCACGGATGCACCAGCGATGACGCTTACGCCAGCAGCCGAGGCGAAGCTGCGCGAGCTGCTGCAGCAGCGCAACATCCCGAATTACGGCTTGCGTGTGTTCGTTGCAGGGGGCGGCTGCAGCGGCTTGCAGTACGGCATGGCGTTCGAGGCACAACCCCGCGACTTTGACACTGTCGTTGATCAGAACGGCGTGCGCCTGTTCATTGACCCCACCAGCCTGCTCTATTTGCAGGGCGCCTCGATTGACTTCGTGGACAGCCTGATGGGCGGTGGGTTCAAGATTGACAACCCCAACGCGGTCTCTTCCTGCGGCTGCGGGCATTCGTTCAGAACGAAGACCAGCGCCTCGACCGACGAAGGCGCAAGTTGCGGCACGGGCTGCGGCTGCCACTGAGCGCAGCTCCGTCGCGCTATAGTCCTCCGTTGCTCGAGCGAGTCTCTCGCTTGAGACAACTTTCTGCGCAAAACTGACGGACACCGAGATCACGATCGACTGCACGACGAGAAGCTGAGATGTTTAAGAATCTCTTCCAGCCGAAAGTTAAGCCGCAGGGTAAAGAGCCAAAGCGCCTCTGGCTTGACCTCGGCGATCTAGGTGACCTCGTTAACCCCGCCGGCCCGCATGAGCAGTGGCAAGATCACGGCATGGGGCTGCTGCGCACGATCCTCCACCAGAACGGGCTGTACACCGACATGTTCAGCACCCGCCAGTGCACGACCTGGGAAGAGGTTGAGCGGCGCATGCGCGGCTACGACATGCTGATCATGAACGTGCGCAGCTACACCTACCCGATTGCCTACCGCGCAGCGAAGATCTTCAAGAAGCTCAATCCGAACGGGATTGTGCTCACGGGCGGGATGCACGCCACGGTTGCGTTGGATGAGATGCTGGCAGTCCCTGAGTTCGACAAGATCTGTCAGGGACCAGGCGAGAACATCATCGTCAACCTGGTGGCGAATCCCGACGCCTTCCCACGCGTGGTGCTCGGCATCGGCGCGAAGAGCATGGCGGAATGGCCGATGATTGACCGCACGCTCTGGCCCGAACCTGCCAGCGCAAAGCTCAAGGCGCGCTTTAACTGGCCGCTCGAACCAGAGTGCGGCTGGGGACCACCTCCCGTTGCGACCATTCTCACTAGCCGCGTCTGCCCGTGGCAGTGTGCGTTCTGCAACGAGAATAGCTACATCCCCAACATGGGACGCCGCCCTGTCGAGATGGTGATTGAGGAGCTAAATTACCTCGACGAGACCTACGGCCCGATCGGCTCGGTGGTGATCCACGATAGTATGTTCTTCCAAAACCCGAGCTGGCTGGAGGAGTGGCTGGATAAGTATCCCAAGTATGCCAACAAGACCTGGCCGTACTGGGCAGCCGCGCGCGCCGACACCGTGCGCCAGTGGCCTGAGCTGTTCGAGGCGCTGGTGCGCAAGACAAACTGGCATATCGTCTCCATCGGCTTTGAGAGCGGCAGTGACCGCGTGCTGCGCATCCTCAACAAGGAGTGCACTGAGGAGGACAACTACTTCGCCATTGACCTGCTCACCCGAATTGGCGACGAGATGGAGGCTGAGGGGCTAGAGCCGCCGATCTTCTGGAGCAACATCATGCTCGGGATTCCTGGCGAGACGCGTGAGGATGCCTTTAAGACGATGCGCATGATCAAGTACACCAAGCGCATCATGCCCTCAATCAGCTTCTACGCGCCCTACCCCGGCAGCGCCCTGGGGCATCAGCTCATCGCTGAGGGCAAGAGCCGCATGACGAAGGAGAACTACCACCGCTATCCCGACGATGAGAAGGTCGTTGGGATTGACTATCAGTTCTACCGCGACTTGCTCAGCGGCAAATACGACGACGAGATCAACAAGGGCTTGGCGACGATCCGCCAGCAGCGCTCGAACTTCTGGGACGCCCTCGCCAAAGCTTAAGCACCAGAGCAAACAACGTAGCGCGTGTTGTTGCTCGCCCCCTGTGCCCCTCTTCCCGAAGGAGGGGGGACAGGGGTGAGGGCAGGGCAGTGCACCATGCATTGCGTATCCGAGCCTCGACACCCCCTTGGCTGCGTGCGCTGCAACGCTGCATGACAGACCCTGCGGCAAGCGCCCAGACCTGAAAGTAAAGCAGGTTGTGCACTCCCTTCGCCCCTTCCCTTTGGCAGATAGGTTGGCGTGTGTTCATGCGCTTGGGCATGCTTCGGCAGCGAGAGGCTTCCGCTGTCGCTGCGCAAGGCACGCGCGATGCTTTGTCCTGAGCATCTTCGGGAGACGAGCACAAGCTACACTCCAGTCCTATGAGCCACATTGCTCTCCAGAATCGCATTGCCCTCGTCACGGGGGCGAGCAGCGGCATTGGTCAGGCGTGCGCTCGTGCGCTCGCGGCTGAGGGTGCGCGGCTCATCCTGGCTGCGCGACGCATCGATCGGCTGCACCAGCTCGCTGCTGAACTGAACACCCCCGCACACGTCGTTGCGCTTGACGTGCGCGACCGCCGCGCTGTCAAGCAGGCAATTGCTGACTTGCCCCCTGCGTTCCGCGACATTGACATCTTGATCAACAATGCTGGTCTCAGCCGCGGGCTGAACAAGCTCTACGAAGGCGACGAGGACGACTGGGAGGAGATGATCGACACCAACGTGAAGGGCTTGCTCTACGTGACGCGCGCTGTGCTGCCCGGCATGGTCGAGCGTCAGCGCGGCCATATCGTCAACATCGGCTCAGTCGCTGGGCACTACGCTTACCAGAACGGCGGTGTGTATTGTGCGACGAAGGCGGCAGTGAAGTCGTTGACTGAAAGCCTGAAGCAAGACCTGCTCGGCACGCCGATCCGAGTCACCTCAGTTGACCCTGGGCTGGTCGAGACGGAATTTAGCTTGGTGCGCTTCCGCGGTGACGCCGAGCGCGCTAAGAAAGTGTACGAAGGCGTTAAGCCAATGACGCCCGAAGACGTTGCTGAAGCGGTGATCTTTTGCCTCACCCGCCCGCCGCACGTCAACATCAACTTCTTGATGATGATGGCGGTCGGGCAGAGCACGCCAACGACGGTGTATCGCCAACCGATCCCAGGCGTTCAGTGAGGTGCGCGCTGATGACAATCGCTGCTGCACTTCAAACGGTGCGGGCACGGATCGCTGAAGCGGCATTGCGTGCAGGGCGCGCGCCCGAATCCGTTACGCTTGTTGCTGTCTCCAAGACCTTTCCTCCCGAGGTGATCCAGGAGGCAATTGACGCAGGGCAGCGCGACTTCGGCGAGAACCGCGTTGAGGAGGCACTGCCGAAGATGGCTGCGCTTAGCGACGCGGGGGTGTGTTGGCACATGGTTGGGCACGTCCAGTCGCGCAAGGCGCGCGATGTTGCCGGTCGCTTCGCGCTTGTCCACTCTGTGGACAGCTTACGCTTGGCGCGCAAGCTGAACGACCACACACCTTCCGAGCAGCGCCAGTCTGTCCTGCTGGAGTGCAACGTTAGCGGCGAAGCCAGCAAAGCAGGCTTCCCCCTGAAAGATTGGGCGCGCGACAAGGCTGTGTTCGAGGCTTTTGCCGAGGAAGTTGCTCAAATCTTGGTGCTGCCCCGCTTGCGCGTGATGGGGTTGATGACGATGGCGCCGATTGTCGAGTCGCCTGACCAAGCGCGCCCTTTCTTCGCCAGCCTGCGCGCCTTGCGCGACGCACTGCGCGTGCGCTTCCCTGATCAGCCGCCTGAGACGTTCAGCCAGCTCTCGATGGGCATGACCGACGACTTCGAGGCAGCCATCGCTGAGGGCGCAACGCTGGTGCGGATCGGGCGAGCGATCTTCGGTGCTCGCCAATGACTGCTCTGTCGCTGTTCCGCGCCGTGCTCGGCGCTGACTTCGAGCGGCTTGCCCCCGTGCTTCAGCGCCACTACGACCTCAGCCTTGGTCAAACCGCGACGCTGAGCGGAACAATGCAGACCTGGGCGCGGTTCGCCTGGATGCGCTTGTTCATCCCATTCATGCCTAAAAACGCGCAGGATGTGCCGGTCGTTGTCCGCAACGCTGGTGTATGCAACGCGCGAGGCGACATCTGCTTCGAGTGGCGACGAGAGTTTCGCTACCCTTCGGGCATGCAGCGCAGCGACACCCTGACGCAGCCTGCGCCTGCTTGGGCGCAAAAGTTTGGCGCGTGTGTGATGGATGTCTTCCCGCAACCCGCGCCGATTGGGATCGTACTGGCGCTTGAGGTAAGCGAGGATGGGCAGAGCTTGACCCAGCGCGCACCTGGTCCGCAGTTTCTACTTGTTGGGCAGCGCTTGGTGTGGTTGCCGCCATTCGCGCGCTTACAGGTGCACGCGCTTGAGCGAGCGCTTGACGCCCAGCGCATCTATACCGAGGTGACGATCCGTCACCCGCTGCTTGGCGATCTGTTTGGCTATCGTGGCGAGTTATTCGCAGGGCTTACGCATCAGGAATTTTAAGGTTCTGCGCGGAGCAAGCCAGCACCGTGAGCAAGAAGTCGTCGCTGCGCGCTGCGTGCAGGCGCCTCGCTTTGATGGCGCGTTCCCCCTCCTTCTCCTCGACGTCAGCCTGCCC
>JANWZM010000166.1 GCA_025054635.1 Thermoflexales bacterium
AAGGGCAAAACGCTGATGTTCGCTCACGGGTTCAACATCCACTTCGGACAGATCGTCCCGCCCAAGTTTGTGGATGTCAGCATGGTAGCGCCGAAAGCGCCAGGGCACACGGTGCGCAGCACCTACCTAGACGGCGGCGGCACCCCTTGCTTGGTTGCTGTGCATCAGGGCGGCACGCGCGCGCTCAAGAACGCACTGGCATACGCCAAGGCGATTGGCGGCACCCGCGCCGGCGTGATCCGAACCACGTTCAGGGAAGAGACTGAGACCGACTTGTTCGGCGAGCAGGTCGTGCTGTGCGGCGGCGTGTCACATTTGATCAAAGCAGCGTTCGAGACGCTCACCGAGGCTGGGTATGCGCCTGAGATGGCTTACTTCGAGTGCCTGCATGAGCTGAAGCTAATCGTTGACCTGATGTACCGCGGCGGGCTGAACTTCATGCGCTACAGCATCAGCGACACGGCTGAATGGGGTGACTACATCAGCGGCCCGCGCATCATTACCGATCGCACCCGCGCAGAGATGAAGAAAATCCTGGCTGAGATCCAGTCTGGCAAGTTTGCCCGCGAGTGGATCAAGGAGAACCAGACCGGGCGCAAGCGCTTCAACGAGTATCGCCGACGCGACATCAACCATCCCATCGAGAAAGTCGGTGTTAAGCTGCGCCGGATGATGCCGTGGATCAACCCGCGTGAGGTGAAGCCTGGCGAGGGCGGAGCTTGAGGCAGCGTCTGCTGTACCCGCATATGGCGAAGGTTGCCCTGTTGTAAACGCAAGGGCTGTGAAGTACTTACTCCCGTGCCCCTCCTCCGCGAGAGAAGGGTCGGGGACGAGCCTGAGCGGATTACGCTGCGTCGTGTATCTGGGTGCAGGTGCATCTTGCGAACGAGCAGAGCGCAGGCATGAGGGCTGAGTCAAGCCAAACAACGAACGTGCTGGTGACGCTGTTAGGTGTTAACGTCGTGCTGAACGGTGTGCCCGTCTTGAACAACTTGACGTGGGCGCTGCACCGCGGCGAGAACTGGGCTGTGCTCGGCCCGAACGGGGCTGGCAAGAGCACGTTCCTGCGTTTGTTGCGCGGTGAGGTGTGGCCTGCGCCGGTCAACGGGGGCGAACGCCTGTATTACTTCGATGGTCGCCCAACGCGATCGCCAATTGGCGTTGCTCGGCGGATGGCGCTGGTCAGCGCCGAGCAGCAGCAGCGCTACCTGCGCGTGCACGGGCGCAAGTATGGCGATGACTTCACCCCGCGCATGACGGCTGCCCAGATCGTCTTCACAGGGCTGCTCGGCAGCGAGGTCGTGCTGCACATGCCAAGCCCTGCTGAGCGCGCCCAGGTGAGGGCTGCACTCGCGCAAGTTGGGATGGCACACCGAGCGGATGACCCCTTCGACACCCTCTCGCAGGGGCAGTTTCGGCGCGTGCTGATCGCGCGCGCATTGGTCAGCAAGCCTGAGGTGCTCATCCTGGATGAGGTCGGCGTTGGACTAGACGCCAAAACCCGCCGCGAGCTACTCGACGTGATCCAGCAACTCGCTGAGCAAGGCACACAAATCTTGATGACGACCCATCGCCGCGATGAGCTGATCCCAGCCGTGACGAACGTGCTTGAGCTGAAGGACGGTCACATCACCCGCATTGCTCGGCGTGCACCCCAGCCCACCAGCGCATCACGCCGAGAGGACAGCTGGCAGCCTGTAGAGCGCAACAGCAAACTTTCCCAGCCCTTTGTCGTCAGGCTGACAAATGTCAGCGCAGCCGCCGATCCGCACGGCGCGCTCGTGCTGCATGGGATCACTTGGCAGATCAACGAGGGTGAGCACTGGGCGTTGTTGGGCGACAATGGCGTCGGCAAGAGCACGCTGCTGCGCGTCATCCTCGGCGAGCTTCAGCCTGCGCGCGGAGGGCAAATCGAGCGCTTCAACGGCGCCGACATCCGCAGTGCCTGGGCAATAAAGCAGCGCATCGGCTACGTCTCGTGCGACTTGCAAGCGCGCTACGCGGTTGACCTTACGGCTGAACAGGTGATTGCCTCGGGCTTCTTTGCCAGCATCGGTTGGCTGCAGCCGCTGACTAAAGCCCAGCGTGCGCGCGTCGCCGAAGTCATCGAGCAGTTCAATCTTCAGCCGCTGGCAAAGCGCAGCATTCTGCATCTGAGCTACGGACAAGCCCGCCGCGTGCTGTTGGCGCGCGCAATTGTGAACAAGCCGCGTTTGTTGATCCTCGACGAGGCGCTGGATGGGCTAGATCCGGCTACTCGCGCTGAGTTCATCGAGCGACTTTTGGGGCTCGCCCAGACGACTACTTTGCTGATTGCCACTCATCACGAGGAAGACCTGCCGCCCTGCATCACACACCGAGCCATCATGCGCGCTGGGCGCATCGTTGCGCAGGAGCGACGCGCGCCAGCGCTGCTGCTATCCACATCTGCTGCATAGGAGAGTGCCATGCGCGACCCAAACCGTGTTTTGATCTTCGACACTACGCTGCGCGACGGTGAGCAATCGCCAGGGGCAACGCTCAACCTGGCGGAGAAGTTAGAAATCGCACGCCAGCTCGCTCGCCTCGGGGTGGACATCATCGAGGCTGGGTTTGCGATCGCCTCACCCGGCGACTTCGAGGCGGTCAGCCGCATCGCTCAGGAGGTAGGGCAGTTGGACAACCCGCCGATCATTGCAAGCCTCGCGCGCGCCAACAAGAAAGACATAGATGCCGCCTGGGGCGCAGTGCAGTGGGCAAAGCGCCCGCGCATCCACACCTTCCTGGCGACCAGCGACATTCACCTCGAGCATAAGTTGCGCATCAGCCGCAGCGACTGCATCGAGCAAGTCGGCGAAATGGTCAGCTACGCGCGCAGCTTATGCGAGGATGTCGAATTCTCACCCGAGGACGCAGGGCGCAGCGACCCGGCGTTCCTGTGGGAAGTGCTGCGGGTTGCAGTGCAAGCCGGCGCAACGACGCTCAATATTCCCGACACCGTCGGCTACTGCACGCCGCAAGAGTATGGCAAATTGATCGCAGGCATCGTGGAGAACGTGCCTGGCGTCAAGGAAGGGCGCGTCGTTGTCAGCGTGCACTGTCACGACGATTTAGGCTTGGCGACGGCGAATACGCTCGCTGGGCTGCTTGCTGGTGCGCGTCAGGCTGAGGTCACCGTCAACGGCATTGGCGAGCGCGCCGGGAATACCAGCTTGGAGGAGGTCGTCATGGCGCTGAAGACGCGCTCGCAGTTCTTCGGCGGGCTGTACACCAACATCGACACTACCCAGCTCGTTCGCACCAGCAAGATGGTCAGCAGCCTGACCTCGATCCCCGTGCAGCCGAACAAAGCAATCGTTGGCGCAAATGCCTTCGCCCATGAGGCAGGGATTCACCAGGACGGAATGTTGAAGAACCCGCTGACCTATGAGATCATGCGCCCTGAGAGCGTTGGCTGGAACAGCACAAACCTGGTGCTCGGCAAGCACAGTGGGCGGCATGCCTTCGCCGACCGACTGCGCCAGATGGGCTACGAGCTGAGCCGCGAAGAGCTCGACCGTGCCTTTGAACGGTTCAAGGCGCTGTGCGACAAGAAGAAAGTGGTCAGCGACGCTGACATCGAGGCGCTGATCACCGACCAGTTCGAGATGCTTGAGGACGATCTGTACCGGTTGGACGAGATCCAAGTTGCGACAGGGACAGGGAATACCCCCGTTGCCAGCGTACGGCTGATTGACAAAGAGGGCGAGCCGCACCAAGATGCAGCCATTGGCAACGGCCCGGTCAACGCTGTGTGCAACTGCATCAACCGGATCACAGGCGCCAACGCCAAGCTCCTAGAGTTTCACGTCCACGCGGTCACTGAAGGCATAGACGCAATCGCAAATGTCACCATCCGCGTCGAGATGATTGATGCCCACGGCAAACGCTACGTGTTCAGCGGGCGCAGCGCAGACACAGACACGCTTGTGGCGAGCGGCAAGGCATATCTCGCGGCGGTTAACAAGGGGCTGCGGCGGGTCAAGCGCGTCGCCGACACGACAGCCTGAGACAAGCAGCGGTCTCGGTAGAGCAATAAAAAGCGGGTGACTGCCACACAGTCACCCGCTCTTTTCACGCAGCGCACTAGGTTGTCCTATCGCAGCGCTGAGAGGTAGTCCACCAACTTGTCCAGGTCTTCCGGCTTGATCGTCTGCGCGTAGTTCTGCGGCATCAAGCCTGCCACACAAGCACCCTGGGGGCACTGTGGCACGACATAGGCATTTGGATACAGGATGGACTGGCGGATGTACTCCTCTGGCGTCGTCGCCACAGGCTGACCCGCAGCCTGAGCGGCTTGCTTGTACTTCTCGTCGGCAATCCGCTCTTGCGCGACAGTGTAGATGCGGTTCAGACTCGGACCGAGCGCACCCTGCGTGCCCACACCGCGGATGGCATGGCAAGCAGTGCACCCCGCTTGCAGATAGACCTGCTTGCCTGCCTCCTGCGCCTCCGTTAGCGGCACTGGCGTCGGGCGCGGCGCCTGACCTTCACCAGGAGCAGGTGGCAGGATCGCCTGATCGTCAGAAAGCGGGTTGAGCGACCAGTTCACAATGAACGCAGTCACATCTCGAATCTGGTCGCGGCGCAGCGGTCCGCCGAAGTCCTCCAAGAAAGCAGGATGGTTCACCTCCCAGACGTTGCTGCTGCGAATCGGAATGCCAGCCTGGGTGACGGCAATGATGTAGTTCTCCAAGCTCTCTGTCCAGCCGATCTGCTGCAGGCGTTTGCTCGGAGCCTCAGTCTGGTAGGTTGCCAGCCCATCAGTGCCAATGACGAGCTTGCGCCGACCGACGAACGACTCGGCTGCCAGCGACGGACCGAGACCCTCGATGCCTTCCCCATTCAGACCGTGGCAACGGGCGCACTGCAACGAATAGACCTTTGCACCAACCTCGACGGAGCGAGCGTTGAAGTTCGTCGCTCGGCGGTTCAGTGCACCCGACTGGTCTGAGATGGCGACAACGGTGCACACGCTGAGCATGATCAGCACCGAGATCAAGCCGGTCAAGATGCGCAGCGTGAAGCTTGGGCGAAAGGTGATGATCTTCTTGATGATGCTCATGAAAACCTAACTACATGCATACGCAGGGTCACAGGAGCGGCGAACTCCTCGCCGCGCCTGTGACCATGTTGAACCTTGGTCAGTGACCGCCAGCGTAGCCAGACAACTCGTGCAGGTAGGTTTCCTTGACGAAGCGCGTGTTGCGACCGCTGGCATCGGTGTAGTCAATCTTGATCGCAACGTAGCGCAGATTGTCCTGCACCTGCTTCACCTCGACCACGGCAGAAGCCTCCGGCGAGAGCTTCTGTCCGAGCGGGTCGGGGTTCGCCTTGCGCCGCTCCATGCTGGCGTGGATGGCGCGGATCAGTTTGTCGAACTCAGAGCTGCCCGTGTTCGGCTCTGCGCTGACCTTGTGCTCACCGACAACATAGTGCTTGTACGCCAAGCGGCGCACAGGGCCGACGCCCTCGTCGGGGATGAACTCCTGACCAACCTCTGAAGCCGGGTCGCCGCCGACATAGCCGAAACCAGTGACCGGCACGCCTGTCGGAATGCCCGCCAACGAGAGATAGACGATTGCCGCCGCGAAGAGCGCACCGAGTGACAGCATGATCTTGCGCTTGCTGTATAGGCGGCTGGGGTTCGGGTCAATGTAGGGGATGACGAACAGCAAGCCGATCATCAGCGGGCCGACGATCACGCCCCAGAACACCTTCGGCGTCAACCCGAGCACATTTGCGAAGAAGCGATCCACCTCAACTGCGATTGGGGTCGGCAGGAGCGGGATCATGTGCGGGATCTTGAGCAGACCCTGCAGCCAGTAGAAGTACCATGGCGCAACGGTGTGATTCGGTGTCACCATCGGGTCAGCATGGTGCTCCAGCGGCGCGCCCTGATACCAAGTCACCACCGATACTGCCATCACTGCGAACGCCACTGCCATGTACATCAGCTCGTTCGTCAGGATGTCGGGCAGGAAGGGCACACGCTTCTCCGGAGGCACCTTGCGCGCGTTGTCTTCACCTGCGACTGGATCCATCTCTGGCGGCAGGCTGATGCCGAAACGCACAACCTTGTAGTAGTGCACTGCCACGAAGATGATGCCGATGATCGGGAGCAGCACGACGTGGAGCAGGTAGAAGCGCAGCAAGCCACCTGCACCAATGTCTGGCGCGCCGCGCAGCAGCAGGTTCAGCTCAGGGCCAATCAGCGGCACTGCATCTGCCATCGAGGTGCCGATGGTCACCGCCCAGAACGCAAGCTGGTCCCAAGGCAGCAGGTAGCCGCTGAACGACAAGAACAGCGTCACCACAAGCAACACGACGCCTGTGAACCAGGTGAACTGGCGCGGCTTCTTGTATGACGCAGTGACGAACGTGCGCACCATGTGCAAGGTCACCACGATGACCATCGCTTCCGCGCCCAGGCGGTGCAGGTCGCGCATGAACTTGCCGAAGGGCACGTTCGTCATGATGTCAATCATGTTCTGGTAGGCATAGGTCGGCGAGGGGGTGTAGAAGATCATCAGGAAGATGCCCGTGATGATCTCGAACATGAAGAAGACCGCCGACAGAAAGCCCAATCGGAAGGTGGGATACAGCGTTGTTACCGCCTCGTGATAGAAGGACGGTCGGATGTGAAACCAGAACCCTTCCGTGTGAGGCTTCACGCGCGGATTGGGCTTCGGGGGCGGGTCGCCGCGCAAGATGCCGCGGACGTCGTTCCACGACAGCCCTGCCGTGAAGCGCGTGAAACCATCGTCCAAACGCTGGGCGATGGTTGCCTTCAGGCCGGTCGTTTGAATCTGCTTAATCAGCTTCTGTCCAACGAACGCCATAGGTCTTTCCTCCTCTCAACTCAACAACACACGACAACGACTCTAAACTCGACTAGAAGTGGGCATCACCAAGGACTTTTCGCCCCGTGTTCACACGAACAGTGGCAGCGTTAGGCGGCATAGGGATGAAGTCGCCATTCGGTGACTCAGCAATCACCTGTCCAGATGCGTCCAGCACCTCGAAGGCGAAGCGGTCTAGGTTGCGCGGTGCAGGACCAGCGATCCACTTGCCGTTCAGCTCAAATTGTGAGCCATGGCATGGGCAGGCGAAAATCTTTGACGCCTCGCTCCAGAAGTAAATGCAACCCAGGTGCGTGCAAATCTTGTAGAGCGCTGCAATGCCTTGATCCACATGCACAAGCCAAAACTTGCCAACATTGTTTGAGACTGGCTCGCCATTCGGCTGGGGAAAGTCGCTGGCAGCGACGCTGATCTTGCCGCCGAATTCGCCTTCGCGGAAGCGCGGCATTGCGAAAAGAAAGGTGATACCGCCAAACTGCGCCAAGAACAGCGCCATTGAAGCACCCCAAACATAGTACAAAAACTCTCGCCGCGTGACGCCCTTTGGCGGTGCTGCAGGTGCTGCCTCTTCTTTCTTCTCTTTTGCCGCTGCCGGCGCAGCTGTGCCTGCTGGCTTTGCTGCGGCTGGTGCGGCTGGCTTTGCTGCCGCCGCAGCAGGCTTTGGTGCTGCAGGTTGGGCTGCTGCTTCTGGCTTGGGCGCAGCCGACTGCGCCGTTGCTGCGCTCGATGTAGGTTTCGGCGCTGCAGATGGCGCAGGCGCACTGCCAGTTGCACCTGGCGCATTCGGAGCAGGTACCGCTTTCACCTCTCCACTGCTCGTTGTGCCCTCAGGCTTAGTTTCCATCGTCTCAGCCATGTATCAGTCCCTCTGTCTCACAATCACACTTTGCTTTGCAGTGTGACCACGCCTCACCTCTGTGTGCTCCTAGCCACCCGCAACAGGTACAGCCTGGAGCGAGCGTGACTATATCATGCGCTGTCCACCTGGACAGGTGATTTTCTGTCACTTCTAAATGTGACGTTCATCCACTAAGCCAACCAACGCTCACCAAGCCCAAGATGACCACCCCTGCACCGATGCGATACCAACCGAAGGGGCGCAGGTCATGGCGCGCGACGTAACTCAGGAAAAGTTTGACCACGAGTAGCGCAACCACAAACGAGGTCACCACGCCTACCCCGAACGCGAGCCACCAGTCCGGCGGAATGCGGTCAAGCGCCTTGAGCAAGCTGTAGGTGCTCGCTGCGCCCATTGTCGGTATAGAGAGGTAGAACGAGAAGCGCAGCGCAGTCGGACGGTCAAGGCCGGCAAGCAACCCACCGACCAGTGTTGCGCCCGAACGCGAGACGCCGGGGAAGAGCGAGGCGATCTGGGCGATCCCCACTCCAAGCGCCTGCCGAATTGTTACTTGTTCAACGCAGTTCGTGCGAGCTGCAGGCACTTGGCGAGACTCGACCAGCAGCAACACAACGCCTCCTGCAATCAGCGCGAGCGCGACAGTCGTTGGAGAGAAGAGATTCGCCTCGATCCAATCGCCCAGCAAGACGCCGATGACCGCAGCCGGCGCGAATGCGACGCCGACGTTGACCAACAATCGGCGCGGCGCAGGATCTCGCCGCGCTCGCTGGAACAGCTCTCCTAGGTCGCGAATAAAGTAGACAACCACAGCCAGAATCGCCCCGAGCTGGATGAAGATCTCAAAGGCAGCTTTGACTTGCGTTGGAATTGCGAGCGCTCGACC
>JANWZM010000271.1 GCA_025054635.1 Thermoflexales bacterium
TTGTCGCTGCGGTGATTGCCAGCAAGCCGCAGTGCCCGACTGGCTGCGGTGTCTTGAGGATGCTGACACCAAATGCCCTCGCCTGCGCAAACCCCAAATGTGCCGACCAGCGCGCCGTTCATCGGCGCGGTTGACGGACGGAAGAAGAGGCGCGTTGTCTGTGGCTGCGCAATTAGTTCGCTAGTTGGGGTCGTCCACTCAGCTTGCGTCCAGCTCCCGCTGCCCGTGTGTGCAGCAACGGAAGCATTGTTCAGCCCTGAAAGAGCAAGAAGCAGCGCAGTGAGCGCAGCTCGCTTTTGTGAAAACATCGCCAAAAGTGTAACCCGTGAACGCTCGCTCGCGAGCGCACTAGCCTGGCTTCCCGGGATTGCGGCTGCGCCTTTTCCCAATCTTGTCTTAAACTTCGAGTGCAAGGATGACTACGTCATGAGAAGCGAACTGGAGCGAGAGCTGACGCAGATTCGGTCAGGGCTTAGCCAGCTTTCCAAGCAGGCGATTGCAGCGACCCAGCGTGCCGTCAAAACCCTAGTCACAGGCGACGCGGAAGGCGCCAAGCAGATTCGCGTTGACGACAAGGCGATAGACGCGCTGCGCTACCAAGTGGAACTTGACAGTCTGACGGCGATGGCGCGCCAGCAACCTGTGGCACACGATGCCCGCGAGTTGCTGGCGGCGACGCTCGTTGCAGTCGAGCTTGAGCGCTGCGGCGACTACGCCAAAGGGATCGCCCGTGCTGCGAGCCGAATCGCTTCCTGCATCCAAAATCTGGACACGTTCAACATCGCTGAGATTGACGCGCTGGTGCGCAGCATGTTGGAGCGCAGCGTGCATGCCCTGCTCACCAACGATGCTGCCGAGGCAGAGCACGTGCTGCGCGACGACGCAATCGTGGATGCGCTCTACGGCGACCTGCTGCGCCACATCATGGCGATGATGAGCCGCGACCCGCGCAACATCGAAGCGGGTCTGTGGCTTTTGCACGCTGCACACTGCCTGGAGCGGATCGGCGACCGAGCGACGAACATCGCTGAGCGCGCTATCTTCGTCGCGACGGGGGAGCAGTTGATCCGCGAGGACTAGATCTCTGTCTCATCCTGCGCTGCGTTGAGCGCATCTGTCTTGCCCTCGACAACAAGCACGCACTCTCCTCTCAGCGGCTGGCTGCGCACCTGCGCGAGCAGCTCTGAGAGCTGACCGCGCAGCACCTGCTCAAACTGCTTAGTCAGCTCGCGGGCAAGCGCAGCGCGGCGGTCTCCGAGCACTGCAAGCGCGTCCTCGATCAGCGCAGCAACGCGCAGCGGGCTTTCGTAGAAAATCAACGTATGCGGCGAATCGCGGTCAACCTCGAGGAAGCGGCGCCGGCGGTTCTGTCGCCGCGGAGGGAAGCCGCGAAAAGTGAACGAGTGCACCGGCAAGCCGCTGAGCACCAGTGCCACCACAAATGCGGTCGGTCCCGGCACCATCGTGAAGGGCAACTGCTCCTCAATGCAGCGGCGCACGAGCACAAAACCAGGATCGCTGATGCCAGGCGTGCCGGCGTCAGTGACCATCGCTACTGTCTGACCAGCACGCAGGCGCTGCACGATCCGCTCGACGGCGATGGGTTCGTTGTATTCGTGCAGCGAAAGTTGCGGGCGCTGAATGCCAAGCCGTGCCAGCAGCAGCCCTGTGTGCCGCGTGTCCTCGCTGGCGATCACGTCGGCTGAGCGCAGCGTTTCAATCGCGCGCTGGCTGAGGTCGCTTAGGTTGCCAATCGGAGTCGCAACCAGGTAGAGCATCGCTAGGCAGCGTGAGCGAGCAGCGCGTCACAGCACGCCTTTGGTAGAGGGCACACGACCAGCACGGCGCGGGTCAATCTGTGTCGCCGCGTCCAACGCTCTGCCCAGCGCCTTGAACAGCGCCTCGGCTTTGTGATGATCGTCTCGCCCGTAGAGCACTCGGGCGTGCAAGTTCATCCGCGCGTGGGCAGCGAGCGACTCAAAGATGTGCGGGATCAACGACGTGCCCAAATCGCCGATGCGCCCAGTGGAGAACATGCCGGAGAACACTGCATACGGTCTGCCACTGAGGTCAACAACAACCTGCGCGAGCGCCTCGTCCATCGCCACCCAGGCATCCGCCATGCGCACAATGCCGGCGCGGTCGCCTAGCGCCTTGTCGAAGGCTTGTCCGAGCGCGATAGCAACGTCCTCAGCGGTGTGATGCTCATCTACGTGCAGGTCGCCCTCGGCGCGGATGGTTAGGTCAAACAAGCCGTGATGTGCGACGTGGCTGAGCATGTGATCGTAGAAGCCGATGCCTGTGCTGATCGCTGCCTCACCGCTGCCATCCAAGTTGAGCGTGACCGCGACTTGCGTCTCGCGCGTGCTGCGCTCAACGTGCGCTATGCGCGCGCTCACCCAACGACCTCCCTGAGCACAGCAAGCAAGCGGTCTGTATGCTCTGGCTTGCCTACGCTGATCCGAATGCAGTCGCGCAGCCCGTCCTTGTCGAAGTAGCGCACGAGGACGCCGCGCTGCTCTAGGGCGTGTTTGAGTCGCCGCGCAGCCGTCCAGCTCGGGTCGCCCCCCGCAATGGGCAGCGTTGGTTCAACATGGCACAACAAAAAGTTCGCCTGGCTTGGGTAAACCCTCAGCCAGCTAAACGCGCTCAGCGCAGCGCGCAGTCGCTCGCGCTCGGCGACAAGACAAGCCACGCTGCGGTCTAAGTGCTCGCGGTCGCTGAGCGCAGCCGCTGCAGCCAGCATCCCTGCGGCATTTGGCGTGTAAGGTGGTTTGACTTTCCAGACATGCGCGACGATCTGAGTTGGGAACACGCCGTAGCCGACGCGCAGCCCCGCCATTCCAGCGAGCTTGCTAAAGGTGCGCAGCACGATCAGGTTGGGGTGCTCAAGCACCCAACGCACACGGCTTTGCCTGCCGCTGAACTCGATGTAGGCTTCGTCAAGCACGACGATCACTGGCAGCTTGAGCAGCTCGCAGAGAACCTCATCGGAGGTCGCCGAGCCGTCGGGGTTGTTCGGGTCAGCGACGAACAGCAGTCTTGGCGAGGGCGTCTGCGCCACGGCGCGCTGCACACTGTCCAGGTCAATCGAGAAGTCAGCGCGACGAGGAATCGGCACATAGCGAGCGTTGAGGGCGTCGGCTTGCCAGCGGTACATCCCAAACGTCGGCGGCAAGTCGAGGATGGCGTCCTCAGGGCGAACGAAGGTGTGCACGATCAGCGCGATTACCTCGTCGCTGCCTGCGCCACAAAGGATATGCGCCGGATCTACCCCAATGAACGCGCCGATGGCTTCGCGCAGATGGGTCTGATCCGGGTCGGGGTAGAGGTTCAGGTCTTGCGCGCGTGCGAGCGCTTCTAGGGCGCGTGGCGAGGGGCCGTAGGGGTTCTCATTCGCGTCGAGCTTGACGATAGCCTCAGGAGCGATGCCTAGCCGCTGCGAGAGCACATCCAGCGGCACAATCGGGGTATAAGGCTGCATCGCCCGCACATGAGGGCTGACCAGTTGTTCCACGTCGGCAATCACAAGCTGAATTATGCGCCAGCTCGCCAAGTGCCACGCCCTCACACGCCACATACAATCGAGAGCAAATTGGCAATGCTTTGTCGCACGCTCTGCCACAAGCGATGAACACGCACCCTCACCCCCTGCGCATCATCAACGCTTGCGCCCCAATTCGCGTTTGCGACAACGGCGGGTGGACAGACACCTGGTTCGCTGGACATGGCAAAGTGTTCAACATCGGCGTTTACCCCTACGTCGAAGTCCAGGTTGAGGTCTTCCCGCGCGACGCGCAGCCAGACCGGATCGTTGTGTTTGCCGAGAACTACGGCGAGCGTTTCGTCGTTGTGCCGGGCGAGCCGTGGCGAGCACATCCGCTGCTCAGCGCAGCGATTGAGCGCGTGGGTGTGCCTGAATCGCTTGCTGTGCGGGTGACCGTGCACAGCGAAGTGCCGGCTGGCGCAAGCACAGGCACTTCGGCTTCGGTCGCTGTAGCGCTCATCGGCGCGCTCGACCGGCTCACGCCAGGTCAGATGACGCCGCACGAGGTTGCCTACGCTGCGCATGCAGTCGAGACCGAGATGCTCGGGCGACAAAGCGGCATACAAGACCAGCTCTGCGCGGCTTACGGCGGTGCGAACTACATTGAGATGCACGCCTACCCGCGTGCGAGTGTGTCGCCGATCCGCGTGCCCGATAGCACCTGGTGGGAGCTAGAGCGACGGCTGGCGCTGATCTTTCTTGGGCGCTCGCACGACTCCTCAAAAGTTCACGAGCGCGTCATCCGCGAGCTGGAAGGCGAAGGCCCAAGCAGCCCGCGGCTAGTCCCCCTACGCCAGGCTGCCGAGCGCGCCCGGGACGCACTCTACGCTGGCGACTTTGCTGCGCTTGGGCGCGCGATGATAGACAACACGGAGGCGCAGGCGAACCTGCACCCTGCGCTCGTTGGCGCTGACGCGCAGCGCGTGATCGAGATCGCCCGCGCGTTCGGCGCGCTGGGCTGGAAGGTGAACGGCGCTGGCGGCGAGGGCGGCTCGGTTACGTTGCTGTGCAGCGACCGCTCGCACGAGAAGCGCGCGATGCTGCGCGCAATTGAGACGACCTCTCCTCTTTACCGCGCTATCCCGATCCACCTCAGCCGATTTGGGTTGCGGGTGTGGGAAGTGACGCCAGCCCAAACCCCATGAGCGCCTGCGAGCGCCCTTGTGCTAACCCGTGCAAGCCCGACGGTCACCCTCTAACAATCCTCATATAATCGCCTCACCCCTTACCGCGCCGTAAGTGTGGACATTGTGGAGGAGCGCCCTTGAACGGAGCTCTAGGAAGGTTACGCACAGGAGGTAAAGGACATGACCCAGAATCGTTCGCATTCCACACTGAAGCCGGTGTTCGGCTTGACCATCGCTGCGTTGACGCTTGCCGCTTGCACGGTAACTGCGCCGCCGCCCGCGGCTCAGCCGCAACAGCCCGCGCAGCCGGCTGCCCCCGCCAAGATCACTCACATTCGCTTTGCACTCGACTGGGCGATTGAAGGCCCTTCTGCGCCGTTCTTGATCGCGCTGGACAAGGGTTACTTTGCTGAGGAGGGCTTGTCAGTCGTGATCGATCGTGGCACCGGCTCTGCGGGCACGGTCACCAAAGTGGCAAGCGGCGCCTACGAGATGGGCTACGCGGACATCAACTCAATGATCGAGTTCAACGTGAAGAACCCGGACAAAGCGCTGCAAGCCATCGCCATGGTCTACAACACAGCGCCGATGACCGTCTTCACGCTGAAGGACAAGAACATCAATTCGCCGAAAGACCTGGAAGGCAAGAAGATTGGCGCACCGGCTGGCGATGCAGGGCGGCGCCTCTTCCCCCTGTTCGCCAAAGCCACTGGGATCGACGAAAGCAAGATCGAGTGGGTGACGATGGAGCCTGCCTTGCGCGAGCCAACACTGGCGAAGGGAGAGGTTGACGCCATTACCGCCTTCTACGCCAGCGGCTGGTTTGGTCTAGTGCGCAACAAGGTTGACCCAAGCAACATCGTCGCCTTCAAGTACAAGGACTTCGGCTTGCCCCTCTACGGGAACGCGGTGATGGCTTCGCCAAAGTTCCTCGCTGAGAACGAGGCAGCGGTCAAAGGCTTTCTGCGCGCGCTCGCGCGTGGCTGGCAAGAGGCGCTGGCAAACCCGCAAGCCGCCATCGAGGTGATCAAGCGCCGCGAACCATTGATCGACGGCGAGATCGAACTTCAGCGCCTGAAGATGGTGATCGAGAATCACTTCGTCACTGACGAGGTGCGCCAGAATGGCTTCGGCGCAGTGGACAAGGAGCGACTGGCGAAGGCAATTGACTTGGTCGCCGAAGGCTTCGGATTGCCCGCCAAGCCCAGCGTGGATGAGGTGTTTACTGACAAGTACCTCCCCGACAAGGACAAGCGCCTCGTCCCTAGTGGGGTGTGACCTCACCCTGCTCGTCTGACATCCCCCTGCCTCTCTCGCTCACCTGGGGAGGGGCAGGGGGTGAAGAGGGCGCTGGCGGGCAGGAGATGCGGAACGCGGCTGGAATCACGAAACTGCTTCCGAGATGACCCCCTGCGTTGAGCTTCGCGATGTGTCGTTGGTTTACACCAGCGACGGGCATGCTGTGCACGCGCTCGAGGGCGTCTCGTTGAGCATTCCGCGCGGCGCGTTTGTCTCAATCGCTGGTCCAAGCGGCTGCGGCAAGACAACCATCCTGCGCCTAGTCTCTGGGCTGATGCCTGCCACGAAGGGGCAAGTTCTGATCGACGGTCAGCTTGTGACTGGACCGCAGAAGCGCGTTGGCATGGCGTTTCAGAACGCATCGCTGTTGCCGTGGCGCACTGCGCTGCAGAATGTGCTGCTGCCTCTGGAGGTTGTCCAACCCCATCGCAGCCAGTTTCAGGCGCGCCGCAAAGAATACGAAGCTGAAGCCTACCGCCTGCTCCAAATTGTCGGCTTGGACGGCTTTGCCCACAAGCCCCCTTACCAGCTCTCAGGCGGCATGCAGCAGCGCGTCGCGCTGTGCCGCGCCCTGGTACACAAACCTGAGATCCTGCTACTGGATGAACCCTTCGCTGCGCTCGACGCCTTCACCCGTGAGGAGCTGTGGGGAGTGCTGCAGTCGCTGTGGATGACTCAGCGCTGCACGGTGATTATGGTGACCCACGACCTGCGCGAGGCAGTCTTTCTGTCTGACCGCGTCTTTGTGATGAGCAGCCGTCCGGGGCGGATTGTCAGCCAGGTGGAGATCGACCTGCCCCGCCCGCGCACGCTGGCGGACACCTTTCGCCCTGGATTCGTCGAATACGTGCACGCCATCTACGACCGCATCGGTGAGGTGCGCAGCACCCCCACAGGAGGCAACGCATGACCGAGGCAGTGCGCGCACGCCTACAAAGCATCCTGCCACCCGCAGTCACCATCGCGCTGTTCTTCGCCGTCTGGGAGGTCGGCTGCTTGGTCTTCAGCGTGGATGAGTTCGTGCTGCCGCGCCCAACGGTCGCCTTGGCGTCCTACTTCAAGTGGCAATCGGCAATCTGGCCCAACGCGCTGCAGACGCTGATGACTACGCTTGTCGGCTTCGGCATGGCGATTGGCGCTGGAGTCGCGCTTGGCGCAGTGATCGGCTACTCCAGCTTGATGTACCGCGCGCTCTACCCTGTGTTGATTGCCTTTAACTCGATCCCCAAGGCGGCGCTGGTGCCTGTGTTCGTGATCTGGTTTGGCATCGGCACTGTGCCAGCGATCTTGATCGCGTTTCTGATCTCGTTCTTCCCAATCGCAGTTAACGTCGCTACAGGGATAGCCACGGTCGAGCCAGAATTGCGCGACGTGCTGCGCTCACTGGGCGCGAGCCAGTTTGACATCTTCAAGAAGGTTGGCTTCCCACGCGCTGCGCCATACTTCTTCGCCTCGCTCAAGGTCGCGGTGACGCTAGCGTTCGTCGGCTCGGTCATCGCGGAGCTGGGCGCAGCGAACAGCGGGATCGGCAACCTAATGGTGATCGCCAGCTCGCGCTTTGAGGTGTCGCTGGTGTTTGCCGGGTTGCTGGTTGTTGCAGCCATGGGCGTGGCGTTGTATGCTGTATTTGCCCTGCTCGAGCGCCGAATGGTGGCATGGGCATATCGCGGAAGGTAAACCTCGATGCGGGAAGCTTACTTCATCCCTGAGACTCTTGAGGAGGCGGCGGCGCTGCTGGAACGCTACGCTGGCGCGGCGCGCGTCGTCGGCGGTGGGACAGATTACTTCGTGGACGAGTCGCACAATGGCGCGCGCGTCCTGGTTGATGTGACGCGGCTGCGCGGGCTGCGCGAGGTGCGCCAAGAGGGCGACGATGTTGTCATCGGCTGCGGCGCAACCCATGCGCAGATCGTGGCTTCACCTCTGGTGCAGCAGGGCGGCACGGCGCTGGCTGAAGCCTGTGGGCAGATCGGCGGGCCTCAGGTGCGCAACGTGGCGACGTTGGCAGGCAACATCGCTCATGCACTGCCCGCTGCCGATGGCACCCTGGCGCTACTGGCGCTTGGCGGCGAAGTCCAGGTGGCTTGGGCTGAGCACGGCGCGCTTCATACTGAGTGGTTACCCCTGGCGCAAGCCTTCAAAGGCCCAGGGCAGTCCGCTATAGACAGCACACGCCAGATCATCGCAGCCGCTCGCTTTCGCCCTACAGGCTCTGGCGAAGCTTCTGCCTTTGCGCGCGTCATGCGCCCGCAGGGCGTGGCGTTGCCGATCATGGGGCTTGCCGTGCGCTTGGCGCTGACTAGTGAAGGGCTGGTGTCTCGTGTCCGGATCGCTACCGGTCCAGCCGGCCCTGTGCCCTTCCGCGCGGAGCAGACCGAGGCATTTCTGCTCGGGCACGCACTCGACGAGGCGACGTTGGCGCAGGCTGCCGAGGTGCTGCTCGGCGAAGTTCGCCTGCGCACCAGCCCTCACCGCGCTACTGCTGAATATCGCCGCGAGATACTCCCAGTGCTGCTGCGCCGAGCGCTGTTGACCGCACAAGCCCGCTGTGCT
>JANWZM010000036.1 GCA_025054635.1 Thermoflexales bacterium
GCCGTATCGCTACGTGCGCAATCCGCTCTACGTCACCGACATGACGTTGATTGGCAGCACAGCGCTGCTCACCCAGAACTGGTTTCTGGTTGTGACGCTTGTGATCTACATCGCGCAGCTCACCATGCAACTGCGCCTAGAAGAGCGCGAGCTGCGCCAGCGCTTCGGCGAGCCATACGAGCGCTACCTGAAAGCTGTGCCGCGCTTTATCCCCCGCTTGCGCCCGGTTGACCCAAAGGAAATCTTCGGCGAGTGAGCGGTGCAGGTCACGAAGCGCTCAGCACATGCCGAGGAGCATCACGAGCGGTTGTGCTTTGGGTTGAACCTGATACACACCGACCGACGCCGGCACAACAACTGAGGCAGCGGGGCTGAGGGCAAGGTCGCCCGCTGCGCTGTGCAGCATACCGCTGCCGCTAATGACCGTGATCAAGTGTGGGCTTCGCCCCCCTGTGTCCAGCAGGGTCGGTGCGCGCAAGTCCCAGTGCTCCGCAGCGAAGTATTCTGTGGCGACGAGGGGCGTGCGAGCGTTGTCGCCAAGCGGAATCGCCTCAGGATGTTGGGTGTGCCATTCGTTCGGTTCACATCGCGCGACGGCAGCGCTCTGCTCCAAGTGCAACGCGCGTCCTGCCTCAGCTGGACGGTCCCAGTCGTAGAGGCGGTAGGTGATGTCCGAGGACTGCTGAATCTCGTAGATCAGTGCGCCTTTGCCCAGGGCGTGAATCGTGCCCGGCAGGTTAACCACCACGTCACCCGTTTGGATCGGCACGTGTGCCAGGTAGTCGCGCAGCGCACCGCTGCGCGCAAGCTCGACCAGCGCCTCTCGGTCAACCGGGCGCGCAACACCATGAATGATCTGCGCCCCTGAATCCGCGTGCAGCACATACCAGGCTTCGCACTTGCCGTAGGGCACGTCTTCATGCGCGCGCGCATACGCGTCGTCGGGATGCACTTGAACCGACAGCCATTCCTGCGGGTCAAGGAGTTTGACCAGCAGCGGGAATCGCGGTTGCCCATTGACTAGGCTGCGCTCATGCTGGGCGCCGAGCAGGGCTTGTGCGTGCTGCCGCGTGACCTCAGCCAGCGTCCGCCCAGCGCACATGCCGTCCATCACAACGAGGCTCTCATGAACCAGCCACGCCTCGCCGATGCGACGGTGGGTCTGCGGCAAACCGAGCAGCGGCTCAATGCGCGCGCCGCCCCACACCTTCTCCTTCAGGTCCGGCTGCAACGAAAAGGGGGCAAGCACCTCACTCATTCGTATCAAACCTCACGATTTTGGCGTTTGCTTTGAGCTGCTCGACCCACTCGGCAAGGGCAGTTGCTTGGGCGTGAGCCAGGTCTGCCTCGGTGTACGGGCGAACTTCTCGAGCAACGACCTTGATGATGTGGTAGCCGACTGGGCTCTTGATGATGCCGCTGATCTCGCCAGGCTGCAAGGTGAAGGCGGCGTCCTCGACCTCGGGCCAGACGATGGTCTGCCCGTTGCGGGTGAACCAGCCCAAGTCTCCACTCGCAGGGCGAGTGCTGTCGTCAATCGAAAGGGTCTGGGCAAGGGCACTGAACCGCGCGCCGTTCTGGAGCTGGGTGAGCACGCGGCGGGCTTCTGCCTCGGTGCGCAGCAGGATGTGATAGGCATGGACGTACTCCGCCGTGCGAGGCATGTCTGCCAGCACGCGGTCGCGCAGCGCGTTTACAAGCAGGTCATAGCGGAGCTGGCGGCGCACGTCCGCTTCCTGCTGGCGCGTCTTCGTCAGCCAAGCGCGAAAGGCTGCTTCGCCGCCAACGCGATCTTTGATGAAAGCCAGCTCTTCTTCAACTTGCTGGTCGGTGACGACGATGTTCAACTGCTCCGCTGCCTGTTCGAGCAGGGCTTGTTCGATCAGCGCCTCCAGGACTGACTCGCGGAGCTGGCGCAGGGCTTGCTTGCCCTCTGGTGTCTCAGGATTTGGCGGTGCTTCCAGCGCACTCATCGCGCGCTGCAGCTCAGCCTCGAACTCGGCGCGGCGAATCGGGCGCTCATTGACCAGCGCGATGTTTGGGTTCGGCGTCGGCGTTGGCGCAGGCGTCGGTGTTGGCGTCGCCTGGGGCACCAGCGTTACGGTGAAGATTTGCGGGGTGACGCGGACAGGGGCTTCAGAGGAGGCACATCCCACGAGCACGACGACAGCCGCAATCCCTGTCGCGAAGCGCGCTGCTTGCAACGCCATCTGCCTTACTCCACTTCGTCCCAGTTGCGTCCGCTGGCGACTTCTGCTTTGAGGTGAACGGACAGCGGAAAGGCACTCTCCATCTCTTCGCGGATCAGCGCCTTGGCTGCCTCCAGCTCGTGCGGCGGACAGTCGAAGACCAGCTCGTCGTGCACTTGTAGCATCATGCGGCATTGGAATCCCTCATCGTTCAAACGGCGATGGATCCGAATCATGGCGATCTTAATGATGTCAGCCGCGCTGCCCTGGACGGGGTGGTTGATCGCCTCGCGCTCTGCGCGTCGGCGGACTTGCTCGTTTGTCTCGCGCAAGCGCAGCTCAGGGAAGTAGCGCCGTCGCCCAAGCACAGTCTCGACGTAGCCCTTCTCGGCTGCAGTGCGCTTGGTCTCGTCTAGCCATTGCTTGACCCTTGGGAAGCGGCTGAAGTAGCGGTTGATGAAGTCCTGCGCCTCGTGCAGGCTCATGCCAGTGTTCTGCGAGAGCGCAAAAGCACCCATGCCGTAGGCGATGCCGAAGTTGATCCGCTTGGCGTTGCTGCGCTGCATCGGCGTCACCTCGCTGAGTGGCACGCCGTAGATCGCGCTCGCTGTCGCAGCATGGATATCCTCGTTGCGCGCGAAGGCAGCCTTCATCGTCGGGTCGTCGGCAAGGTGCGCCAAGATGCGCAACTCGACTTGCGAGTAGTCGGCGCTGATCAAGCGCCATCCCGGGCGCGGGACAAACGCTTTGCGCACTCGCCGTCCCATCTCAGTCTTCACAGGGATGTTCTGCAAGTTTGGGTTCGACGAAGACAGCCGTCCCGTAACCACGCCGGTTTGGTTGAAGTCGGTGTGCACCCGCCCAGTCTCCGGGTTGATCAACTGTGGCAGCGCCTCGACATAGGTGCTGAGCAGCTTCGATAGCTCTCGATGCTCGAGCAAATAAGGGATGATCTCGTGCTGCCCGCGCAGCGACTCTAGCACGTCGGCAGCCGTTGACAGCGACCCTCCAGCCGTGCGTTTGACCCCTTGGGCGGGCAAGCCGAGCTTGCCGAAGAGCACATCGCTAAGCTGTTTCGTCGAGTTGATGTTGAAAGGATAGCCGACGATGGCATAGATCGTCCGCTCCAGCTCGCGCAGCCGCGCGGTGATCTCCTGCGCCAACTCGCCCAAGTAGCGCACGTCGAGCGCCACACCGAACGTCTCCATGTCAACCAGCACGTGGATCAGGGGCAGCTCCACCTCGTAGAGCAGCTTTTCCTGGTTGCGCTCGTGGAGCATTGGCGTCAGCACATCTACCAGGCGGAAGGTGGCGTCGGCGTCGGCGGCAGCGTACGCTGCGATTGCTTCCAGCGGCACCTCGCGCAGTGAGAGTTGCTGCTTGCCCTTGCCGATCAGCTCGGTGATCTCGGTCATCCGCCAGCCGAAGTAGGAGTACGCCAACTGCTTCAAGCCGAGCGCGCGTCCGCCAGGCTCGCACAGGAACTGCGCAATCATCGTGTCGAAAATCGGACGGCGCAGGAACACCCCTGCTCGCTGCAATGCCTCCAAGTCGAACTTGGCGTTGTGGGCGACCAGCGTCACCTCTGGGCGCAACAGCGCGCGCAGAATCGGCTCGAACTTTGGCGAGCGCGGCTCGATGTGCCAGCCGTCGCCGTATGTCGGCAAGTACCACCCTTCCCCGGGGCACGCACAGAACGACAGCCCGAGCAGATCGCTGCGCAGTGGATCCATGCCGCTGGTCTCGGTGTCGAAGGCAATGCGCTCGGCGCGGTTAAGCACCTCGAGCAAGGCGCGGTAGTCTGCATCGCTGCGCACCAGCCGCGTCCGCGTGGGCACATCGGGCTGCGGCACGCGCACAGTCGCAGCGCCTTCAGCGTCGAACAAGCTGACCTGCATCGGCGCAGCCGACACCGAGGAGACATTCTGCTGCAGGCTACGCCGTAGCTCCTCAAACCGCTTGGCGCTGGTGTTGAAGCCAAGCTCCTGAAACAGGCGGTTGACTTGCTCGACGTTGATCGCGCTGAGTCCTGCACGGCACGCTTCCCAATCCACCTTCAAGGGCAGGTCCGTCACGATGGTCGCAAGTCGCTTGCTGAGCTGAGCATCGCTGCGCCCTGCTTCAAGCGCGGCGCGGACGCGCTTTTGCGCGATTGCGTCGAGGTGGGCGTAAATGCCCTCTAGTGAGCCGAACTGTTGCAGCAGTTGTTGGGCGGTCTTCTCGCCAATCCCGCGCACGCCGGGGATGTTGTCGCTGGCGTCGCCGACCAGTGCTTTGTAATCCACGATCTGCTCGGGGCGGACGCCGAGCGCTGCCTCGACCTCGGCTTCGTCGTACAGCACAGTATCCTCGAAGCGCTGGCGCGAGGCAAGCACCTTAACTGCAGGCGAGACCAGTTGCAGCACATCGCGGTCGCCGGTCACAATGATGATCTCAAAGCCTTCGCCGCTGGCGCGACGAGCCAGCGTGCCAATCACGTCGTCAGCCTCGTAGCCCTCCGCGGTGAAAACGGGGATGCCGAAGGCGTTGACCACTTGCTGGATGCGGCGCATCTGCACGGTGAGATCGTCGGGCATCTTGTCGCGGGTCGCCTTGTACTCGGGGTAAATTGTGTCGCGGAAGGTGCGCCCAACGTCGAAGGCGATCGCAATGTAGTCTGGCTGCAAGTCGCGCCAAACCTTGAGCAGCATGTTGGTGAAGGCAAAGACCGCGCCAGTCAGCTCGGTCGTGCCGTCGGGATGGGTGACCGACAGGGGCTCGTTGCGCGTGTTGAGCATGGCGTAGTAAGCGCGGTAAGCCAACGAGTGCCCGTCGAGCACCATCAACCGCGGTCGCGAGCGTTCGTGCGACATGCTCGAATCGTACCCTGAGCGCGTTCCGCTGCCGCAGACGACAAGTAGCCAACGCGCTGCCCTCTTCGCGACCGCTTCAAGCAAGCGAGGTCAGGCATGCTTGAACTTGGAGTGCTCTCCCCATCCCTTTCAACTCAGATCGACCTGCCTATAATCTCAGGTGCAATGACTGACGAGCAGAAGCAAGAGGCAGCCTCCCAGCCTGGGACACAGACTGAGGACTACGCAGCGCTTGAGGAAAAGGTGCGCCAGGCGCTGCGCAAGGTATACGACCCAGAGCTGGGCATGAGCGTGATCGAGCTGGGCTTAATCCGCAAGATGGAGTGGTCGCCTGATAGCGTCAACGTCACCATGATCCTGACGACGCCGTTCTGCCCTTACGGACCAGCGCTGGTCGAGCAGGTCAAGCAGACCGCTCAGCAAGCCGCTCAGCGCCCTGCCAAGATCACGATGGGCTTAGAGATGTGGGATCCCTCCATGATGGAGGATCAAGCTGCGGCGAATTGGGGGCTTTATTACTGAAGCCGTAGCTGCCAAATCGTTAGACCGCCGAGAAGAATTCGGGCAAGCCCAACGAGGGTCAGCCCACTGACGACAGATAAACCCGCTTCGTTCAAGGCTGAGGCAGCCAACGGCCCAAGCAGCGCTGCTGCATTGACCGCAGTGGTGTGCGCACTCACGAACGCCTCATAGTGACCTTTTGGCGCGCATGCTACCAGCAGTGAAAACGTGGTGACTTGGAACAGCACTGACGCTGCGCCACCGATCACGCCAGCAAACCAAGTTGTGGGCAGCGTCTGGGCAAGCCCCAGAATGATCCCCTGTGCCCCAAGCCCGACGCAGCTCAGCGCGAAGCTGCGCAGGTCACCAATCCACTGAGTCAAGCGCGGCACAAGCAATCCAAACAGCCCTGTTGCCCCCCAAAAGATCGCCACATATCCGCTAAAGTCGGCGTCACTGACACCCAGGTCGCGCACGAAGCGCAAGGTGAGCAGCGGCACTTGCGCTTGGAACAGCGTGTGCGCTAGTAGGGTGATCCATAGGTAGTCCCGCGCTGGTGCATGCCTGAGCAGCGCCGCAAACCCGCCGCTCGCTGCCCCAGAGGCTTTGCCTGTGGGTAGAACCGCAGGCACAGGGCGGAATCGCGCCAGCGCATACGAGCTTAGTGCGCCAATTAGTGTTGCCCCCACGCACACCAGCACATAGTTGAGTGGAAACTGAAACCCCTCCAGGATCAGCCCGATCAGCGCAGTGCAGACCATGATCCCCAGCGCCAACACAGTCCAGCGCATGCTGGTCAGCCAGGACAAGCGCTCGGGCAGGGTCGTGTAGGGCATGAAGGCGACGAACCCAACCGTAGTCAGCCCTGCTGCTAAGTGCATGACCACAACAATCACGACCAGAATCTCGACTCGCGCTTGGATCAGCAGCAAGCCTGCGACGACGAGAAGGACAAACCGCCAAACGAGCGCCGGGAGCACTGTCGAGCGCGTGAAATCAGGAAAGCGTCGCAGCCACACTGCGCCCAGGGCTGAGGCTACCGTTAGAGCAGCGGCACTGCCTGAGACAAAGACGCCCAGCAGCAGCGGCGAGGCGTCTAGCCGCGCCACGAGCACGGGCAGAAACTGGACTGCAATGACAAAAAAGGGTGCGATTAGCCCGACCTCGAGGGCGTGCAAACGCTCGTTGCGCTGGGCTTCGCGCAGCGACAGCACGGCTGCAGCTCTTACAGTGGCGGCGTGAAGCGCCCGTCCTGCGCCATCCAGCCACCATCCACATACAGCACCGTCCCCGTGACGTAGCTGCTGGCATCTGAGGCAAGGAAGACCACTGCCCCAGCGATTTCATGCGGCTGCGCCCAGCGCCCGAAGGCGGTCTTCTCGGCGTAGGCGCGGTACCAGTCGGGATGGGCGCGGATTGGCGCTGTCAGTGGCGTCTCAACAATGCCAGGCGCAATGACGTTGACGCGCACACCGTGTGGACCCAGCTCTGCAGCGAGGGCACGGCACAGTTGGCGCACGCCTGCTTTCGTCGCTGCATAAACGCCTTGCCCTGGCTCAACGACCTCGCTGCGAATGCTGCTGAACACGATGATGCTTCCGCGCCCGCGCTCTGCCATGCCAGGGGCAACCGCGCGCAGTAACAAGAACGTCCCGCGCAAGTTGAGAGTAACTACGCGGTCGAACTCCTCCTCGCTGATCGCTAGCAACGGCTTGCGAACGTTGATGCTGGGTGTGCACACCAGCACGTCGGGCGGCGGAGCACTCGACAGGGCTTGTGCGATTGACGCAGCAGAGCGAATGTCCACGGTCAGCGCCTCAGCAGGTGCGCCAAGGGCTTGGGCGACGCGCTGGGCAGCTTCTGTGTTCACGTCAGCGCAGAGCACGCGCGCGCCGTGTGCTGCTAGAGCATGCGCTGCCGCTTCACCAATGCCACTACCCGCGCCGACAACAAGTGCCGTGCGCCCGCCGAGGTCGAACAAGCTGCGGTAGTCAAACACCTGCGATGACGCGGTCATATCGTGCAGAGTAAACACCCCCGATCCTAAAACGCGCGACGACAGGCGTGTTCAAACTCAGACCTATCGCGCATAGCGCAGCAGCGTCTTGCTCTCACCCTACGCCTCTCCTTAGAGGAAAGGGCATAGGGTGAGGACGAGGTGACGCGCCACACCATGCATTCACGCGGTCACTCCTAACTACGGCGGTGAGATGATCTCCACTGGCGCGATGACCTTGCGTTCTGCCCTATCGCGCGAGCGGACAACAACGTAGAGCGACTCGCTTGGCTCGGGGGCGGATTCGAGCGTCACTGTGATCGCGAACTTGCCGCGCGTGTCGGCGCGAATCGCAGCAAGGCGCTGCCCCCGCGTTCCGTCTGGCTGGTCGGACAGCTCGACAACCAGCCGCTCGCGCGGCGCCCAACCTGATCCGGTCACACTGAGCTTCAGATCAGCCAGGCTCAGCACAGCCGTCACCGTGATTCCTGAGGGCATCGGCGTTGGTGTCTGGGTCGGCGTCGGCTCAGGGGTAGCTGTTGGCGCCTCGGGCGTTGGTGTAGGTGTGGGTGGCTCAGGTGTTGGCGTCGGCGTGCTGGTTGGCGTCGGCGTGTCGGTTGGGGTTGGTGTCGGTGTGCTGGTTGGTGTTGGGGTGCTCGTTGGCGTTGGCGTGCTGGTCGGCGTCGGCGTGTCGGTTGGCGTTGGCGTGCTGGTTGGTGTTGGGGTGCTGGTTGGCGTGGGCGTGGTGGTCGGGGTCGGCGTGTGGGTTGGCGTCGGCGTGCTGGTTGGTGTCGGCGTGTTGGTTGGCGTCGGTGTGCTGGTCGGCGTTGGCGTGCTGGTCGGCGTTGGCGTTCGCGTTGGCGTCGGCGTGCTTGTTGGCGCTGACGTACCAGTCGGCGTTGGCGTGTTCGTTGGTGTTGGCGTGCTTGTTGGCGCTGACGTACCAGTCGGCGTTGGCGTGTTCGTTGGTGTTGGCGCGCGCGTTGGGGTGGGTGTGTTCGTCGGCAACGGGACTGGCGTTGGGGTCGGCAATGGCACTACTGTCGGCACCGGTGTATTAGTCGGCAGCGGGATTGGCGTCGGGGTTGGCAGCGGCACTGCTGTCGGCAGGGGTGTGTTGGTCGGCAGCGGGGTTGGCGGCACTGGCGTGAAGGTCGGCGTCGGCGGCACAGGCGTCGGCGTAGGCGGCTGCGGGGTACGGGTCGGCGTAGGCGTCGGCAGCGGAGTCGGTGTGAATTGCGGCACGCCGAACACGCTGAAGCGCAGCGCAGCAAAGCCCGTGCGCTCGTAGTACTCTACACGCAGCGTATAAGTGCGCCCAGCCATCGTCACGTCGCGGAACACCTCACGCGGAGGACCGTCTTGCCACTCGTCCAACACGAGCACGTTGTCAATGTATAGACGCACCCCGTCGTCAACGAAGAAGACAAACCGATACGTCCCCGGCGCGACGCCAAACAGTGTTGTCCAGCGTGCCGAGAAGGCGTCGGCGGGGATGGAAGGATCGGGCGCGCTATTGCCCCAGTTGAAGTCCAGGGGCGTGTCAATGCGAACCACGCGAGCTACGCCAGACAAGTTGATGTTGTCGAAGTATTCACCGCGCCAGCTCGGGTAGGCTGGGATCGGCGGCAGCGGCGGCGTCGGTGGTGGAGGCGGAAGTGGTGTGTTTGTTGGGCGCGGCGGGCGAGTCGGCGTTAGCTGCCGAGGCGGTGTCGTCGCAGTTGGCGTTGGCTGCAGCGTTGGCGTTGGTGGCGGTGTTGCTGTTGGCGGCAAGGGCGTTGGCTCGAGGATGGTCAAGCTTGCCACAGCAAACCGCCCTGGCGTGCGCGTCTGCGCTGTCACTTGCCAGGGGCCAGGCGCAAGCCCGAGCGGAGCAGTCAACTCAACGCGGAAGCGCCCCTGCGAGTCAGCCGTGACCACTGCAAGCACCAGTGCGCCCGCCTGTCCTGGCACAGTAGGCAGCAACCCGATTGTGACCTCTTCGCCCGGTTGCCAGTCGCTGCCGATGGCGGAGATTGGACTGCCCGCAGGAATGCGCTCAGGCGCAACCGCAATGAATGGCATCTTAGGGATAGGCGTAGCAGTGCCCGTCGGCTGACAAGCGCCGACCAGTAACGCTACAATCGCCAGCGCAACCAATGCGCCATGGCGACGCTGTGGATGAATTCTCGCCACCGAAGTAGACCTCCTGCTCAACGTTGTCTATTGTGCACCCAATTCGCTGAGCGCGCGCTCCTGCACTTGCTTGCTTGCCCCCGGGCAAAAAGGCGTAGCGGCGAGGGCACGGGCACGCGCAGCACACGAGCACAAGCCATGCGCTCCTACAGCCAGGTGCGCCTTTCTCAGAGACGCGCTTGCATGTGCGCATGTTCCGCGTCTTGCATTCGCAGCGGGTGAGGCGTTGAAGCCTGCCCGATAGCTGTTGCTGCACCTTTGAGCTGCAATGATGGTTCACTTCACGACGCCCGAGCACATCTTCGCTCTACACCCTCTCCCCGACGGCAAATGCATCGCGGCAACAAGCCAGGGAGTATGGCAGCTTGAGCCGTTCGATAGGTGGACAGAACTCGCGCTCGGTCAAGTTGCGTTGACTGCACTAACTGCTAGCGCGGGGCGTTTGATCGTCGGGTCTAGCAGCGATATTGCGCTCTCCGACGACGGCGGAGCAACCTGGCAGTTGGCGCGCATTCCGATCCAAGGTCAGATCGCGGCGCTGCGCGCCTCACCCACCTTCGCCCAGGATGGTGTAGCGCTCGCCGCGACGGCTGCCGACGGAGTGTGGCGCACGACGACCCGAGGTGCAAGCTGGTTTGCCTGGAATCACGGCTTGATTGACCTGCGCGTGAACGACGTGGCGTTTTCGCCGCGCTTTGCTGAGGACGAAATCGCGCTCGCGGCGACGGAGAGCGGCTTGTTCATCAGCTACAACGGCGGGCGCGCTTGGCGTGAGCTAATGACCCCAGCAGGGAGCACTCCGTTCACCTGCGTTGCAGTGGAAGAGTCAGCGCTGCACGCCTTCGCCGGAACAGAGGACGGGCTATGGGTTGCTGAGCCGCCGTTCGAGCAGTGGCAGCTCGAGCTAGCAGGGAGTGCGATCAATGCGCTGGCACTCCCTTACGCAGCGACAAGCGACGGGATATTCATCCGGTGCGACGGGCGGTGGTCGCCGGTCAGCTCGATCAGCGACGGGGTGTGCCTCGCAGTGTTACCTACGGTTCTGGTCGTCGGCACGGCAGGCGATGGGGTGTGGGTGCTGGCGCAGTGAAGCGCGCTCATAGCCGTCGCTGACGCAGCAACACAAACGCACCCACCCCCAACGCGCCGATAAACAGGAGCGTTCCGCCGCCAATTGAGAGCACGGCAGACCAATTCACCGGAGGAGATAAATCTGCGGCCGCAGCGCGGCCCACGTTCTGAAAGCCGTCCTGTTTGCGCCGCAACCCAACCGAGAAGTAAGCCCGCGCACCTGCTACAGCTATGGTGTCATCTAGCGGTGTCGTGACGTTGTACAAGTCGAGCGCAGTTGCCGAGACGACGTAAGTCCCGTTGGCTAGGTTCTCGAAACAGTATGGCTCTTCAACACCCGCAGTCGTGTACTCTGCAATGCGCCGACCGTTGCTGCTGAGCACGAAAATGATGTTTGGCACCAGGTCTTCGCCCTCTTCGCGCCGCCCGTTCCCATCGTCGTCCAGAAAGGCTTGTACGCAGATCTGTCCTGTCGTCGGCGTTGCAAAGGGGTCGAGTTGCGTCGGCGCGGCTGCTGACTGTGCTGGTTCTGGTGTGGGGGTGGGCTGCAGCTCAGCGCGCTTGACGACCAGCACTTGACCGATCTGCAACGCCTCTGGACGGACGCCGGGGTTGTTGCGCAGCAGGTCTTCCACTGTCACGTTGTATTCGAGCGCGATGCCGCTGAGCGTGTCCCCCGCTTTGACGGTGTAGGTGACATCTGCCCTGAGCGGGGCAGGTGTTGGTGTCGGCGCTGGTAGGACTGGTTCGGTGTTTGCAGCAGTTGCCGTTGGCTCGGGCGTTGGTGTTGGCGGCGTCACGCTTTCTAGCACGATCTCGTCCCAGAACACCTCGTTGTGCCGAACCGGGTCACGCATGGTGGCGTAGGTGTAGATGATCACCGTGGAGGCTCGCGCTTGAGCCTCAACGGTGAGCTGCACCCACTCGTCTGTAGTTGACTTCTCAGGCGACTGGACAACTTGTCCGCTCAAAGGGCTGGCTGAGCCTTCGCCGCCGAGCGGATCCAAGCCAATCCGCACCCGAATGTCGCGCGAAGGGCGCGTTGAGATGGGGCTGTCATCGTTCGTCGAGCGCACGCGCACCCACGCGCTCAAGCGCAGTTGAGCGCCAGGCTGAATCCCTGTGACTACGCGGTACAACCCGCCGTTGAACGTCGCTTTGCTCACCCACACCCGCTGGCAAGCGTTGCCTGAGTAAGGCTTATCGCGCCATTGCTCGAAGCTCGGCTGAAAGTTGACCCCTGGCGGGTCTTCCTCTTTGCGCGGGATGAACCATACGCTCCAACCCGCAGGCACTTCACACTTGCCCTCGCGGCAAAGCGAGTCAGCCTTGAATTCGCCCTCGAAGTCTTCGCGAAGGATAACTTGGCTGGTCTGTGCATGTGCAAATGTGCTGCTGCGGTTCAGGTTGCCAACGAGGAGAGCTGCCCCGAAAGCCACTGCAAGCGCAAGGCGCACTATGCAGTGGACGTACTTCAGCAGAGAGCGGCGCGGATCAACGGGAACGCACCGCGCACAGCTCAACCTCTTGGGGGCGAGGGATGAGCGCGCGCAGCGCACCTCGTGTTCGCAGTTGGCTGCCATATTGTTATCTTTGCTCAGAGGGCGTAATAATAACCGAGTCGTTCCCTGTAGAGGATCGCCCATGAACCACACGGAGGCGGCTCAAGTCTGAGCGACGATACAACCCGACATGGAGCGCGTCACCTGCGCGCCATTGAGCGCCGCGCAGCCAGTGAGCGTCCTTAACTATATCGCCAGCGCGCCAGAAGTAGATCGGTAGATACCCCTCCCCTGGTGTGCCATCAGATTGTGCAAGCAGTTGCCCCTCGCGCAGCCAGTGCACGAAGACCGCAAGGTCCTCAGGGCGCGGCTGAGCCAGACGCCAGCTCAGGGCTACACGACATCCAGCCTCTTCGGTGCTGGAACATACTGCCAAGGCGTCGAGCAGGCTCATACCGCCCTCAAATTCAACGAGAGGGTCGGTTGCTGGCACAGTGCTCGTGAAGTGCACAGTAATGAACGCCCTTCGGGGAGTGGTCTCGCGGTCGGCTTGTGCCATCGGCCCAAGCCGAACCGATAGCGCGACAGGCTGGGGCAGTGCATCGCGCAGCGTTGACCAGTCGTGGTTGGGATCAACCAACAGCCGTCCGCGCGCTGCATCGCCTGGCAGCCACAGATATCCGCCCATGTCTGCGACATAGGCGACAGCAGGCGAGAGAAAGTGCAGCGCGGGATTGCCCGATGAGAGCCGCGTGTCAATTCGCACCTGCTCGCCGTTCAATGCCGCCTCGTTGACCTCTCGAGCGAGCGCGGTGTTGTGTGCCTCCAACCAGTACGCCGTCAAAGGCGCAGTGACATATCGGTTGAAGTAGGCGTAGGTCGTAAACACCGCGTGAGGCATCAGCCCGAAACCAAGCGCGAAGACAAGACCAATCCCTAGACGGAGGCGACCGATGCTGAACGTTCTGCTCGTTCCTAATCTACTCTCGACCACGGCGGCTATGCCGAGCGCTGCCAGTATGCACGCAGCGGGCAGTGCGCCAATCGCGCGCAAGTAATGGGGCGCGTCTTCCGCCAGAGCAGTGGGCAGAAGGAAAAGCCCTGTCCAGACAGCCAGAAACCAATACGGCTGCGACTGCCAGCGGCGCACTACAACAAGCGCACCGAGCGCAAAGAGCGCAGCCAGCGGACCGACAAACACAGGCAGGCTGGGCAAGTTGTGTCGCCAGATCCGATCCCCAGCGATGAAGAACATGCCTAGCGTC
>JANWZM010000037.1 GCA_025054635.1 Thermoflexales bacterium
TTGCCGATGCAGACGCCGCTGCAAGCAGCGCAGCTTGATTCACAAGCTGCGTAGCGCGTCGCGCATCCGCTCGAGCGCAGTGCGAAGCTGACTGCGAGGACAACCGAAGTTGAGCCGAACCCAGCCCGTGCCGCCTGCTCCGAAGCCTGCTCCATCGCTGAGTGCAACGCGCGCCTTTGTCAAGAAGAACGAGTAAGGTGACTGGCCGTCGAGCGCATGCCGACAATCCAGCCACGCTAAGTAGGTTGCTTCGGGCGCGCAGACGCGCAGGCTAGGCATCTCGGCGCGCACGAAGCTGAGCAGGAAGTTGCAGTTGGCAGTGAGATAGGCGCGCAGCGCATCGAGCCAGTCATCGCACGCACTGTACGCCGCCTGAGCCGCGACGAGCGCAAGCCCATTGACATGTGGCAGCGTGCCGATAGCTGCCTGCGCTAGGCGTCCGCGCAGCAGCGGGTTTTGTACGACCGCGAAGCTTAGCCCAAGCCCAGGCAAGTTGAAGGTCTTGCTCGGCGCCATCAAGGTCACGCACCGTTGCCCAACTTCAGGGCTGAGCGCAGCAAAGGGAACATGCGTGCCCTCGCCAAGCGCTAGGTCTCCCCAGATTTCGTCGCTGCAGATCAGGAGGTCATGGCGCAGGCAGAGTTCTGCCAGACGCAACAGTTCATCGCGCGTCCACTCGCGCCCGACAGGGTTATGAGGATGGCAGAGCAGCAGCACGCGCGCGCGCGGGGTGAGGGCGCGCTCGAGCGCGTCGAAGTCAATCGTGTAGCGCGGGCAGGCTTGCTCATCCTCAGCGAGCGGCACAGGGATGAGCTGTAGCCCTTGCTGCGAGGGTGCATGCAGAAACGGCGGATAAATCGGGGTGAACACCACTGCGGCATCGCCAGGCGCAGCAAAGGTGCGCAGCACCAAGTTCATCGTGCTCACTACCCCTGGCGTGAAGAGCACAGCTTCGGGGCTGACTGCCCAGCCGAAGCGGCGCAGCAACCAAGCGCTGACGGCCTCAGCGAGCGCCGTGGTTGAGAAATCGTAACCAAAGATGCCGTGGCTCACCCGCGCAGCCAGCGCCTCGCGCACTGGCTGCGGGGCGAGAAAATCCATGTCTGCGACCCACATCGGAAGGACGTCCTCTGGATAGGTCGTCCATTTCACGCTCAGCGTGTTGCGGCGATCGGGGGCGCAGTCAAAGTCGAACATCAGCGGCTAACATGCTTGTCCTTGTGGATCAAGTCGCGCAAGGCAGCCGTGGCGTCTTCACGGCTGGTGCTTAGCGCCCAAGCCGCAACCCAGTAGCCCTGGCGGTCGAGCACGTAAGTGTCTGCCGTGTGATCAACGATGTAGAACCCGTCTGCGTTGGGTGGGTTCGCGCGGAAGCGCGCGCCATACTCCAGCGCGATCAGACGCACCTCCTGCTCTGGACCGGTCAGACCGAGGAAGGACGAATCGAAGGCGTCCATATACTGCTTCAGCGCAGCAGGCGTGTCGCGTGAGCCATCTACGCTGATGAAGACGAACTGCACGTCCTTCGCGTCTTCCCCAAGCATCCGTTTGACTGCACGCATATCCCCGAGCGCGAGCGGGCAGACATCTGGGCAGTGGGTGTAGCCGAAGAACAGCACAACATACTTGCCGCGCAAGTCGCTCAGGCGCGTCTTTGCGCCGTGCTGGTTGGTCAACTCGAAATCGGGCATCAACCGCGGCGGGTTCATATAGGCGATCTTGAGCGGCGTGCTCTGGGCAGCGCGGTTGGCTTGACCGAAGGCATACCCAGCGCCACTCATCGCAGCCGCACTCAGCAAGACAACAACAGCAAATGCAAATCGCCGCTTCAGATCGCCGATGACGAGCAAAACACACGCCAGCAACACGCTGACCGCGCCAAGGCTAAACAGCAACGGCGGCGCCATCACTTCACTTGGCGGGACGCCGCAGATCATCAGCCAGAACACCTCGGGCACTTCGGCAAGCAACCGAGCGTCCTGCAGATAGGTTGCACTGAAGAACATCATGACTGCGCCGAAGCCAGTCAGCATTGACGCAATCAGCAGCCGCGCAAAGCTGCCAGCCGACGACTGCTTCGCGTTAGGGTCTGGGATGGTCGGTATAGTCATCTGAAACTACCTCCTTCTTGCAGGCTCATCCAACGCACCCAGCACAACTCCGAGAGATGCGAGCAAACAGGGATGAGCGCTTGCCTCGATTCCTGCGTGTCGAGGACAAGCATCGCCATGAAGCACACGGAGGGAGCGACTTGTTCGTGGCGTCGCTCCCTCTGTTGTAGTCAAGGGCAGCGTGGCACTCGGTGCATTCCAAGCGAGGAAACTAGTTCGCTGTGCACACACAAGGTTGCAGCGATGGACAATGTCCGCTGCTGCCGTGTGGGGTGCACACAGCGCGCTGCTGCGCTGCACGTGTTTCCCCAAATGCACCTTGTGGAGTCTCAGCGCATCGGCGTGTTGATGTAGGGCACGTAACGCTGGATGATCCAACCATTCACGTCCAGCGCCTCAGCGAAGACTGGACCGTAGCCAACCAGGATCAGCAGCGCCACAATCCCCAGCCAGAAGCCCCAGCGCTCGAACCACAGCGGAGAGCGGGTGTCACCACTGCGGGTCGTGATTGGCACCTCGCCTTCTGGCGCCGGCTTGCGCGACAGGAACAGCGTGCCGAAGATGTTGACATACAGCAGGATCGAGCTAACTAGCAAGATCACGCCACCAACGGCAGTCAAGTTCAACCAGAACGCCATCTCCTGCGTTAGGTAAGGCGCTGTAGCCGTGATGGCGCGGCGCGGCGCGCCCGCAAGCCCTGCCGACCCCATCGAGGCGCTGAAGACAACCATGCCGACGAACCAAGTCGCCGACTGTGCAACAGCCAGTTTCTTGCTGAACAAGGCACGACCGCGAATGGCGGGCAACAGCCAGTACACGACGCTGATGTAGGTCAGTGTCACCGCGCTGCCCAGCGTCATGTGGAAGTGCGCTGGCACCCACGAGGTGTTGTGGATCGTGGCGTTGAGCTGTGACGAGGCATTGATCAAGCCGCTGAAGCCGCCGGCGATGAACGAGAGCATGGCGAACAACTGCGCTGCAACTACAGGGTCGCTCCAGCGTTGCTTCCAGATCCAGTCGAACAGCCCCTTTGCGCCGTTGTTGCGCCCGGCGTTTTCCAGCGCAGCCCCAACGTTGAATGCCGTCATGAAGCTCGGCAAGCTCACCATGAAAGTCAAGAACGTGTGAATCCCCTTTGAGGATGCGCTGATGCCTGGGTCGCTGAATTGGTGGTGCACACCAACTGGCACGGAGAAGAACAGGAACAGCAGAAAGGCAACGCGCGCTAACGGCTCGCTGAACAAGCGCCCGCCTGCTTGCTTGGGCAGCATGGTGTACCAGCTCACGTAGGCAGGCAGCAGCCAGAAGTAAACCAGCGGGTGCCCAAAGAACCAGAACAGGGTGCGCGCGAGCTGCGGGTCAACCCCCTGGATCAACCCCAACGACGCAGGCAGCAACATGAAGAGGATCTCAACGGCGACGCCAATCGTGGCGATGTCCCACACGATGAAGTTGATCACCAGAATGAAGACAGCCAACGGGACACGCTCGTTGGGATGCTCGCGCTTCCAGTCACGGTAGGTGAAGAACAAGATCGCTGAGGCGATCCACGACCCAACCACCAGCAACACCAAGCCCAGGTAGAACGTCGCCGGCGCGATGTAGGGCGGGTAAAAGGTGAACAGCACGGCTGACCGCTGCGGCTCAGTAAGCAGCACGATCAGCATCATCGTCAACCCGATGAACATCGAGGCGAACCCTACCCACGCTGCGGGCAAGAAGCGCAACGGGCGCTGCAAGCTGCGCTCAGTGACAAAGTAAGTAAACCCGATGATGAAGAACGTGGTGAAGAACAGCGCGTTCATCACCCCGTGCGCTGTCACTGCTTGGTAGTAGTAGGTGAAGACTGGAATGGTCGGGAAGTATTGGATGAACGCCGGCGAGCGATGGAACGCCTGAAAGGGTCCCATGAACACGCCGACCATAAGCGCGAAGAGCGCGGTCAAAAGGTGTGCGCCGACCAAGAGCCGCTCGCGCTTCACGAGCTGAAGCGTGCGCGGGCTGGCGGGCATCTCCACAGTTGTCGGAAGGCTAACTGCTGCCATCACAAACTCCTCTTCTTCTCTTGCAAACCAAACTGGACACTCACTCCACCAGAATCGTGGCATACATCAAGTGATGTCCTGCGCCACAGTAGTGATTGCAGATGATGTTGTATCGGCCGGGACGGTTGAAGCGTGCCGTAGTGCGGGCGATTTGCCCTGGCACAAGCTCCAAGTTTGCGGTGTGACCCTCAATCTGGAAGCCGTGCATCACGTCCTTGCTAGTGACGTAGAACGTCACCTCAGACCCAGCCGGGAAGCGCAGTGTGGGCGGCGTGCCCGCGTCTGGACCTACTTCAAACGCCCACGACTTTGCCACGATGTAAGCTTCGTAGCGGCTACCTGTCAGCCGACGAATGCCAGGTCGAGCAAATTCAGTCTCCTCCAGCCGCTGCGGATCAATTCGCTCGACCGGGCTGGGCAACCGAATGTTGAAGAACAGCAGCGCGACGATTGTCGCAGCCGTGAACGCACCGAGCACAACTCCCACTGCGATTAGCCAGTACCGTTCTAGCTTGTTCAGTTCCATTGCCGTTACACCTCACTTGTCGCCGTTCAGCCATTGACACCACGCTCGATCACGGTGATGAACCACAGGTATGCCCAATACAGGGCGTAACCCACGAGCATCAGGAATAGGAAGACCGCGATCCCGCGCGGGCTGAACCCCACATGCTCACCGTCCAGCTCGTCGTCCAGGTCTGGTGCCTGGCTCTCCTTCGCGTGCGTGACGCCGATCGCCGGCGCACCACCATCGGCGCGACTGGCTACCTCTCTTTCAAGCACACTCCCTTCCTGCATCGCTTGTCGCCTCCTACACTTAAACTCAGCCTGCACAAAGGCAAGACAAACTCTTGTCTTAATGATAGCTTAGATGCAGACCTACTGCCGCTTGGAGAGGACACAACCTAGCCATTGGGTTGGTTTGAGTAGCAATAAGCCCTGGCTTATGCATAACCGAGACGAAGCAGCGCCGAGCGTAGTACGATCGCGGGCATGCATATCGCGGATGTCTTGCGCCAGCCTGGGCCGCACTTTAGCTTCGAGTTCTTCCCCCCAAAGACGCCCGAGGGCGCTGAGCAGCTCTTCGCAACTATCCGCGACCTTGTGCCGCTGCGCCCATCGTTCGTCAGCGTGACCTACGGCGCAGGAGGCAGCACGCGCGAGCTGACGCGCGACCTGGTGATCCGCCTACAGCGAGAGACAAACCTAACTGTTGTCGCCCATGTCACCGCGATTGGCGCCAGCCGCGCTGAGATCCATCGCCTGCTGGAGGACTACGCTCGAGCAGGTGTGCAGAATCTGATGGTGCTGCGCGGTGACCCGCCACGCGGCGCACAGGGCTTCACGCCCCATCCCGATGGCTTTAAGTATGCTGCCGAGATCGTCAGCTACATCAAGCAGCATTTCCCCCATTTCGGCATTGGCGTCGCCGGCTTTCCCGAAGGTCACCCCGAGACCCCGAATCGGTTGAAAGAGCTAGAGTATCTCAAGGCAAAAGTGGACTGCGGGGCAGACTACATATGCACGCAACTCTTCTTCGACAACCGCGACTTCTATGACTTTTGCGAACGGTGCGAGCTGATCGGCATCCGCGTGCCGATCATCGCAGGCATCATGCCGATCACCAGCTACCAAGGCATGGTGCGCATGGCGGAGTTAGCGCTTGGGTCGCGCATCCCTGCACCGCTCTTGCGCGCTGTGACTGAAGCCGCAGACGACGCAGCCGTTGAAGCAGTCGGCATTCATTGGGCGACTCAGCAAGTCTTCGACCTGCTCGAGCATGGCGTCGCTGGGGTGCACTTTTACACGCTCAACCGCTCGAAGCCGACGCTGAAGATCTACGAAGTTGTTGGACATCGTCGGCGCACACTCCTGGCGCGCAACGGCGAGCAACCCCTTGCGCCCTACGCCTGAGCGCCACCTGCCCGGCAGTAGAAGCACTCCACATTGGGGGCTTCTGCAGAAACTGAGATCAGCCGAAAAGCAGTCAGGGGCAACCGACTTATGGAGATGCCGGGAGTCGAACCCGGGTCCGAAAAGCACCGCCCTCGAGTGCCTACGAGCGTAGTCGCTGTTTGCCTCTTGCGCCGAGCATCCCCAGCGACAGGGTCATCTCGACGCCAGTTCGTGATGTTGGCGATCAGCCGGCCCAGACCCGCCTACGAACCTCGGCGGTGCGCCCGCTGGCTTTGTCACGCCGCGTTACCTCCCGCCAGCGAGGGGACGTAAGCGACGCCGCAGTCATCTCACGCTGCGGATGCTGCTGATGGCTTACGCAGCCATCGGGACAGCATTCCAGTTGATCTTCTTCGCACTTACTGTGCTCGCGCTGATTAACGAGGAGCGCGCCTCGGCTCGCCACTCGGGCACGACGCAATCCGTCGAAGCCAGTCATCCCCGTGTGCGCGTAAAGTATACCTTAAAGTGCAAGAGCCTAGTGGGCGGGAGTGACTACATGACTACATGGCAGGGCTTGTCACACGGCCCTCGCCCCTATCCCCTCTCCCTCGGGGCTATTCATCACCCACAATGTTGCAAAGCAGCGCATCCAACCTGTCCAGCGTCCGCGTTTGAAGCACGGGCGGCAGAAAGCCCGCAAAACACAGGGGAATGACATGGTACGGGCGCGCGGCGCGCCCGCGTTGTGGCACGACGGGGCGCACGCCATGCAGGGCGCACGCCATGCGCCCCTACACCATGCACCCGCGTAGGGACGCGCCGCGCGCGCCCAATCTGCACCCCCGGCTTCCCCCCAGAGGGCTGCTCAAGCTGTGGGTGATGAAAAGCCCTCGGGGGTGGGCAGAGTAGCGCCGCCCTGCCCTGGATCTCCCCGCGCGCGGGGGGACTGCAAGCGCAAGATGTGCGGTTGAGTCGTAGCCAGGCACGAGCCAACGCTTCTCTGACGGCAGACTGACGCTTGGATGTCCGCGATGTCCTATTCGTGTCCTATCTGTGTCCTGTTTTCGCCCTTGTCAGGCGGGTTGCGGTTGGTTACATAGAGGGA
>JANWZM010000051.1 GCA_025054635.1 Thermoflexales bacterium
GGCACAACGACGGTGTACTCGAGCCACTCGCCTGCGTTGACCCAGCCGATATGGTAGCTGCCGCTGACATCGTTTGTCACCTGAATATCCACGCTATCGTTTCGGTAGGCGCCCCCTTCGTTCGTCGGTGAGGTGTCCCACCAGCTCACCCCGCTGCCGCCCTCGTCATAGTCCTCGAGCTGGATTGTGCTGAGGATGCTGCGCGGCGTTCCACCATACGGCCCCTTGGGCGGATTGCCAACAACAACTTGGACTTGGGCGTAGCCAACGCGGTTCAGCGTGTCATAGCCCTTAGCAATCAGCGTGTAAGTGCCTGCGGCGAGCGGGCCGACAGTTGTCGTGAACGGCGCGCTGGTGTCTGTGTGCACGAGGGTGTTGCCGACGAAAAACTCAACGTGGGTCAAGGTGACCGTTGCGCCTGCTGTTGCCGTGAGCGTGAGTGTCGCCGGCGCAGTGTGCGGCCCAGGCGGCGTAACAGTAAGGCTCATGCTGAAGCCGATCGTGGTGTGCTGCTGCACGTCAAAAGACCTCGGCGCAGAGACACCGACACGATTGCTGCTGTCTGTAGCACGAGCGATCACGGTGAAGACACCCTGCGTTGGTGGCGTCCACGTAGTTGTGTAGGGCGGCGTTGTGTCCACAGCGATAACTGCGCCGTCGGCAAGAAACTCAACCTGGCTGACGGCTGAGGCGCTGGTGACCGTTGCTGTGAGCACAATCGGTTGCCCGAAGGGGATGAGGTGCTGCGTAGGGCTTGTCGTCAGCGTCACCCCTGGCGCGGCGACAGATGGCGCTGTAACCGCGATTGTCCCGAGCGTGTAGCGCCCCTGCGCGTCTCGCCCTTGAGTCGCTAGGGCGAGTGGCGGCAGGTAGGGGTGCTCTGCGCCCGTTGCGAGGATCAACGGGATGCGCAGGCGCAATGTGTAGGTGCCCGCAGCCAGGTTGCTGGGTAGTGCTAGGTCGTCGGTGATGGTGACAGGCGCGTTCTTGCCGTTTGCCTCGGTCTCCTCGGTGTTCACATCATCGTCAGGGTTGATCGTGGTGGGCAGCAGTCGCTGCAAATCCAGCCGCGAGCGCGCTGACCAGACCCTTGTCCCGCCGCTGTTGTAAAGCTCCCAGGTCGGCGCCCAGTTTTCGTACGCAGGGGCGACGCCGACGTTCGACCAACGCGAGACCAACTGGAAACGATAGCCAGCGTCCACTGAGTTGGGCCACGAGGCTTGGTTCAACTGGAAGCGGTGCCCGGCTGCCTTGCCGATCTCGATGCGTTGTGCGCTGTTGTGCCACTGGTTCGTCGCGACCATGCTGACGTGGTAGCGGATGACCTGGGACTCAGCAAGTTGCAGGGCAGCCTCGTTCTCGCCGCCGAAGAACTCGGTCACGAACGGCGTAGTGCGCCAGCGGTTTTGGAAAGCGGCTTGCACGTTGGGGAACCAATGGCTGACCTCCTGCTCAAACCAGATGTTGGACAGGTTGTCCTTGCGCACGCCCATGCGCGGGTAGTTCTGCATGGCATAGACAAACCCTGTGCCGCTGCGGTCGGGATAGTCGCCGTCCACATCAGGCAGCATCAGGATGCGTGTCCTCTGGAAGGCTTGGTTGACGATGTCCACCAAGCGGGCGCGTGTCGCAGGGGTTGCGTTGATCTCCGGCGGGATGCTGGAGAAGCCCAGCCCGCTCATGTGCCATTCGCCCCAGTGCCCGTAGATGCCGATGTCAATGTAGGCTAAGCGCGGGTCGCCGTCGAAGACGCTCAGCGCGTTCATCAGCGCCTGGACGCGATCCAAGAAAGCAGGCTCGTTCCAGTAAGGGACGAAGATATTGTTGCATTCGGGCTTACTCGAGCTGAAGCGTCGCCCCATGCTGGGGTTGTTGGCAATGTAATTGGGGACGCCGGTCAAGCCGTCGGTCTGCCCGTCGCCGTCTACGTCGCCCTCGTACTCGCTGAGGATCATCACGCGGAAGGCAAATCGCCGTCCGCGCTGTGCGGCTTGAGCGAGATGCCACTCAATGAGGTTGATCCCTGCCGTGTAGTTGCCCTGCGTCGTCTCCAAAGCGCGCCAGACGAAGCGCTTGTAATCATCGTAATACACCCGACCACTGGGCAGCCCAACTTGCGGGAACCAGCCGTTGTCGTAGTTGCCTGAGGTGTCGTGCCACCCCCAACGGTAGTCACCTGCGAGTGGGTTGGGGATCACCCCTGAAGTTTGCCCAACGCCATTTGTGCCGAAGTTCCCCTCACCTGTT
>JANWZM010000054.1 GCA_025054635.1 Thermoflexales bacterium
ATGACACGATGTCAATCGGCGGTGGAGACGGCGAGAGGCAACGCGCAATATCCCCAGCCGAGGCACGAGACAATGTCTGGACGCGAGTTGCTAAACGAAGTCTCTCGATGCGCTGGATGAAGCCGGCGCGCTCCTGTCGCAAATGTGCCTCGAGGTAGGCTTCGGCACGGTCAAGGAGAATGGTGTCGTACAAACTGACGACGCTTGGGCAAGAGAGACGCCCTGGCGGGCAGAACTCTTCGGCGAGGGGATACGTAACGTGAACTAAGTCCGCGCGCGCGACATGAGCGATCTCAAGCAGGTCAGCCTCAGCACGCAACATGAGGTCTGGCGCAAAGCAAGTGCACCCGTGCTGTGACGAGCGCACGAAGTAGCGTGGAAAGGGTGGAAGCGGTGGCACGGCTGCGCTGCGGTCAAGAAGCAGCGCAATCTCTAAGTCGAACTGCCTTTGAAGCGCGGACGCTTGGTTCAACCATCCCCGCAGGTGAGCGCCTACACCGCGCGTGGCATATGCCTCGACCTGCAACGGGCGGGCATCAACCAGAACGCGCTTTGTCATTGTTGCTCAAGCAGCGACAGGCGCTGTTCCAACGTCTCAATTCGCGCCAGAAGGTGCTCGTTCAGCAACAATGAGGCTTCCAATGCGCGCGCAACGCTTCGATTGAAGCGATTTTGCTGCTGAACGACGAATCGCAGCGCCCAGCGGCTCGCTATGCTGTGCACAAACGAGCGCAGCCGGGCTATGAACTTGCCGAGAATGGGCACGGAGGAGGCAAACTCGAACTCTTGCAGAAGGCTATGCCGACTGACCTCGTCCGTGAGCTCCGCGAGCGGTTTCAGCTTGACTAGCCTTTCGATCTCTGCTGGCGCAGAGGGATCACCCGCCAGGAGGCGATCATGCAGTTGCCGCACGTAAGTTGAGGTGGATAATATGTCTGACATCGCCGTTTCGGCGATAATAGCTCAAGGCTCGCTGTCGTACGAGGGGATAAATGTGCTCGATGAACAATATCAAGGGGCTCGTCGGAGGCGCGAGACAGGTGAGCGCTCATGTCACTCATCTTGGACGCCTCTCTCTGATCAGCATCCTCATCCTTACTGCATTTGCCTCTGTTCCTAACAGGGTAGCTGTAGCTTCGGCGCCACCACTACAGCCCGGCTTTCCAGCTGACATGAGTGGATCTTTCTCTGAGCGTGGCGCTGTGCAATTAGCTGACCTGGACAGCAACGGCACACTCGAGATCATCGTTGGCGGGCGCACACTGAATGGGCCTACATCGCTTGGTTGCCAAGGTCGTGTGTACGTATACAACCACAACGGAACACTCAAGTGGGAGACTACCGTCCGTGCCGACGTCAACGGCAGCGCTGCGATTGCCGATCTCACCAATGATGGCGTGCTTGATATTGTCTTCGGCATGGGTAACTGGATAGACACCTATCCAGCGAACGACTGCGATGGTGGCTTAGTTGCTCTAGACGGCGCTAATGGCGCTGTGTTGTGGTATTTCGACACCGCTGACTTCGGCGAGGAGGGCGCCCCAAATGGCAGGCTGGACGGTGTGAACAGTGCACCCGCTATCGCGGACTTGGACAACGACGGTGTGCTTGACATCGTCTTTGCTGCCTGGGATCACTGCATCTACCGCATCAATCAGTATGGGCAAGCTCTGTGGGGGCGATTGCCCGCACTGCCTAGCTACCATCCTGCTCCGCGGTGCAATGACCGCGGCTTCTGGGTGCAGGACACAATTTGGGGGTCTCCTGCCCTCGCCGACCTCGACGCAGATGGCACCCTTGAAATAGTCATTGGGACAGACATCACTGCCGGCGGATACTTTGGTTACGGCAACGGCGGTGTGCTGTGGGTCCTCTCGGCAAGTGGTAGTATTTTGGCTCGCCGCTTCTACGATCAAGCTTTCTTCTCCTCACCTGTCGTTGCCGATCTGGATGGCGACGGGCTGCCTGAGATCGCTATCGGCACCGGCCCTTACTGGCCGAACACGGGCAGCTACGTTGTCTTCGCTCGTTATGACCCCAGTCAGCCGAGTGAGACGTTGCGCTTGGTTGAGACGTGGCGACCTGCAACGAATGGCAAGGGGTTCGCTTCCCCCGCGCTTGGCGACCTGAACGGGGATGGATTCCTCGACATGGTAATCACAACATTCAGTCAGGGAAGCTTCATCTACCCCACCCCGATGTATGTATATGGGTTCGACTACAAGAACCGCCAGGTGTTGTTCGTTCAAATCCTGTGCAACGCGAGCGGCGCAAGCAACTTGATGGTCTTCGGCAGCCCGCTGGTTGCAAACGTAGTCGGACCTGCCAGCTCGCCCCCAGAGATCATTTTCGGCTACCAGCCAAACGTAGTCATCCTCAACGCCAACGGCTCTTATTACACACAAGTGCCGCCGAGTTGCAACTGGAGCCAACCACCAACAACAAACTTGATCATGAGCACTGGACACATGTTCGGCACGCCTGCTGTGGGCGACATAGATAACGACGGCGACGTCGAGATTGTCGCCACGGGGATCGGCGCTGGCTTTCAAGGGCGCATGTTTGCTTGGTCTGGGTTTGCTAAGAACCCCAACCCCTGGCCGCGCTTCCGTCGAGACATCCGTCAAACCGCTCTGCGAGACAACATGCCACCAGCTCCACCAGGGCTGAGCGCCAACCCGCTACCAAATCCAGCAGGGTGGTATGCGCCACAGACCTTCTCGATCACGTTCAACCCCTTGTCAATCGACTATGGCAGCCGCCTGCGCGGTTACTCAATCGTTTGGGATCAGTCTCCAACAACAACTCCAGACCTGACAACAGAGTTGCCTCGCACGGCAACAGGCACAACACAATGGCTTAATGATGGTCAGTGGTATTTCCATGTGCGTGCAGTGGATAATCAAAATAATGGCTCAGTCGTTGCGCGCGTCGGACCGTTCCGCGTAGACGCTACTCCGCCAACTAATCCCACACTGAGCAGCAGCTCGCCGGCGGTCAACACATGGTCAAATGCCAACGCAATCCAGGTCAACCTCAATCCTGGCACAGATGCTGGTAGTGGCATCCAAGGCTATTCGGTTGTATGGGACTCCTCTCCCAACACTCTACCAGACACAACGCTGGATATCGGGCCGGTGACCAGCCTCTCGCTGGACACGACCAGTCAGACCGTCAACCAGATTTACCTACACCTGCGCAGCGTGGATCACGCTGGCAACTGGAGTCCAACAGCTACACACATCGGGCCGTTCCTGATTGACCGCGTTGCGCCGAGCAACCCCACGTTGAGCAGCAGCTCGCCAGCCGTCAATGTCTGGTCAAACACGGGCTTGATCCAGGTCAATCTCAACCTCGGCACAGACACCGGCAGCGGCATCTTCGGCTACTCGGTTGTGTGGGACTCCTCCCCCAACACTCTGCCAGACACAACGCTGGATATCGGGCCGGTGACCAGCCTCTCGCTGGACACGACCAGTCAGACCGTCAACCAGATTTACCTGCACCTGCGCAGCGTGGATCACGCTGGCAACTGGAGTCCAACAGCCATACACATCGGGCCGTTCTTGATTGACCGAGTGCGACCTACCTCCTATGCATCCAGTCCGCCATTGGTGACAGGTAGTTCAATTCCAGTGAGCTGGGCAGGCACAGATCTTGGCGCGGGGATCGCTGGGTATACCTTACAAGTTCGGATTGGGAATGGCTCGTGGACAGACTGGCTGGTAAACACCACAGCCACAAGCGGCTCTTATAGCCCTGTTGTCTGTGGTCAGACCTACGCCTTCCGCAGCATCGCCCGCGATGGGGTGAACAACGTTGAGACAGACTTCAGCGCTGCGGGCGACACCTTGACATTCGCTGGGTCTGCGCACTCGCTGCGTGGCGTGGTGCGCAATGTTCGCGGGCAGCCTGTGTTCAACGCACAACTCACCTCCTCAGGGGCATGCGCAGACACAACCAGCGACGGGAGCGGTGTCTTTCGGTTGTACTACACAAGTGGCGGAAGCTACAACGTCGCTGCGTCACGAAACGGTTTTGGCTCGCTGGACAACCTTTTTGCCTTGAACACAGCCCAGACGATTACCCATCTCATCATCTTGCCGCCGGCGAACAACCAGGTGACGAACAGTTTCTTCGAAGGAGGGTTGATGGACTGGATTGTATTCAACGTGACGCATAGCAACGCTGCTCACAGTGGGCAAGGTGCAGCTCAGCTCTCTGCACCAGCCAGCCTGTCACAGACGGTCACTGTGCCTGCAAACGGCACGCTGTCGCTTGTGTACCGAGTGACATCTGCAGGCACTCAGCCTGCTGTGCTCAAACTTGTTGGTCAAAGCCAGACTCTGTCGGTAACTTTGCCTGTGACTGCGACGGAATGGTCTCATGCTTGGCTTGATGCAAGCACCCTAGCTGGAGGCAACGCAGCGATCGTGGTGGAAACATCGGACACGGGGCTACTGGTGGACGAGGTCACCCTGGGCACAGCCGCACAGGGCGTCTTCGCGCGCTACCTGCCGCTAGCGCGTCGGTAGCGCTGGTGAGTGGATGCACATTCTTCACGTTAACGCTGCCTACACACCGTTTGTAGGCGGTGCGGAGATCTATGCACGCCAGATTGCCGAACGCCTTGTTCGCGCTGGTCACCAAGCGACCGTAGCCACGACAAACGCGGCAGAGGTTGAGGCGTTCTGGAATCCGCGAAAGCAACGCCTATCTGCAGGAAATACAAGCCTCAAAGGCGTGCAGGTCTGGCGCGCGCCAATCCGCTACCTGCCTGGTGCGCCACTCTCGCTGTTCGTGGTGCGCCGTCTCACGGTCGCGCTGTCTCACTTTCGATTGGGAGCGCGTTTTGGCGCGGCACTCAGCGGCTTGATGCCTTGGGTGCCGACGTTCGAGCGAATGCTGCACGCGCTCGCCGATAGATTTGACTTAGTGCATGGAATCAACGTTGCCCTAGAGCGAACGTTCATTGCTGCTTACCGGTTTGCACAACAGCACCGCTTGCCGTTCGTCGCCACACCGTTTGTCCATCTTGGTGTGCCAGGGTCATCTTACGTGGCGCAGAACTACACCATGCCCCAGCAACTTCGCCCCCTGCGCGCTGCAGATGCAGTGCTTGTCCAGACCGAGCGCGAGCGCTGCGCCCTTCAGGCGTTAGGGGTTGCTCCCGAGAGACTTCATGTGCTTGGGATGGGCGTTGACCCACAAGCGCTGAGCGGCGGGGACAAGCATCGCTTTCACGCGCACTTGGGACTTGCTCCTGAAATGCCGGTTGTTCTCTTCATCGGTATGCTGACGAAGGACAAGGGCGCGCACCACTTGATCGCTGCCTCTGAGTTGCTGCGCTCGAGCAGCCTTCTCCATGCGTTGGTGCTCATTGGGCGCGCAGCAGATGAGTTCGAGGCTATTTGGGCGCGGATGCCGAGCGGCATCCGGCAGCACGTCTTTCGCCTCGGCCCGCTGGAGGAGACGGCTGAACTCAAGCGAGACGCCCTTGCTGCTGCAGATGTCCTTGCGTTGCCTTCGCGAGTGGACTCTTTCGGGATTGTGCTGCTGGAGGCTTGGTTGTATGCTAAGCCTGTTGTCGGCGCGCGTGCGGGCGGCATTCCTGATGTAATTGCAGAGGGCAAAGACGGGCTGCTGGTGGAATACGGGGATGTTAAGGGACTAGCTGAGGCGTTAGCCTATCTGCTGCGCAACCCGCCGGTGCGAGAAGCCCTTGGGCAGGCTGGTCGGGCAAAAGTGTTGGCACATCACACCTGGGAGCACGTCTTCACGCGCTTGATGTCAATTTACGACGAAGTGTTGCGTCGCCATGGACGACCAAGCGTTGCTTGACCTTGCGATCAACGGGGTTGATCTCGGCAGAGGTCGTGGCGGCAACGAGGTCTACCTGCGCGGTTTGATCGACGCGCTGTGCCGTCACCCGGCGGTTCGACGCCTCAGCATTATCGTTGCAGCGCACCAACCCGACACAGCAACAACACTGGCTTCGCGGTGGCCTCGTGCCAGCCTGGTCTGCGTTGGAAGCTACCATCGGTTGCCTTACCTGCTCTGGCAACAGACATTCGCTCTGCATCGTGTGCCCCATGACTGGTTTTTGTCAACCTACTTCCTGCCTCCAGCTGCACCGCGGCGGAGTGCTGTGTTCGTGCACGACTTGTCTTTCCGCTCGATCCCGCACACTTATCCTCTTTCGATTCGGGCATACATGCGAGTGCTCACTGCTTGGGCGATGGCGCGCGCACAGCAGATTGTCCTGCTTTCGCAGTTCGTGCTCGCCGAGTTGCGGCGGTTTTATCCGCGCTTCGCGGCGCGCGCGCACGTGATCTACCCAGGCATCCGCTCAGAGTTCACGCCTCAGCCTCAGCCTTCAGATGAAGAAGTGTTGCGTCGTCATCAACTCACGCCTGGATATGTGCTCAGCGTGTCGAGCATACACCCGCGCAAGAACACCGCCACTCTAATCCGAGCCTACCAGTTGGTGCGTGCGCAGTTGGGCGACGCTTGCCCGCCGCTCGTGCTTGTTGGTCAGCGCTACTGGGGCAGCGAGGTGCTTGATCAACTCGACCAACCTAAAGATGCATCAGCCTTTCGTTGGCTCGGATATGTCCCTGACGAAGATCTACCAGCGCTATATCGTCACGCTACGGTGTTTGTCTACCCATCTCTGTATGAGGGCTTTGGGTTACCCCCCGTGGAGGCGATGGCATGTGGCGTGCCTGTCGTGTGTGGCGATCACACATCCCTCCCAGAGGCAGTTGGCGACGGGGCACTGTTGGTGGATGTTCGGCAAGTTCAAGCAATCGCTACAGGCATAGAACAGCTTATTCAGAATAATGACCTTCGTGCCGCACTGATCGCGCGCGGATTGCGTCATGCGCGCAGCTTCAGTTGGGAACGGACGGCTGATCAGTTGATACGCCTGCTGCAGAGCGCGTCTCTCGAACAACTAGAAGGGTGCAGCTTTGGCTTCTCTGCGCCCAGAACTTAATCCCACCGCTCCAGCCGCACTGCGCCGAGCCAGCGCTCAACATCCCTGCGCGAGAGCTCCGCTGTGCCGGGTCGGCTCAGCGTTGCCGTCGCTGCAGCGATCCCCAGCCGAACCCCGTCGGGCAACGGACGCCTCTCGCTCAAGCCAATCGCAAGCCCTGCGACCAGCGCGTCGCCTGCTCCTGCAGGGTTGACGATGGGCGCCGCGAGCGCGTGCGCGCGCCAAACTGCCTCGCCTGAGACAACCAACGCGCCCTCCGCCCCCAAAGATGCAAGCACGCTGCACCCAAACTGAGCCTGGACAGCGCGCGCAGCCTCCAGCGCTGCCTCAAGGGAGTCCACAGTGCGACCAACGAGCTGCTCCAGCTCCTCGCGGTTCGGCTTGACCCAGTCTGGGCGTGCGCTCAGCCCTTGCCGCAACGCCTCGCCGCTGGCGTCGAGGATCACCGGCACGCCCACCTGGCGTGCGCGCTGGATCAGCACAGGGTACAAGTCCTCCGGCGCGCCAGGGGGCAAACTTCCGCCGAGAACTACGCATCGCGCTTGCACCACGAGCGCGCCGAACTGCGCCACAAGCTGTGCCGCCTGTGCGGGATGAACTTGGAGCGTGTTGCTGGTCAGCGTGGTGTGCGTGCCGTCGTCTGAGCCGATGATCACGATGTTCGTGCGCGTCTCGCCCTCGACCTCGACGAACGCAGGCGTGATGCCTCTCCGCTTCAAGTCCTCTACCAGCCACTGCCCCAGCGCGCCCGCCGCGAACCCTGTTGCTGTGGTCGCGTAGCCTAGCTCAGCAGCGACCATTGAGGCGCACACGCCCTTGCCCGCCGGTCCGACGGCGAGGAGCTGCGCGCGCAGGGTGCGGTCGGGGATCAGCCGCGTCACGCCGAGCACGCGGTCAACGGCGGTGTTCGGGGTCACGGTGAGAATCACGACGCTTGCCTGTGTGGTGGATGCGTGTATCTGCCTACGCTGAATCGCGCAGCGGGAGCGAGGCTTTGCCCGTCGAAGGACGTTGGGGGCGGTCGAGCGCCTGGTCTTCCATCGCGCTGGGTTCGCCAGCGGGCTCTAGGTGCGTAAAGATAGTCGCATGAGGCACGGCTGCGCGCAGGTCTGCCTCCAAGCGCTCAAGCAGCATGTGTCCTTCTTTGACCGTCCAATGGGCGGGCACAAGGACGTGGACGGAGATGAAGCAGCGCGAGGCAGCTTGGCGCGTGCGGAGGGCGTGATACGAGACTCCCTCACTGGCGTAGCTGTCGAGCACGGCGCGCACGCGCTGGAGCTGCGGCGGCGCAATTGAAACATCGAGCAGCCCATCGGCGGACTGCCGAAGCAGCCGCCAGCCCGCGCGCCCAATATTCGCTGCAATGACCAGCGCAACGACAGGGTCGAGCCAATGCCAACCGGTCGCTGCCGAGAGCCCAAGCCCAGCAACGGCACCAAGCGAAGTCCACACGTCCGTGAGCAGGTGATGCCCCTCTGCTTCAAGGGCAATCGAGTGCCGCTGGCGACCGAGATAGAGCAGCGCGAGCCCCAGCCCCGCGTTGAGGGCAGTTGCCAGCAGGGTCAACCCGAGCCCGGTCTCTACCTGTTCGGGGGGGCGAGGCGCAGCCAAGCGCTGGGCAGCGACGACAGCCGTGCTCAACGCGGCAAAAACAACCAGCCCGCCAACGATCCCGCTAGCGAAATACTCCGCCTTGGTGTGACCGTAAGCGTGCTCCTCATCAGGCGGCTGCGAGGCGAGGTTAATGAAAACAAGCGTCACTACGCCGCTTGCGACGTTGACCAACGACTCCAGCGCGTCCGAGAGCAAGGCGACTGAGCTTGTCAGCCGCCAGGCGATGAGCTTGAGCGCGATCACGACCAGCGCAGTTGCCAGGGGCAGCGCGGCGAGGCGCGTCAGAGTGGTCACAGTCAGATGCGATCATATCAATTGTGCCTGTCGCCCCGAGCGGCTACAAGGGCGCGCGCGGTGCGCCCGCAGGGCTGTCTGCGATTGGCACAGTCAGCAACTGCACAAGCTCCCACAGTTTCAGGTGGACTGAGCACTGATGTTTGGCTGGAAATCGCGCATCAGCGCCTCGGGCCAACAGGTCAGGGCGTTCTTGCCGAGGTCAAGGCAGACCGCCAAGATGTTGACGCGAGCGAGCAGCGCGCCGTCGTCGGCGCGGTGCATGGTGAAGTGGCGCATTGCCGACGCGCGCTTGACTTCGCTTAGCCAAGCCGCGATCTCGACCGTGTCCCCCAGCCGAGCGGGGCGCACATACTCAATCCACATGCGCCGGTAGACGATCCCCAGCCCTTGCGCCGCCAAGCGCGTCACAGGCCAGCCGAAATGGGCAATGCACTGCAACCCTGCCTCCTCCGCCCACTCGGCGTAGACTGCGTTGTTGACATGACCTGCAGGGTCTACCTCGCGCCATTGCACAACACGGCAGGTGCGATAAGTTCCCTTCGGGGGCGGCGGCGCTGCGGGGAATCGTTGACGGGAGGGTGGCTCAGTCGGGATGCCCTCAGGGAAGAACGCCCGAGCGACCTCAGCGGGGATTGCAGTCAGGCGCTCGGTGGCGCGGTCGAGGAACGCCCAGTCGCTGACGGCGCGCGCGACAAGCGCGCCCGTGCGCTCGATGCGCAGCGCGTAAGCTCGGCGCGAGCTGACGCGGCGCAAGTCTATAGGGTAGGTGTGCACCTCGACGACGTCGCCGTAGCGTGCTGGTTGGACATACTCGATGTCCGTCGCGTGGATGTACCAGGCATAGCCCATCTGGGCGAAGCGCTCGGCGTCATATCCCACTGCCGCTGAGGCTTCAAACGCAGCTTCCTGCATGTAGCGCAAATAGTTAGCGTTGTTGACATGTCCGTAGGCGTCGCACTCGTAGTAGCGGACGGGGAAGCGGCAACGATGTTCTGCTGGCAT
>JANWZM010000075.1 GCA_025054635.1 Thermoflexales bacterium
CCGTTGACCTCAACGCCCTCCTCAGCTAGCTCTGCTTCCTCGACGTAGGCTGAGAGCCAGTCCGTCGGGCGGGGAAATCCCTCAGGCTGCTCCGTGGCGAGCGCCATGCAGAAGTCCGCGTTATCTGAGCTGAGGGTGTAACGCATCTGGTCAACGGCGAGGAGAGTAACTGTCACGAGTTTTCCATCGCTGATAGCCGAGGCTTCGTACCGCGCTCGTCCCTGAGCATCAACATTAGTGATGACCGTGAGTGGTTGCTTCTCGCTGCCGTATTCGGCGTCGAGGCGATAGGTAAGACGGTAAGCATCCAGTGGCTCAGCCGCACCTGCTCCACTCGGCTTCGTTTCGCCGCCAGCGGGTGCGGATTGAGCGCCAGGGGCAGCTTGGGCGCTGAGTGCGCTGCCCAAGCCCGCCAACGCTGCGCGCTGGTTGCTAACGGGCGCGGTAACGTCGGCGACCTTCAGATCGCGGACTTTGACGACCTTTGCGATAGTGCCAAACACGCCCTTTGGCTGCTCAGCGGACTCCTGTTTGGGACTCTCTGTCTGTGCGTCTGTCTGTTGCACAGGCTGCTGGGGCTGTTCTCCGCCGCAAGCGGCAAGGATTAGCGACGCGACAACTAGGGCAGCCAGTGCCCGTGTATGGGATGACGCGAACTTATCCATCTGCAATTTGTCCTCTTGTTGTGTTGCTCTGCAGGGCAGCACATCCACGCTGCCCGAGTGAACGCACGCAGCGTTCTCCCAGACTATACGTTTCAGATTTGAAAAGGTTGTTGTCTATCCTCCGCCCATGCAAGCCATGGGACAACCTTCTGGGCGGCGGGAGTGTCTCGCCTCTGCGCCCTTCTCCCCAAAGGCTATCCATCACCCACAACGCTGCAAAGAAGCGCATCTGACCTGTCCAGCGTCCGTGCATGTTTGAAGCGCAAGCGGCAAGAAGCTCACAAAACACAGAGGAGTGACGGGGTAGGGGCGCGCTGCATGCGCCCGATGCTCACCCCAGCTCTTCTCACAGAGGGCTGCCTGAGATGTGGGTAATGAAAAGCCCCAAAGGAGAGGGGATGGGGGTCAAGGTAGCGCGACAAGCTCTGCCCTGTGTTCGTGTTCACTCCTCAGGCGACGGCGGGTAAGCTTGTGGGCAACCTTTGACATGCCCGATCTCGACCAGACCGTGCTCAACACCGAGCTGCGCGCGCTGGCTGAGCGCTACGCGCAGTGTGCCCAAGCCCTGCGCGGCGATGAGCTGACCTCAGTCGTTCTCTTCGGCTCAGTTGCGCGCGGCGAAGCGCGCCCCGAGTCGGATATTGACCTGCTCATCATCTGTCGCAGTTTGCCTGCTGGCGCATTCCGCCGCCGCGCTGTGCTCGCGCCTGTCCGCGAGCGCCTCGATCCCGAGTTGGAACGCTTGTGGGCACAAGGCTGCTATACCGACTTCGCCGAGATCATCAAGACCGAGGCGGAAGCGCAGCACGTTGCTCCGTTCTACTTAGACCTGACCGAGGACGGTGTGCTTCTGTTCGACCGGGGCGGCTTCTTCGCGCGCATCCTCGACCGCTTGCGCGCGCGTTTGCGAGAGCTTGGCGCGCAGCGCCGTCGGCTTGGCACGTTGCGCTACTGGGACCTCAAGCCGGACTTCAAGCCTGGCGAAGTGATCGAGTTGTGAACACACACCAGACTGCGCGTGCTGACCTGAGCCGAGCGCGCCTGATCTTGCAGGAGGCACAGCACCTGTATCAGCAGCAAGCGTGGAACCTTGTGGTTCGGCGAGCGCAGGAGTCGGTTGAGCTTGCGCTAAAGGCAGCCCTTCGCTGGGCTGGGCTAGATGTACCCCGCACGCACGACGTAGGCCCTTTTCTGCGCCAACACCGCGACCGCTTTCCCCTCAGAGTTTGCTGCGCGCATCCCTGAGGTGAGCGCCACTTCACGCGCCTTGGCTAACGAGCGGTCGCGCAGTTTTTATGGCGACGAAGCAGCCGGTCTACCACCAGAGATGCTCTACGAGCCGTATGACGCTGAGCAGGCGCTTCACCAGGCGAACCTAGTCGTCGAATCCTGTCGTCGGTTACTCGACGAGAGAATTTGATGGCTTGCCGCCCGTTCTCATCCAACTTGGGGCGATCTGCCAAAATACGAGCGACGTGCGCGACAACCAGAATGGAACAAGCGAGAACTGCGCTGCCCTTGCCATCGAAGTGCGCTTGTTAGCAGGGCTGCTTACGCGCCTGGCGCGCGAAGCAGCAGAGCGCATGCTCCACGACGTTGGCTTGCGGCACTGGGCGCAACACGCTACCCTCGCCCTGCTGCGCGACGGCGCGCTGACAAGCCGCGAGTTGAGCTATCGCCTTCACCTCGAACCCGCGACGCTCGTGCCAATTGTGGATGCGCTTGAGGCAGCCGGCTTGCTTAAGCGCGGGCAAGACCCGCACGACCGCCGCCGCACGCCGCTGATGATCACTGAACAGGGTCTGGCGGTGCTTGAGCGCATGCCCGCTGTTCACCCCGACGACGTGCTGCTGAAAGCGCTGCAGGATTTGGGCGAGGAGAAGTCGCGCCGTCTGCTGGAGCTGATGCGCGAGCTGACGCTCCTGGTTACCCAGGATGAGTCACTCGTGGAGGACACCCGCCGCACTGCACAGCAGCTCGCGGCGCGTAGCTGCACCTCGGACGAGCTGACCGTGTCTGCTTAGACAAGCGCGTTCCAACCCCGCGCCCAGCACGGTGCTACAGGCGTTGCCTCCGCAGCCGTAGGCTGTTGCCGACGACGAACAGCGAGCTGAACGCCATTGCTCCTGCGGCTAAGACCGGCCCGTAGCTCTGGAAGAGCCCCAGCGCAGCGATGGGGATCAGCAGCGCGTTGTAGAAGAACGCCCAGAACAGATTTTGGCGCACACCGCGCAACGTTGCCTGCGCCAAAGCGCATGCGCGAATTAGATCGCGCGGGTCGCCGCGCGTCAGCACTACGTCCGCTGCCTCCAACGCAATATCTGTGCCGTTGCCAATGGCGATCCCAACATCCGCCTGTGCCAGCGCCGGGGCGTCGTTGATGCCGTCGCCGACCATGGCGACGCATGCGCGCGGATCTTTGGCTTTGACTTGCGCTTGGATGCGGCGGACGTGTTCGGCTTTGTCTGTTGGCAGCACTTCAGCGATCACTTCGTCCAGCCCGACCTGGGCTGCGAGTGCTTGTGCTGCGCGCGCATTATCGCCAGTTAGCATCACTGAGCGGATGCCGTGCCGCCTTAAGCTAGCGATTGCTTCTTGCGCGCCTGGCTTTGGTCTATCCGCAAACCCGATCAGCCCAATGACGCGACCTTCTAACGCGACGAACGCGGTTGTCTGTCCTGCGACGTGCAAGCGCAGCGCTGCCTGCTGTGCGGCTTCGCTGATTGGGATTCCCTGCTCGCGCATCAGCGCTGCGTTGCCGACAGCAACGCGGCGCTGACCTTCCGAGGTATTCACAACCGTGAGTGCGCCCTGCCCGGGCAGCGCTCGAAAGGAGACAGGGGGAGACACAACAAGCCCGCGCTCGTGCGCGGCAGCGAGCACAGCGCGCGCCAGCGGATGCTCGCTGGGCTGCTCTGCGAGCGCAGCAAACTGCAGAACGTGCTCGGCTGAGTGACCTTCTAGCGGAACTAGAGCTGTCACCGCAGGCTGTCCGTGTGTGAGCGTGCCCGTCTTGTCGAAGATCGCCACGCGCAGATGCGCAAGCTGCTCCAGTGCGCTGCTGTGCTTGAACAGCACGCCCTGTTCTGCGCCGCGCCCCATGCCGACCATCATCGCCATCGGCGTCGCCAAGCCCAGCGCGCAGGGACAAGCGACGACCAACACCGCAACGGTGTTGACCATGGCGCGCTCGAACGACCCCCCGAGCACTAGCCAGCCGATAAACGTCAGTGCCGCGATCCCCATCACGATGGGCACAAACATCCCCGAGACGCGGTCAGCAAGTGCCTGGATCGGCGCGCGGCTGCTTTGCGCTTGGGCGACTAAGCGCGCGATTTGCGCAATGAGCGTCTCGCGCCCAACCCGCACTGCCTCGTAGCGCAACACGCCGTCCTTGTTGAGGGTGCCTGCCATCACTCGGTCGCCCGGGCGCTTCTCTTTGGGCAGGCTCTCGCCGGTAATTGGGCTTTCGTCAACCGAGGCGTGTCCTGCAATGACGACGCCATCCGCAGCGATCTGCTCGCCCGGACGGGCGATGAGCACGTCGCCAATTCCAACTTGTGCGATCGGCAGCTCTTGCTCTCTGCCCTCGCGGACAACGCATGCCGTCTTTGGCGTGAGTCGCATCAGGCGGCGGACAGCTTGGCTGGCATGTCCTCGCGCGCGCGCCTCAAGATACTTGCCCAAGCTGATCAACGCCAAGATCACGGCTGAGGTCTCGAAGTAAACATGCCCGCTGACCATGCCCAGCAGCACTGCAACCGACCAAGCGAAGGCAGCCGTTGAACCGAGGGCGACCAGCACGTCCATGTTTGCTGTGCCGTTGCGCAGTGCCCTGTAGCCATGCAGGTAGTAAGGGTAACCAGTGAACACTTGAACGGGCAACGCCAGCGCAAACAGCACCCAGTTCAGCGCAGCTTGCTCCGACATCGTGTGTCCAGCCATGCCTACCATCGGCGCAAAATTCGGCCCAAGCAGCACCGCCAGCAGACCCAAGTCGCGGCTCATGCTTAGGACAAACGTTGGTGTACCGAGCGCTAAACCAAGGATCAACCGCCAGCGCCGGTCAGCGATCTCTGCGGCGCGCGCCGCTTGCTCAGCATCCCCGGATGTGCTGTCTTCCTCGGCGCTGGCGGTAGGCACGTCGTAGCCTGCTTTGCGCACAGCAGCAACGATCTGAGCGACGCTCGCCTGAGCAGGGTCATAGTGGATCTGCGCGCGCTCTGTGGCGAGGTTGACGGTGACCTCCGCGACGCCGTGCACGCGGCGCACCGCGCGCTCAACCGTGAGCGCGCAGTTTGCGCAGGTCATGCCTAGAACCGGTAGCTCGATCTCAACAGGCTGGCTCAGCGGGGGCGCTTGCCCTGGCGAGAGCTGACCCTGAGTCATGTCGGCAGGGTGAGCTCCTCAGGGGGATAGTTGATCTCGACTAGCCGTGCGCGGATGGCTTCCCATGTTGCCGGCGCTTGCCAGGTCACTTGGACAAGTTTTTGCGCTAGGTCAGCTTGAACCTCGATGACACCCTCTAACTCAGCGAGCTCCGCTCGGATGGCTCGGATACACCCTTCGCAGCCAATCGCAGGAATACAGACGGTTCTTTGCTGCACAGCGGTCATTGTAGTATTCCGTCCCCGAGGTCTCCTCGCGTTTAGAATGCTCATGACGCCCGGCATGGAATCTGGCTTTCACCGTATCGAACGATGTTAAGGACGCTGTTCACGCGCGAGAACCTAGCGGCGCTTGTGCTGTGCCTGATTTTGATCGCGCTGATCATTGCCACGACTGACGCCTCACCGCAGTGGATCTACCAGGGCTTCTGACGCGCGCCTCAGCGCAGCGTCGCCTCTCCCAAGCAGGGTTTCGCAATGGGGCGCTCTACCTTGCGAGCGTGCTGGCGGTGTTTTACTTCCAACCAGCGATGCCGATTCGCCAGCTCGACTTTTGGCTGCCGCTGGCATCGCTGGCGTTGGTAGTGCTTGTCTGGGTGGCTACGTGCTCCGCGCTCACCCAGGACACAGCGCGCGACGCAGGCGTGCTCGTCGGGGTTGTGCTTGCGGTCAGCCTCACCCGTTACGTCGAACCACTCTCGACAGTGCTTACGCGCAGCCGTCCTCCTGACCTCGCACTCGTCCTGGCAGCACTAGGTGCATGCGCAGTGCTGGCAGGGTTGACTTGGCTTGGGCGACGCGCACAGCGAAGCCTTGTTCTAGGGATTGCCGCGGCTGGGCTGCTCAGCTTGCTGATTGCGTTGAAGCTCGAGCCCTCAGCACAAGCGCTCAGCGCTGGGCTGCGCAGCCTACAAGGGCAGTCAACCGCGCAAGCGAGCGCGCTCGACGTGCGCTGGCTGGGCTTCTCGTATCTCGCCTTCCGGCTGCTGCATGTTTTGCGCGAGCGGGCGCTGGGCAAGTTGCCAGCGCTCTCGCTCAGCGAGTTCATCACTTACGCTGTGTTCGCGCCAGCGTTGATCGCCGGCCCGATTGATCGCGCTGAGCGTTTTGTCAAAGACCTGCGGTCGGACTTTCGCTTCAACCGCGTCGATCTAGTCGAGGGCGGGCGGCGGGTGGTGCTAGGGTTGTTCAAGAAGTTCGCCCTCGCAGACACGCTGGCGCTGATCGCACTCAACGACGCGCTTGCGGCACAAACGCACGCAGCAGGATGGCTGTGGGTGATGGTGTATGCGTATGCCCTGCGCTTGTACTTCGACTTCAGCGGTTACACCGACATCGCGATTGGGGTTGCGCGCGTCCTGGGCGTGCGGCTGCCTGAGAACTTCAATCAGCCCTACTTCAAGCCGAACCTGACCCAGTTCTGGAACAGTTGGCACATGACGTTGGCGCAGTGGTTTCGCGCCTACTATTTCAACCCACTCACGCGCGCGCTGCGTCAGCGCGGCTGGTCGCCGCCGCCAATCATCCTTGTTGGGCAGGTTTCGACCATGCTGCTGATCGGTCTGTGGCACGGCATCACAGCGAACTTCGCCATCTGGGGGTTGTGGCATGGGGTTGGGTTGTTCGTCCACAACCGCTGGGCAGAATTTGCTAAGGGGCGGTTGAGCATCGATCCGAGCCGGACGCTTGTTCAACGCGCGGTCAACGCTGCGGGTGCAGTGTTGACGTTTCACTTTGTCGCGCTGGGCTGGGTGTGGTTTGCGCTCAGCGACCCTGCGCTGTCAGTGCGCGTGCTGCGCGGCTTGTTCGGAGGATAAGGCATGACTTGGGACAGCCAGACTGTCTGGCGCGTCATCTTGAAGGCGGCACTCCTCTTCGGGCTGACCAACCTCGCTTTTGCTGTTTTCGATCCCATACCTGTGCTCGGGCGGATCTCGCTTTACAACAAGGTTTACCCAGGGCGGCAACGCCTGCCGTATGGGGATAACCCAGCGCTCTCATACAACTTGAGCCCCAACGACCTCAACACGATGTTTTCTGTCCACGAGGTCGCGCGCCCAAAACCGAACGACGAGTTCCGCGTTCTGGTGCTGGGCGACTCATCCGTGTGGGGGTTCTTGCTCCGCCCGACTGAGACGCTCAGCACCCAGATCAATGCCGCGGGGCTGCGCTGGTCTGACGGGCGCGCTGTGCGCGCTTACAACCTCGG
>JANWZM010000090.1 GCA_025054635.1 Thermoflexales bacterium
CAATCGGCTGCACCAACTTGCGGTAGTCGTTCGGGTCGTACTCCAAATCGGCGTCTTGGATGATGACGATGTCGCCTGTGATGTGGTGGAGCGCGGTCTGAATGGCTGCCCCCTTGCCGCCGTTGACTTCGTGGGTGATGATGCGCAAGTTGGGGATATGCGTTTGCTCGCGCAGGATGTGTGGTGTCGCGTCTTTGGAGCAGTCGTCAACCAGCACGATCTCCTTCTCGATTGGGTCGAGGTTGACTGCTGCCACGCGGCGTAGGATCTCGGCGATGGTCGCAGCCTCGTTGAAGACGGGCATGATGATTGAGAGTTTCACAGCTCGCGGCTTGCGCGCAAGTTTACCTGAGCAAGCGCCTAGCGCAGCCGTGCGTTGCGCGAAGGCTCGACAGGTGAGCGTATCATGAGGACACGCTATGACACACACGATGACACACGCACAGCCTAGTTCTATTGTCGAAGCCTCCAATCGGGGTGCACTTGCTCGCTGGGGCATCTACACTGCGCTTGCTGCTGCATGGGTGGCGACGGCTGGCAGCTTGTACATGAGCGAAGTGCTGGGTTGGGTGCCGTGCTTGTGGTGCTGGTATCAGCGCATCGCGATGTACCCGCTGGCGCTGCTGCTTGCATTCGGTCTGATCGTCCGCGACCGCAGCTTGCCCAAATACGCGCTGATGCTTGCCGTGCCCGGCTTGCTAGCCGCGACCTATCACATTTTGCTGCAGAAAGTGCCCTTCTTCGCTCGCTTCGAGGCATGCCGCGTTGGCGTCCCGTGCTCGGTGGACTACCTGAATTGGCTTGGGTTCATCACAGTTCCGATGCTGGCATGGGTAGCATTTGCGATTGTGATTGCCGGCTCGATCCTCGCCTTGCGCGCAGGCGCAGACGGCGCCTATCTGCAAGCCGGCCCCGTGCTTGAGCTATCTCCGACGCTCTCTGTGGGGCTGGTCGTCATCCCAGTCGTCCTGTTGTTCACCTTGAGCGGCGTCCTGTCAGGCAGTCAGCGCACAGCAGAGGCTCAGCCCTCGCTGGAGGCACTGAGCACAACGCCCTCCCTTGAGCGCGCTTCCGACCAAGAAGCACTGCGCATTTACAACCAGTCATGCATCGGCTGCCATGGACCTGCGAACGCTGGGATGATCTTGGTTCGCCCCGAGTTCCTGCGCGAGAACAGCGACCTGGAGTTGCTTGCCTTCATGCGTGCTGGGCGCGCTGCGAACGCGCCGGACAACTTCAGTGGTCAAGCTATGCCGGCAAATGGCGGCAGAATTGACCTCACCGACGCTCAGATTCTCGCCCTGATTCGGCTGATGCGCGAAGCGAAGCAGTAGCCCACGCATGCGCGCTGCGGTTGACTTCGGCTTGTCCAACATCGACCTCCTGCTCTGTCGCGATGATTGCGGCTTGAGCAACCTCGTTCATGCCCAGTTGCCCAGTCGCCTGGTGGTCAACGTGGACGTGCTACGCGCGGCGCTTGCTGCGCTCGACGTTGAGTTATCGGAGTGCGAACAGGTTGCCGTCACAGGGGGGCAGCACCGCCTGCTCCCCGAACGCATCGAAGACACGCCGATCGTCAAAGTGGATGAGATCACGGCAATTGGGCGCGGGGGATTGAGACTAGCGCAGTCGATCAACCCCGACGTGTGCGAGGTGCTGGTCGTCAGCGCTGGATCAGGCACCGCAGTTGTCTCGGCGCGCGGCGAGCGCTTTGAGCACGTCACGGGCAGCGCCGTCGGGGGTGGGACGTTGCTTGGATTGTGCCGCTTGCTGATTGGCAGCGCTGACCCGCGCGAGATTGACGCGCTGGCGCTGGCGGGCGATTCAAACAAAGTTGACCTCACTATCGCCGAAGCCATCGGCGGCGCTGTAGGGCGCATTCCAGCCGATGCAAACGCAGTCAACTTTGGTCGCGTGCCTAGTTTGGAGCGGTTGAGCTTCGCCCGCGAGGATCTTGCTGCGGGCGTTGTCGTCCTGGTCGGTCAGGTGATCGCTGCGCTGGCGATCAACGCTGCGCGCGCCGAGCGCCTGGACAGGATTGTGCTGGTTGGGCACACCATGGACATGGTCTCCGTGCGCCGAGTTGTGCACACGGTCGCGGGCTACTACGGCGCGACGATGTTGATCCCCGACACCCCTGGCATCGCCACTGCCCTTGGCGCCCTGCTGACTGCGCAGCGCGCATAGAATCGAGCGCGTCTTATGCACAACGACTTCGTCCCTCGTTCAGCAATGGTTGTCGCCGCGCACCCTGACGACATTGAGTTTGGCTGTGCTGGCACGTGCGCGAAGTGGGCGCGGCGCGGTGCGCACATCGTATATGTCCTGGTCACCAGCGGGAACACAGGCACTCATGATCGCAATCACACCCGTCAAACGCTGGCTGAGCTGCGCGAAGCCGAGCAGCGCCAGGCGGCTGCGATCTGCGGCGTCAACACCATCGAGTTTCTGCGCTACGACGATGGCGAAGTTGTGCCCAGCCTCGAGCTGCGCAAGGCGCTGATTGCGCTCATCCGCAAGCACCGCCCAGAAGTCGTCATCGCGCTTGACCCGCGCCCCGTCTTCATCGGTGACGAATACATCAACCACCCCGACCATCGCGCTGTCGCAATCGCAACGATGGACGCCGTCTTCCCAGCTGCGGCAATGCCTTTGCTCTACCCCGAGCTGGGCGAGCCGCATCGCGTGCGCGAAGTGTGGGTGCAGTGGGTCGAAGACCCCAACACCTGGGTTGACATCAGCGAGACGCTCGAGGTGAAGATTCAAGCCCTGCTTGCGCACAAGAGCCAAGTCGGGCAGGAAGTCGCTGAGCGCATCCGTGCGCGCGCCTACGAGGCTGGGCGCGGTCTAGTCCCCGCTGAGGCGTTCAAGGTGATCAAGCTCTACCGTCGCCATTTCGAGCAGGAAGAGGCTGCGCCCGCAGCGAACGCTGCTCAAGCGAACGCCAGCGCCTGAGCTGATGACTGCACCGATCGCCCGATTTGCTGAAATCGCTGCGTTTGCCGCTATCGCAGCCGCGTTCGGGCTAATGCTCGCTGGTCGGCTTCGCGCAGATGTGGCGGGACTGGCGGTCGCGCTCGTGCTTGGCTTGACTGGGCTGGTTACCCCTGAGGCTGTGTTCAGCGGGTTCAGCAGCCCAGCAGTGGTCACCATTGTTGGTATCTCGATCCTGGCGCAGGCGTTGCAGCGCACTGGGGTGACTCAGGCGCTTGGGCGCATGCTCAGCCAACTCAGCCGAGGCGGCGAGGGGGGCATGATTGCCGTGGTGATGGGGAGCGGGGCGTTCCTGTCGCTGTTCATGAACAACATTGCGGCTGCGGCTGTCCTGTTGCCCAGCGCTGTCGAGGCAGTCAAACGTCAGCGCCTGTTCCCTTCACGAGTGATGCTGCCGCTCGCCTTCGGCACGGAGCTGGGCGGCATGGCGACGTTGTTGACCACAGGTAACCTGGTCGTCTCCGCTGCGCTAACTGCGGCGGGGCTGCCTGGATACGGGCTGCTTGACTTCGCTCCCGTGGGTGTGCCAGTCACGCTCGCTGGGATGGTGTTCATGCTGACCGTCGGGCGTCGCTTGTTGCCCAAGCGTGACCCTGCCAGGCTTGCCACTCACCAGGAGCAGGCGCTGGCAGATTCGTATGAGCTTCTGGAGCGGCTAAACGCGCTGCGCGTGTTGCCCGGTTCGCCGCTCGCCGGCACACCTATTCTCGAGAGCCGCATCGGCGACGAGTTCGGGATGAGCTTAATGGCGGTCGTGCGCAACGGTCAAATTGTGCCTGCGCCAAAGCCCAGCTTCGTGCTGCAGGCAGGTGATGTCTTGCTGGTGATTGGGCGGCGCGAGCGCGCCGATCAACTGCTGACGCGCAGCCTGGAGCGCATGGACGCGCGCCAATATCAGCCCTTGCTCGATTCTGACGCGGCGCATCTGGTCGAGGTTATGCTCGCGCCGCGTTCGCGTGCGGTAGGGCAAACCCTCAAGCAGCTCCGCTTTCGCGAGAAGTTCGGCGCAACTGTGCTTGCGCTGTGGCATGGGGGGCGCTCAGTGCGAACGGATTTAGCTGCGTTGCCGCTGGCGTTTGGAGACTCAATGCTGGTCTACGGCTCGCGCGAATCAATCCAGCTTTTGCAGAGCGACCCTGATTACCTTGTCTTGCGCGCCCCTGAGCGTGAGGCACAGCCGCGCACAGAGCGGGCGCTGGTTGCCCTACTTGTTACTGCGGCAGCTTTGGCAGCCTCAGCCGCAGGTGTGGTCCCTACCGCGTCGGCGCTCATGCTTGGTGCGCTCGCTGTCGTGGTGAGCGGCTGCCTAACGATGGACGAAGCTTACCGCGCAGTGGAATGGCGTGCCGTCTTTCTAATCGCAGGCATGACCCCGCTCGCTGTCATGTTGACCGAGACTGGCATCGCTGATACTGTCGGTCGCGGCGTCGTCACGTTGCTGTCGCCGCTGGGCAGCGTCGCGGTCGGCGCCGGGCTGATGGCAACAACCGCGCTGCTTGCCCAGGTCATGTCAGGGCAAGTCACGGCGGTTGTCTTAGCGCCGATCGCGATCAGCGCAGCGGAAGTGCTCGGCAGAGACCCGCGGGCGGTAGCAATGTTTGTCGCTCTGGGCAGTTCGCTGACCTTCATCACGCCGAACGCCCACCCGGTCAACGCATTTGTGATGGGCGTCGGCGGATACACTGCAGCAGACTACCCGCGTGTGGGGCTGCCGCTGACGCTTCTGGCGATCAGCCTCGGCGCACCGCTCACTGCGCTGGTGTGGCGGTTGTGACGATCCTGGATAATCGGGGTAGGGCATGGCGATAAACCGAATCGCGCTGATCGACCCCAATGGTGAGCTAGAAACGATTGCGCCTGATGGCAGTGCCCGACGTAGCTTGACGCACGGCGAGTACTTCTACCAATTCCCCGCGTGGTCACCCGACGGTAAACGGATCGCTGCAGTTGGCGGCACTGCCGAGCAAGTCGGCGTCTTCACCTTCGAAGACACCGAGCAGGCTAGTCAACGCCGCTGGGCAGCACCGCGCGCCCTCTTCGAGAGCCAAAACGAGTCGCCGATCTACCTCTTCTGGTCGCCGAACAGCAAACATCTCAGTTTTATTGCTGCCTTGCTCGACCGCCAGCCGCCGCAGCTCGCCCTGCGCGTGATCGCAGCCGACGCTGACCCGGAGATTGCCGCACGCGCTCGCCCCATCGCGCTCGGACGCCCCTGCTTCTGGGACTGGAGCGCGGACAGCAAGGCAATCCTGCTTCACACAGGCACGAGCGAGGACAGCGCCCATGTCCGGTTGATCGATCCGTTCAACCCGTCTCGGGGCAAGGTCAGCCTTTCGATGCAGCCAGGCTTCTTCCGCGCACCGGGCATCTCGCGCACGGGGCGCTACCTCGCCTTCGGCGAGGTCAGCCGCAACGGCAACGCGCGACTCACTGTGGACGACCGGCAAGTCAATCGGCGCATTGCTATTGAGCACCACGGCTTCGCTGCACTAGGCTGGAGTCCGACCGACGACCGATTGGCGTTCATCTGCCCGACCGAGCCAATCAACACCTACTACGGCCCATTGCGCGTCGTGGATGTCACTGAAGGGAGGGCACAAGTCATCACTGAAGATACTGTGTTGGCATTCTTCTGGTCGCCGATGGGCGACCGCATTGCTTACTTCACGGTTGCTGAGCACGCGATCCAGTTCAACGCGCTGCTTGCGCAGCTAGACCCTGCCGAGGCTGCGCGCGTGGGCGGTTCGGCGCGGCCTGATGTATCAGAAGATGACAGCGAAGATGCCTCTACCCCGTCGTTTATGCCGCTCAATCTGTGGATTGCTGACCTGAAGCGCAGCGAGACGCGGCTGGTGTGCACCTTTGAGCCAGTCGAGACCTTCCTCAGCTTGTTCCTGCCCTTCTTTGATCAGTATGCCCTGAGCCATCGTCTGTGGTCGCCCGATGGAAGTGCACTGGTCTTGCCGATGATGCGCCGCGAGGGAGGTGGTGAGGAGGCTCGACCATTCATCTGCGTCGTGCCTGCCGACCGCCGTGCGGGTGCACCCCTGCCCATCGCAGAAGGGATTATGGCGTTCTGGAGCTGGCAGTAGTCCGCTCTCCCTATGGAGGGACTGCTCTTCGCGCTGCGCCTTGCCGTTGCTCTCGCGCTGCTCGCATTCCTAGCCGCGCTGCTGTGGGCATCGCTCAGAGCAATAGACAAGTAAAAAAAAAGCGGCTGCAGCCCCGCTCAGCGAGCTGCAGCCACTCGTCTGATTCGATGACGAGGCGTGTCGCCTCACATCTGTTCTATCCGCTCCTGTGAGGTCGCACTTCCCTACGGAAGGCCGTACTTCAGCAAGTTGGCTTCCCCAGTAGCTGGCGAGGTGGACTTGACAAGCCCAATGCCAGCTGCAAGCCAGGACTTCGTCTCTTCAGTAGAAGGTGGGAATTCTTGGCTCGTCCCGCCTTGCGAAGCTTTGCCGCGGGTCTCGCGTGTGCAGTCCACGCGCAACGCGTCGAATCTGCCTGCGGGTACTGTCACTGTCTCCATGCGCGCCGGTTTGCACGCGGTCTTGAACTGCAGCTCAGCATTCAGGCTCTGATTGCCCACCTGGATCGTGCCCATGATCCGTACGGTTTGCGACCAGGTGTCGCCTGGCTTCGGATTGGCTGGCACGGAGACCCCCTCACTCTTTA
>JANWZM010000158.1 GCA_025054635.1 Thermoflexales bacterium
CGTGAACTCAACGAGCAAGTTGCCGTGCCGATCAAAGACTTTTGTGCTGGCAAACGTGCTCTGGCGCACCTCGAGCTGGCTCGGGTCAGGGATCTCACGTGCGATGGATAGGTAGACGGCTGCGCCAAGCAGCACCGCACTAATGAAGCCCACAAAGACGAGCAGAGCGAAGAAGAAGAACAGCCGCGTGACCAACGCCAAGGCTCGGCTGCTGCGTGGTGCCAGCCGCGCCTGCTGCGGCTTGGGTGATGCAGGCACGAAGCCACGCCGCTGTCGCACTGGCGTGCGACTAGAGGCATCCATACGCCTCTATATTATGGGCGCAGCTGCCCAGCAGCTCGGTCAGACCTGAATCCATCGTTGTGCCGCAGTGAGCACGCCAACTAACAGAATTGGCATACACTAGGCTCAAACCGGAGGCTGTCTGATTACATCAATGAATCGCTTCTGTCGGTTAAAAGAAGGCTTCGGGCTAGTCGTGCTGAGCGCCCTGGTCAGCTTGCACTTGATGCTGTCTGGTGCAGCCGCTCAGGACAGCGCAGCGCTCCCCGGTCTGCCTGCAGAGCCAGCGCCTCCGACACTCCCAGCAAGCGATGGGCTTGCGCCGCCAGCGCTGCAGCCGGAGCATCCGGTTATGCCGACTGGCAATGACGATCCTGCGCTGCCTCCTTCGCTTCAGCCAAACCAGGGGACAGTTCCGCGACCGCCGGAGCCTGCCTCGCCACCGTCCGAGCCCGATCCGCCACCATCCGAGCCAGCACCACCGCCGCCACCCGAGCCCGCACTGCCGTCAGAGCCAACCCTTCCTGCACCGACAGAGACAGCCGCACCAACGGTTGCTTTGACACCTACCCAGCCCAAGCCCAGTCGCCTTGCACCGATAGCCACACCACGCCCCGCACCGACACCGACCCCAACCTCGTCGGCACAGGCTCGCCAGAGAATAGGCAGCTTGGTTTACACCTACACGACTTGGCTTGCATCTCCAGGGCAGGTTGGTGTGCGGATATGCCTCGCAAATTGGGGCGAGCAATCAGCGCGAGCAGTCAGCGCGTCGGTCGAGCTGCTGGATGACAATAGCCGCGTCTTGAAGTTCATCGCCCCGCAGCCGTGGGGACAAGTTCGCGTTGAGCCGAGGTTTGCTCAGGCGACGCTCGATGAGCTACCTGCAGGTCTTAGCGCCAGCCTGGAAGCCTACCTCCAATCGGCAGTAGATTTGCCTCGCCGCATTCGCGTTGACCGCGCGCGCCTGCTGCAGCCGGAGGACCCTGTGCTGCCATGCCCTGCTGGGGTAGAGCGTCAACCTGCTGCCGCTCCAACTCACCTCGACGCTGAGATCGCGCAGGTGGACGTCGCTGCGTTCAGCGCGTGGTCAGCCTCGCCCGCAGCGCAGGCGAGTTCGGAGAACACACTGGGACACCTGAGCGAAAACGCTTTGCTGTCCACTCTGGGTCTCTCGATTGCTGGCTTCGTTGCTGCGGCGTTTGGGCTTTACCGTCTCCGTCGCAGGAAAACGAGCGGCACCTAGGCATACGCGGGCTGGCTGAGGGTGGGCGCGTCGCCAAGCTCAAAGTAGCTCCACCATGAGCGGATCGTCGCTTCGTCAGCGAAGAACCAGCAGGGGAAATTAGGCGAATGCGAGACGCCCTCCAGCTCAAGCACAGCCGCGCCATCTAACTCGCTCATGGACAAGGGCACAACGCCATCGCCCCACTGTTCACCGTTGCCCGTGATAAACCGGTAGTTGTAGTAGGCTTGTCGCTCGCGCAACGTGCCCCAACGCTTACCCTCGACGAACTTGCCGCGCACGACAAGATAGCGCACCCCCTGCGCTGCGTAGAACGCTCCAGGGTAGGTTTGATCAACCCAGTTAAGCGCGCGCAATCCCCGGTGGCGGGACACTTCGCCAACCACGCGCAGAGGGCTACCGACCATGTATAACCGAGAGACTCGCTGGTAACCATGGTACGCCATTCGACCTGGGCGCGGCGCATACTCGCCAAGATAGGCGCGCCCGATAACCCCACCTGCACTATGACCAACGAGAACCACTCGCTCCGCACCTGTGGCTTCCAAGGCGTGCAGCACGGCGCGGTGAACGCGGCTGAGCAACACGGTATAGTCCGTCAGTCCAGCAACCAGCCAGGTCACGCGCGTGAGGCTAGCGACAAACACGCGCTGTCCAGAAACTGCAGCCAGCAACTGCCCAGCGCGTCGGTAATCTGCCCAGTGAGACCCAAATCCGCCAATCAGCACAATTGGTTCAGCGCGCATGACAGTGCAGTGTAGCCCGCACACTTAAAGTGATTGTGAAAGTGATTGTGAATGAGCAAGTACCTGCTCTGAGATCGCCGCTGATGTTGCTTCTCGGCTGTCATACACCCCCTATTCCAAAACCTGTGGGTTACACTCATAATGCTTCGCGTATGACTCAGCGCCCGAGGACTCTGTTTGAGAAGATCTGGGATGCCCATGTCGTCGTTCAAGAACCGGGCAGCCCAGCCGTGCTTTACATTGACCTGCACTTGGTGCACGAGGTCACCTCGCCGCAAGCGTTTGAGGGGCTAAGAAGGCGCGGCTTGAAGGTGCGCCGCCCTGACCGCACCTTCGCCACGATGGATCACGGCATCCCAACTCACGACCGCAGCCTGCCGATTGTGGATGAGCTGGCGGCAAAGCAGATCGCCGCGCTCGAACGCAATTGTGCAGAAAACGGGATCACCCTCTTCGGCATCCGCCAAGGCGCGGACAAGCAAGGGATCGTGCACGTGATCGGTCCAGAGCTTGGGCTAACTCAGCCGGGCATGACTATCGTGTGTGGCGACAGTCACACAGCCACCCATGGCGCCTTCGGCGCACTCGGCTTCGGCATCGGCACGAGTGAGGTCGAGATGGTGCTGGCGACCCAATGCCTGCTGCAGCGCAAACCGAAGACGATGAACGTCCGCATTGACGGCGCGCTCAAGCCTGGGGTCACCGCAAAGGACATCATCCTGGCGCTGATCGCCAAGTATGGCGTCGGCGTTGGGACAGGCTACGTGTTTGAGTACACCGGCGAAGCCATCCGCCGACTCTCAATGGAGGAGCGGATGACTATCTGCAACATGAGCATCGAGGGCGGCAGTCGCGCGGGGATGATTGCGCCCGACGACACCACGTTCGAGTGGCTCTATGGGCGGGAGTTCGCGCCAAAGGGTGCGGCTTGGGACAAAGCGCTGGCATACTGGCGAACCTTGCCCACCGATGAGGGCGCCACCTACGACGCTGAGATCACCCTCGACGCCAGTGCGCTGGAGCCAATGATCACCTACGGCACGAATCCCGGTATGGGCATCCCGATCACCGGGCGCGTGCCCGACCCAGACCAAGTCAGCGACCCCGCGCAAAAAGCAGCACTGCATAAGGCGCTGAGCTACATGGACCTGAAGCCAAATCAGCCTCTACTTGGTCACCCAATAGACGTAGTGTTCATTGGGAGCTGCACGAACAGCCGCATCAGCGACTTGCGCGAGGCAGCGCGGATCCTCAAGGGGCGCAAGGTCAAGCCTGGCGTGCGCGTGCTGGTTGTGCCCGGCAGCACGCAGGTCAAGCGCCAAGCTGAGCGCGAAGGGCTGGATCGCATCTTCCGCGAGGCAGGGGCAGAATGGCGCGAAGCAGGATGCAGCATGTGCATCGCCATGAACGGCGACCAGCTCGAGCCAGGTCAATATGCCGTCAGCACCAGCAACCGCAACTTTGAAGGACGACAGGGCAAAGGCGGGCGCACTTTCCTTGCTTCACCGCTGACGGCTGCCGCCAGCGCCGTGACCGGCGTGATTACCGATGCGCGCACCTTGCTGCAATAATCGCAGTCGTGACTACGCTTAGCGTCGAGAGCTTGCAGCGCGCTGTTGCCGCGCTGGAGGAGGCACTTGACGTATATCACCGAGAACAGAACGCCAACGCAAGCATGCAGACGCTACGCTTGCTGCGCGACGCTGCGATCCAGCGCTTCGAATTCACCTTTGAGCTCGCCTGGAAGACGCTCAAGCGCTACCTGGAGCGCTACAGCCTGGAGCAGGTTGACCGCTTGACCAACCGCCAGCTCTTCCGAGTTGGGCACGAGCAAGGCTTGCTGCGCGATAGCGCTACCTGGCTGCTCTACCTGCAACGGCGCAACGAGACCAGCCGCATCTACAACGAGGCAGCTGCTGTGCAGGTTTTTGCGGTGATACCAGAATTCCTCAACGATGCGCGCTTTCTACTATCGCGCCTAGAGGAGCGATTGGGATGACACTCGCGCTTGAGCCAAGCCAGCTCAAAACGGTGTGCGCGATCCTGCGTCGGCGTGTGCCCCATGCGGCGGTGTTTGTCTTCGGCTCGCGCGCAGCTGGCTCGCCTAAACCTCATGCCGACCTTGACCTACTGTTGCGCGCCGACGAGCCGATTGACCCGCTCACTTTTGCCGAGCTGTGCGCTGACTTCGAGGAATCTGACCTGCCCTTCCGCGTTGACGTGTTGGACTATCATACAACCGACCCTGCATTCCTGCGGCTGATCCTGCCGCAGTGCATCTTAATCAGCGACCATGAACCGATTCACCACGCTCACCAGCCAAATCGTCCCGCTTCCAGTGGACAACATTGACACAGATCAGATCATCCCTGCCCGCTTCCTAAAAGTCACCGACAAGGCTGGGCTGGGCGACAACCTGTTTGCGGACTGGCGCTACGACGCTGAGGGCAAGCCAAACCCCGCGTTTGTGCTCAACCGCCCTGAGATGAAAGGGCGGCAAGTGCTGCTTGTTGGCGACAACTTCGGTTGTGGCTCATCGCGCGAGCATGCGCCCTGGGCGCTGATTGGCTACGGCTTCCGCGCGGTGATCAGCACCTCGTTCGCCGATATCTTTCGCAACAACGCCTTGAAGAACGGCTTGCTGCCTGTCGTTGTTGACCGCCAAACGCATCAGCACCTGTTCGACCTCTGCGAGGCAAACCCAGCCGCTGAGGTGACGATTGACCTTGCAGCGCAGTCGCTTGTTTTGCCCGATGGGCGCACCGTGCAGTTCCCAATTGACCCCTTCAGCAAGACCTGCCTGCTCAACGGAGTGGACGAGATCGGCTACGTGCTGGGGCTGCTCGACAAGATCGAGGCTTACGAAGCTGGGCGTGGCTAGTCGCACTTGCAGCCCTCTGGGAGAGGAGAGCAGGGAGCGCGCCCCTACCGCGGCTCGGGTCGGCAGGCGCGTAGGGGCGCATTGCGTGCGCCCCACATTGCGCGCGCCCCGCATTGCGCGCGCCCTGTCGTGCCAGAACGCAAGCGCACGGCGCGCCTCTTCCGTGTCATTCTCCTGTGCTTTGCAGGCTGCTTGTCGCTTGCGCTTCAAACATGGGCGCTGGACAGGTTGAATGCGCTTCTTCGCAGCGTTGTGGGTAATGGATAGCCCACGGGGAGAGGAGCGCAGGGGCGAGGACAGCGTGACAAGCCTTGGAACGTGCTGTAGTCAATCCCCGCAGGTGCGCTGATATAGCACCCAGCCTTTGCCCGTATGGAACGCCCCTGATAAAGCAGCGCGGGTCTTGGCTGTGCCGAGACCCGCGCTATCAATGCCGCGTTTAGTCGCTTGCTATCTGGCTTTACTGTCGCCGCATGATCGGCAAGTAGCGCTTGAAGGCTTCAACCAGCACGCTGCTGCTCAAGTTGATGCCTGTGTTCTGGTTGTTGACATACAGCGTCGGCTGGTTGACAACCACACCCTCGAGGATCTGTACCTGCACGGCGTAGGTCACCGTGTGGACACCTCCCGCAGCTAGGTTGCCCGCCCACACCACAGCATTCAACATTGCCTGCGGCTCTAGCGTATCTTCGATACCGAAGGATGCTAGGCTGAGGCTGCCGACGTAGTTGCCGCCGCTAGCGCTGCCGGGCACGAACGTCGTGCCTGACGGGATCGGCGCAACGAGCAAGATACCGCTGACCGTGGCTGCAGTTGGGTTGGAGATCACGACGTTATAGGTGATCAGGCTACCCTTGCGCACCGCGCCGAGCGCTTGGGTGATGGTCTGCAACGAGCCGCTCAAGCCCGTCAGCGGCGCAGGCGGCGTTTGATACGTCACCGAGGTCTGCGCCACAACGCTGCCTGAGACAGCCGAGACAAGCTCCGTGCCTGGCGTCAGCGAGGTGAGGGTGACGGTGATCTTGCCGTTCGCGCCGGTTGTGCCGCTTGCAGGGCTGAAGGTGCTAAGCCCAGCGAGGAACTGCACAGTCGCGCCGCTCACTAGGTTGCCAAAGGCGTCAGTCGCCGTCGCCACAACAACGCTCTGGCTGATGCCATTAGCGAAGATCACGCTTGGGGTTGCTGTCAGCGAGAGCACTGCCACAGG
>JANWZM010000024.1 GCA_025054635.1 Thermoflexales bacterium
GCGACCGCGTGGAGAGGCGCGCTTGGGGAGATGTGGCTCGATGAATGCCCACTGCGTGTCAGTGAGGTCGGTTGGGTAACGCTTGCGCTCCGACATGGCTCTGTTCTCCTTTACACCGAATTGTAAGACATCCTCTGAGGCTCCTGCACCGCAACACACGGCATGCACCATACAGAAGCATCAGCCGTTGTTTGCTGCGGTCTGACAGCGAGTCCCTCGAAGATTTGCCATCGCCACCGTAAGCAGCCCGCAGGGTATCTAGACAACGGCACTCGGAGTGCACTCTATCACAGCTTGCAGCAGAAGCAGACAGCTGGGTTCCAAAACTTCAAAGAGACCTGCACTGCTGAAAGGGCTGCCCTGCGGGAAGTCCCGTCCACTCAGGTACTCCTAAGTGTTTATTAGTCGTTCCCACGGACAAGTAGAAATGTTTCGCTGCGAAGGAGTCGGATGTCTACGTCGGCGGCGATTTCACTGCAGCGGGCAGCAACCCAAACGCCAACTACATCGCGCGCTGGGATGGCAGCCAGTGGCATGCCCTCGGGTCTGGATTGAACAACCGAGTGCGCGAGATCACCATCAACGGGCAAGACATCTATGTGGGCGGCTTATTTACCAACGCAGGGAGCGATCCCCGCGCCGATTATGTCGCCTACTACCGTCCGCAAACTTTGCCACCCAGGCTCTACCTCCCTAACGCAAGGCGATGAGCAGGTTAATGCTACGCTGCTCACACTAGCAAGGTCGCAGCGAGAGGTCAGCCTGGTGAAACGCTCGAACCTCCCCTAATCCGAGATGCCTGAGCAGGAAGCATGTTAGGGGTAGCGTCACGCTTAGTGCTGACGTTGGATTAGCGCTCGGCGCTGCGCGACTCGCGCGGCTACTTAGGTCTGAGCAGGTTTAGCCTGCCCAGACCTTGCGCCAGACCGCCAGCGTCTGTGCTGCGACACAGCGCATGGTGAAGCGCGCAAGCACGCGCTCGCGCCCACGCTGGCTTAGCACTGCCCACAACGTTGGGTCGGAGTGCAAGGCGCACAGATGCGCTGCTAAGCCTTCAGCGTCTTCCTCGTCGAAGACCAATCCAGCGTCGCCGACGACATGCGGGGCTTCGCCGCAACGCGAGGTCACCACTGGCGTGCCACACGCCATCGCCTCGATCAGCACGCGCCCGAACTGCTCCTTCCAATTCGGCAGCGTGCGCGAGGGCAAGACGAGAGCATCTAAGCTGCGGTAAAAGGCAGGCATTGCAGTCGAACGCAGTGGCGGCTCAAATGTTGTGCGGTCAGCAAGCCCGAGCTGCTGGCTGAGGCGAACCAACGACGCGCGAGCCCCCCCTTCGCCAACCACACGCAAGCGCACGTCGTCAGGTAATTGAGCGACTGCACGCAGCAGCACGTCCACGCCCTTCTCGCGCACCAGCCGCCCGGCAAACCCAACGACGAAAGGGCGCTGCGGTACGCGCTGCCCCAGAGGAGCAAAGAGAGCTTCGTCAACGCCAAACTGCGGAGTGACTGCGATCAGGCCGCGGAAGCCTTTTGCCTGCCAGACCTGCTTAGCCTCTTCGCTGCCGACAATCAGCGCGTCAATTCGGCGCAGCACGTCCCGCTCCATCCAACTGAACGGCGGTGGATAGCGTCGGTTGAGGTTCTGCCAAGAGAAGCATACGATTTTGGGCTTCGGTCGCAGGCGCTCTGCTTGCCGCACGGCAAGCCAGGTGGCGAGGTTGTACGGCTCTTCGTCAACGTGAAGCACGTCGGGCTGGCTTCGGCGCAGCGCCGCAGTCAGTGACGGGTAGAAGTGCGTGTGAAAGTGCCCGCTCAGGCAGATCGGGATCGGCGACAGCGCGTAGCCGCAGGTGTGCGCGCGTTCTAGCTGTTGTCGTCCCCAATGCGTCGGCACAAGGACGGTGAGGTGAAGCCCGGGATGCTCGGCGAGCAGCTCAGCCTTGCGCTGATACGCGCCGACGACCAGCGCCTTTGACAGCAGCGTTACGCGCATGCCATCGCAGCGCGATCGCACGACCACTCGGGCTCATCCTCTTCAGGCAGCACAGGTGCGTATGCCTCGTCAGGCAGCGTGCCCTGCAGATAGCGGCGGTAGAAATCGTCGACCAAGTCGTGGAACGCCTCGACGCTCTCGCATACCACAAGTTGAGCGCGCAGCGCAGCAACGTGGGGCAAGCCGTGCATGTACTTCACCGCGTGCTTGCGGAAGAGGATCAGCCCGCGCTCGCCGTAGTAGTCCAGCATGGCGCGCAAGTGGCGCTTGAGCAGCGCGATCACGTCCTCGACCGTGACCTGGTGGCGGTCTTTACGTTGGAAGATCCACGGGTTGCCAATCGCTGCGCGCCCGATCATCACCCCATCGCAGCCCGTGTGCGCCTTGATGCGAGCAATATCGGCTACCGTCTTGACGTCGCCGTTGCCGATGACAGGGATTTTGACTGCTTGCTTGACCTCAGCGATCGCGTCCCAGTCCGCAACGCCTTTGTAAGCTTGCTCCCTAGTGCGCCCGTGCACCGCGATCAGTGAGGCGCCGTTGTCCTCAAGGATGCGAGCGATCTCCAGATAGTTGCGCGAGCGCGCATCCCATCCCAGCCGAATCTTGGCAGTGACTGGCACGCGCACTGCTCTGCTCAGGCGGCTGAAGATGCGCGCCACTTTCTGCGGGTCGCGCAGCAAGCCAGCACCAGCGCCGCGACCGCTGACACTGCTGACGGAGCAGCCCATGTTCAGGTCAATGATGCCCGGCCCGAGCGCCTCGATCTTTTGCGCGCAAGCGACGATGCGATCCTCGTCGCTGTCGAAGATTTGGAAGCTGAGCTGCGGCTTCTCGCAAGGGTGATAGTCCAGTTGGCGCAGGGCTGGTCGTGCGTCGCGCAAGATCGCCTCACACGAGGTGAACTCTGTGTAGCTCATCGCGCTGCCGAACTCGCGGCAGATCAGGCGATACGGCAGGTCAGAAAAGCCGTCCATCGGCGCAAGAATGAGGTCGCCATAGACGGGGATGTCGCGGACGTAGAACACAGCTTGCATAGAAAGGCTGAATTGTATGAATGGCTGATTAGTCGTTCCCGCATAGGGCGCAATCAGAGCCTGGAGTCTGCCGAGCGGGCAATTCGCGAGGTCAGCCGGCTAGTCGCTGGCTGGGTCAACCAGACTGCGCGGAGCAAGCACTTCCCCTCGCCCGTGCAGCACTCCAATCCCCTGTTCCTCAGCCACTTGACGCACCCCTTGGTGCAAACGGACGGCAAACATGTAGAACAAATACGGCCCAGGGCAGCCACGGGCTGCTAAAGACTTACGCCACGCTGCCGAGTTAACGCGCTGCGCCCACTTGAGCACGTTCTTGGGGTGTAGGCGCGCTTTTGCCTCGACCACAACCCAAACTCGCTGCCCAGCCGCGTCCTCGACAGGTAGAACGATGTCAATTTCGCCCTCACTATCAACCGTGAGCGAGAACGGCTCTTCGAGCACGCGATACCCCTTCTGCCGCATCACCTCGACAACGAGCTCTGCTGCTTCGTCCTCAATGTTCACGCCAAACGCTTGGCTCAGCTCGCTCAGGGTGCGGCGGATTTGGCGCAGCTCCCTTTCAACCGCAGCTTGGCGCTGCTCGCTGCGCTGCTGCGCCTCGGTCAGCGCGCGGATGCTCTCGGCAAGCTCCGCCATCCGCTGCTCCAGCAGGCTCTGGCGCTCTTCGAGCGCAGCCTGCCGCTGCGCCAGCTCTGCCTGCTGCTGCTCGAAGCGCCGCTGCGCCTCGGTCAACGCGCGGATGCTCTCAGCAAGCTCCGCCATCCGCTGCTCCAGTGCGCTCAGGCGCTGCTCAAAGCGCTGTTGTGCCTCAGCCAGTGCGCGCACAGTCCCAATCAGCTGTTGCATCAGCCCTGGCAACTCCAGCAGCTCTTCAGTGAGCAGCATTTGGCGCAGCTCTGCGCGCCATTCAGGGTTTGCCCGCAGCGCCTCTAACAGTGCACGAAAATCTGAACGGCTAAACGGCATAAGCGCCCTCCGTTTGTTGCGAGATTGTATAAGCTCGGGCTGCGGCTGAGGCGCATTTGGGCAGAAGCTCAGCACAAGCACAGAGCGCGCAACATGAGTTCATTCCTACGTCCCCTTCCCTGAGGTCAACGACCAGCGCTCCATGAGGTGCGAAGTGCACGCCCTACACTGTTCACACAGGGGACACGCGATACATCCCTGCTCCGCATGCATGTTCCGTACAGGGGCTCGTTGAATGCACCTGTGCTGCACACGTCGCCTGCCTCCACTTCACATGGCTATCTCCCTACGGTTGGCATGCCCCCGATGCGGCGAGGCCTAGCCTTGTCGCCGCTCACCCAAGGTGCGCTTGTGTTTGCTTGATAGATAATGCTGCGCAGAGAAGTTTGCACGCATGATCGAGCAACCGCTGCGTCCGTCGCACACTTTAACACTGTTGCCCACTGCTGATGTCGAGGCAATTGCTGAGGCAATGGTCGCCCTGGCTAACGGCGACGGGGGCACAATCCTAGTTGGGCTTGATCTGGAAGGTCGCCCTGCGAACAGGCTATCCCCTGAGGAGCTGGAGGCTGCGGTTCGGCAGGCTGCAGGGCTCACTGTGCCGCCTGTTCGAGCCACCCTAGAGCCAGCAGGCGAGGGTGCGACTTGGCTTGCCATCCGTGTGCCGCGCAGTGTGGACATGCACTCGCTCCAAGATGGGCGCGTGTTCATTCGTGCAGGTGATGAGAATCGCCTTTTGCGCGGCGACGCTATCCGTCAGCTTGCTGCTTCAAAGGCTGCTGGTGACTACGAGGCAGAGGTTGTGCCTGGAGCAACGCTCGATGATTTCGACGACGAGGTTGTCGCTGAATACATCGTGAAGCGCCAGCAGCGCACGCGCCGCGAGGTCAAAGTCAGCAGTCGCACTGCGCAAGGCGCTGTGTCGCTGCTGCGCGAGATCGGCGCGCTCGACGCCCAGGGCAACCCCACCGTTGCGGGTATTCTGCTGTTCGCCAAGCACCCTCAAGTCTTCCTGCCACAAAGCGGGATTGTGTTCATCAAGTTCCCTGGGGTTGAGCCACGTGGCGAGGCAGGGCGGATCGGATATGGTCGGCGTGAGGAGATCAACGGCCCACTCGCTCGGGTGGTTGAGCGCGCCTGGCAGGTGATCCTCGAGGAGATGCGCGTCGGCGCTGTGGTGCGCGGGCTAGAGCGCGAGGAGGTGCTGGAGTACCCCGAGTTCGCAGTGCGCGAGGCACTGGTCAATGCCGTTGCCCACCGCGACTACCGCCTGCGCGGGCGACGGATCGAGGTGCGCAAATACGCCGACCGCATGGAGATCATCTCGCCTGGCGGCTTGGCAGGTTACATCACGCTGGACAACATCGTCGAGGAGCACTTCTCGCGCAACCCGCGCATCGTCCAAGGGCTGTATCACTGGGGCTACATCGAGGAGCTTGGGATGGGGATTGACCGCATGATCGAAGAGATGATCGCCGCCGGGCATCCAGCGCCGCGCTTCCATGCCACTGCATACACCTTTACGGTCATAATGTCCAATGTGCGCGAGCGCCGCGCCGCGACGAACTTGACCTTACCAATCGGTCAAACCAGCGAACCCATCCCCGTCCCGAGCAACGTCATCGTCAACGAGCGCCAAATGCGTGCGCTGCGCTACTTGCAGGAGCATGGACGGATCACCAACCGCGACTACCAAAACCTCTGCCCCGACGTCACCCCCGAGACGTTGCGCCTAGACCTCGCTGATCTCGTGGACAAGGGGTTGCTTCTGCGCATTGGCGAGAAACGCGGGACTTATTACATCCTGAAGTAGTCACTTTGGAACGTCCTGCGCCTCTGTGTGCACCCAGCAGTTCAGTCACATCTCGGGATAAATCTTGATGACTGTGTATTGCGACCGCTGCAGCGCGCCGAACAAGTCGAAGAGGCGCTTGAGCAAGCCATACTTTTGGTTGAGGAGCGCGTTAGCGCGTTCCGCCTCGTCGCTGCTGGCGATTACTGCCTGAGCGGGTAGCCAGTCCCCTTTCAGTTTGCCGCGCACATCGCACGCCGCAACACGCACACGCGGATTGTTGCGCACGCGCTTGACTTTGCCCGAATTCGCCACCGTCCGCACATAGAGGACGCCGTCCTGTTCGACGAACCAAACCGGCGTCGGCACTGCCTTGCCATTCTTGCGGTAGGTCTCTAGATTGACGTAGGTCTCGTTGCGTAGCGCCTTCAACGTGCTCATCGCGGATCAGTATTCCAGCTCTGGCACGGTGTCGAGGTCAGGCATCAGCAATGCCTCATCTTCATCAGGGGGTGGAGCAGAAGGGTCGCCTGCGCGTTGGCACAGCGTGCGGAAGGTGCAGTAGGTGCAGTGCCGCTCGTCCGCAGTCATCTCAAAATCTGCCTCGTGCTGGCGCGCCAGAATCGAGTCGATCAGTGCGCCAAGCTGGTAGCGGTCGCGCTCATATTCCTCTCGGCTATAGGTGATCTCGACCCAGGGCGTGTCTGGGTGGTTGGCCAGCCAGTAGCGCAAGCTGCATTGGGCTGGCTCGAGCGGGCGTCCCTCGGTGAAGGCGCTGCCAGCCGTCGCAAGGACATACAGGTAAACCCGTGTCTGGACGCGGTTTTTGTAAAAGGTGAACGGCAGCGCCTCAGGATGGTGCAGCGTCTTCCAGTCCACGATGACTGCGCGCATGGGGGCGGCCTCAGGCGGCGTGAGCGCAAGCAGGTCGAAGCGAGCATACAGATTGTGCTCCCCTAGCGCAGCAACCAGCTCGACCTCTGGCAAGCGCACTGGGGGCAGGTCGCTGAAGTCGGTTTGGGTGAACCGCGCCCACCATCGGGCAAGCGTCTCGTCGCCCAAGTGAGGTGGCTCGGGCAAGCCGAGCCAATACCGCTCGACCCAGCGGTGGAAGCGCGCTCCGCGCTGCAGGTCTTCGCGGTACTGAAGCGCATCCAACGCCAACGGGCTGACCTCGACGAGCGGCCAAGGCTGCCGTGCGACGTACTTGAGGTAAAAGCGGCGCGGACAGTCCTTGAAATCGTTCAAGCTATGCTGGCTGAAGGTAAAACCAAGGGGAAGCACAGCCGTAGCTGCAATCGTGGGCGTATAAGAAGACCTCGGCAAGCTAAAGCTTGCGCTGCGCTTGCCGAAGTCCTCTCAGCGCATGTGGCGTGTGACGTGCTCAGGCGCTTAGTTGCTCATGTGTGGACGGATCTTAGCCATCAGCCGCTCTTTGGGCTGCATCCCGACCATGCGCTCGACAGGCTCACCGTCCTTGAAGAGGATCAGCGTCGGGATGCTCATCACGCCATACTTCATCGCGGTTGCCGTATTCGCGTCCACGTCGAGCTTGCCGACGACAAGCTTGCCATCGTTCTCCTGAGCGAT
>JANWZM010000061.1 GCA_025054635.1 Thermoflexales bacterium
GATGGCTTGCGCAGCGTCGTCAACAGTCAGCATCTTGTCGCGCTGCACGCGCATCTCGATGTGATCCCAGAAGGGCGAATCCACGCCACCGAGGTAGAGCAGCGACACGCCGATGCCGCTGCGCTGCCACTCGACAGCCATCGCTTTCAGCGCGCCGACAGCCCCCCACTTGCTCGCGCTGTAGGCAACGCTGCCGCGCATCACGTAGCGTCCCATCGTCCCGACAGGGGTGACGATCTTGCCGCCACCCGTCTTCAGCATCGCTGCGCCGACCGCTTGCGAAACCAGGATGACGCCCTTGGTGTTGACAGCAAGGGTGCGGTCAATGTCCTCCTCGGTCAGTTGTTCGATGGGGCGCAGCACACCGACGCCAGCGCAGTTGACCAGCGCGTCAATCCGCCCGAAGTTCGCCAGCACCTCACTGACCAAGTCGGCAACCTGGTCTCTCTGGGTGACGTCAGTTGGGACAGCGATGGCTTGCGCGCTGCGCTGGCGCGCCTGATCCGCCACCTGCGTCAATGCGGCATAGTTGCGCGCAGCAAGCGCCAAGCGCGCGCCGTGCTGCGCAAGGCGCAGGGCGGCTGCTCTGCCAATGCCGCTGCTCGCGCCAGTGATGACCACAACGCGGTCTTTCAAGGTGTTGTCACTCATGAGGCTGCTCCAGCAGTTTTCGGGTCGCTGCAGCGCGCTGGGCGAACGTCAAGCGCATGCCGAGGTTGCCGAACAGCGTTCCGACCACTCGCCCTAGCGCGCCGAAAGGAAGCTCGTACTCTAGCTCGTCAATTACTCGGGTCGCCTGCTCACCCACGGGCTCAAAACGATGGGTGTGCACCCAGCGGCGCATTGGTCCTTCGCCAGCAGCTTGCTCGTCGGTAAAGAATGTCGGTGGCTGCATCGCGCGCACACGCACCGTCCATGGCACTTGGATAGGGCCGAGACATAGCGCCATGGCAATGCGGCTGCCGACTTGAAGTGGGCGATCGGCGTGGCGGATGCGAATGCGCAGCGGGCCGGTCATGATTTTGGGCAGCGCCTCGGGGTCGGCATGAAACGCCCAAACCGCATCTAGGGGAGCGCGGACGACAAACGAGCTATCGAATCTAGGCACGGTTTAAGATAGAGGGTGGGGCGTCGGCTTGCTCACCAGCACAGGCACACCCCTTGAGGGCAAGCCGACGCCTCCCAGCGCACACCTTGCACGACACTACGCTCGCTTCCCTACCTCACCGATACTCAATTCGCCCCAGTGTGCGCGCCACGAGCTTGCCCACGGTCATCTCGTTGACAAATCCGATGCCGTCGCGCAGACGGATGGGTCTGATGCCAAAAATCTTCTCCGTGGCGTTGTCTGTGGCGACGTTATCAACCCCGAGCTGGGCGAGCAAACTCGAGGTGACAGGCGGCTTGGGAAAGACCGCCTCCATAATCTTGACTGCGACCTTGAGCAAGGGCACAGGCATGTAGACCTTAATTCGCTTTACCTTTAGCTCGTCGAGGATCGCATCAATGATGCCTTCGAGGGTAATCACCTCGCTGCCGCAAATCTGCAGGCGCTTGTTGACTACATCTTCGCGGCGCAGCGACTGCACAACACAGTTTGCCACGTCCTGCACAGCGATGGGCTGAAAGCGCGCTTTGCCATCGCCAGGCACAACCATGAAGGGCGGGATGCGCGCTAAGCCGGCTAGCGTGTTGATGAACTCGTCACCAGGACCGAAGATCACAGAGGCTTCCAGCACTGTGTAGGGCACACCGCTCGCCATCAGGTAATCCACGCCGCGCCCCTGCGTGCTGGCGAGTGGGAACGGGCGACTCGCGTCTGCGCCAAGCCCGACAACGGTAATGACGTGCTTGACCCCGAGCTCCCTAGCGGCGTTGACGACGTTGATTGTTCCCTGGGCATTCACCCGCTCCATGGTCACTGGTCCACGGTCGCGGTTGACTGCAGCTAAGTGGATGACCTTCTCTGCGCCTTGCATTGCGCGCCGCACCGATTCGACATCGGTGACATCGCCGATGGCAGGTCGTGCGCCCAGCGCACGCACCTTCTCTGCGCCACGCTCAGTGCGCACTAGCGCCGTGACCTCTGAGATCAGGCTTGCGTTTTGCAGCGCCTTCAGAGTATGACCAGCGACGTAGCCACTTGCGCCTGTGATGAGAATCATTCAGCTACCTCTTGACAGCCTTCAGTATATGAGCCGATCTGAGGCATTGCTTAGGCTAGGTTAACACTTTATACAAGGTTTGTCAAACCCTAGTGCTGCGTGCCAGCGGATAAGGTGTGGTGCAGCGCCTGGAAGTAGGGTGCAAGGTGAGCAAAGCGCCCCTCCGGCAGCAGCGCCTGGGCAGAATCCGTCAGCAACTCGGCGCACCAGGCGAGCGCTGCAGTCGGCGTGCCGTCTGGCGAGAGCGCGTCCCAGCGCAGGCTGTTCAAGTCGCGCAGGGCGTCGGGCGACTGGTAGCGCAGTGCTGCGATGATCAGCTCAAGCAGGTGCTCCCCGACGAAGGGAAGCTGGATGTGGGCAATCGGTGAGGCGCCGTTGCTCTGCGCGCGGTGCAGCATGTCTGCCACTATCGCGGGCTGAGTAATCCGCAAAGCGCTGACCAGCTCGTGCGTCCCTGCCTCGCAATCCTCGACGGGCAAGGCGAGATTGTGAGCCTCGGGCAGCCCAGCAGCGTTGCTGAGCAAGTCCTTCAACCGAGCGACCGCTTCGCGGGCGTTCTCCCCTAAGAAGACTGCCTGCACGCAGCGCACAAGGTGGGGCAAGCGCCTGTAGATCTGACCACCGAAGGCAATGCGCAAGTCAACATACCCACGCGCGCGCAGCTCACGCACCAAATCAAGCAAATTCGCCGCCGCGATCAATCCGCTGGCAGAAAGCAGCAACACGGACGGGCGGGTCTTCTCTAGAGCCTCCCACAAGCGCGCGGTAGCGATGTTCTGTCCCAGATAGGTCACCCCATACCCCTGGCGGCGCAGAAAGAGCGAGATCATCAGCAAGCCGATCTCGTGGTATTCCTGCGGGGCACAGGCGCTGACCACGCGCGCCTCGTGAATCGGTGAGGGCAGAGCTGCCATGATGGCGAGCAAACGACGGCGCACGATGTTAGTGAGGAAATGCTCGACGCTGACCGAGATCTCGCCAGCGTGCCACAGCTCGCCAATCGTGGCGAGCGCTGGCTCGATGATGCCCACACACACATCCTCAACGGAAAACAGCGCGAACGACTCGCTGAGGGACTGCTCGATCTGCTCCTCGTTGAATTCCACGGCGGCAGCGACGATGTCGTCGTGCAGTCTTTGGCGCGAGGCAGGCTGTTCGCTGCCCTCAGGCACAAAGTCTTCGCGCGAGTAGCGCCCTTCCAACACGTGCAGCAGCTGCACGGCGTGGCTGATGCTCAAGCCACTGTCGATCTGCGTTTTAAGCCAGCGGACGATAGCAACATCGCGCGCAGAGTAGAGCCGGTAGCCCGCCTCTGTCCTCGGCGGACTAGGCACCCCGTAGCGCCGCTCCCAAGCGCGCAGCGTTGCCGTTGAAACCCCCGTTTGCTGGGCTACAGCCTTGACGTTGTAAACCGGGTCAGTGCTGTAGGCATCGAACATAGCGCAAATCCAGTCTAAAGGCTTGTCAGAGGTTTGTCAAACCTTGTCAGCGCAGCGCAAAGGCGGGAGACGTGCTGGAGTGGGGCTACGCGGCAGGCGCGTGCAGGGGCACGGTAGCGTGGTATGCCTGCTGGAAGCGGGCAAATATCTCATCGTACCGAGCAGTCTGCTGCGGAGAGGGCTCAACAATCTCGACCACGCGCGTCTGCGCTCGCGCAACGCTCCAATCAGGGTAAAGACCAACCGCGACGCCGCCTGCTACCGCTGCGCCCCAGGAGGTCGCTTCCGCGAGCAAGGTCGGGATGTGCAGCGGCACGCCGAGCACGTCGGCGAGGATGCGCCGCCAAACGGGGCTGCGTGCGCCGCCGCCGATCAACCGCAGGGCGCGCAAGGGCACTTGAGCACAAAGCGCCTCGAAGATCAGCCGCAAGTTAAACGCCACACCTTCCAGCAGCGCGCGATGCATCGCCGCAGCGTCGTGACTCATCGTCAACCCCAGGAACGCTGCTCGCGCGTGGGGATTCCACCAGGGGCTTCGTTCGCCAATCAGGTAAGGCAAGAAAAGCAGCCCGTTGCAACCTGGAGGCGTAGCCGCAATTGCTTCCTCGCTGACCTCGCCAATCGTGCGCACAAGCCAGTCACGCGCGCCCCCCGCAGATTGCATCGTCCCCATTGGCACGTATCGGTCTGCCTGGAGCGCATGGAAGGTAAACGTGCGCTGTTGCGGGTCAATCAGTGGCGTCGGCGAAGTGAAGGAGATCCAAGCTGAGGTTCCCAAGACGCAATACGCTTCATCGCCGTCGACTGCTCCAGCGCCAACAGCAGCACAAGCCCCGTCTCCCCCTCCGATGACGACGGGTGTGCCCGCTTGCAGCCCAGTTGCCTTGGCTGCGTCGGGCGTGACCTCCCCGATGACATCGGTCGAGGCGTGCAGCGCTGGCAGCCGCGCAGGGTCAAGCTCAAGGTGCTCGATGAAGTCCGCACACCATGTGCGGGTGTGCAAATCAAACAGGTTTGTCCCTGATGCGTCCGAGTAGTCGGTGACGAGCGCCCCAGTGAGCTTAAACGCCGCGTAATCTTTAGCGGTGAGGAAGCACCGCGTCTGCGCGTAAAGCTCTGGCTGGTTGCGCTTCAACCACAGCAGCTTCGCAGCGATGTAGGCAGGGCTGACGCGATGTCCAGTGCGTTGATACACCGCTTCCACCCCGCAGCGCTCCGCGATCAGGGTAGCTTCCTCAGTTGCCCGTTGGTCTGCCCAGATGATCGCAGGACGGAGGGGCACTCCTGCCTCGCTGAGCGCGACGACCCCCATCATTTGACCGCTAAAGGTCACTGCTGCAATCATTGACGGCGAGATGCCAGTATGGGTGAGTAGCGCCTGGGTCGAGCGGCACACGGCGCGCCACCAGTCGTCGGGATCTTGTTCAGCCCAGCCCGCGTGCGGATAAGCGACGGGGTAAGGCTCGAGATGGCTGGCGACCAGCCGACCCTCTGCGTCGAAGAGATTCGCCTTGTTGCCGGTCGTTCCCAGATCGTGCGCTAGGACAAACGGCATGGGCGAAAGTATGGCACAGCCCAAGCAGGGTGCAAATAGGGCAGCAATGTCCGCGCAAATGCAGAGGGCATCTCATCGACGCTGCCTGCAACCTTCCTACAACAGGGTTGACAAATTGGTGAGAACGATTACACTAGCGTACACCGCTTTCAACAGCGCGCCCGAGATGACCGAAGGTTCACTGACCATCCGCGACGTGGCTCAACGCGCAGGCGTCTCTGTGGCGACGGTGTCGCGTGTCCTCTCGGGCAAAGGGCAAGTGCACCCGAACACGCGCGAGCGCGTTCAAGCGGCTGTGCGAGAGATGGGCTACCGCCCAAGTCGCATCGCGCGCGGCTTCCGCGCTCAGCGCAGCAGTTTCATCGGCTTGCTGATCTCTGATGTGGAGAACCCTTTCCACACTAGCCTCGCCCGCGCGATTGAGGACTTAGCCTACGCCCATGACTATCGGCTGCTGCTGTGCAACACCGACGAGGACCTCGAGCGCGAGCAAGCCTATCTCCACTTCCTTGCCGACGAGCGCGTGTCAGGTGTGATTTGTGCCCCTGCCTCAGAATCGCGGACGAGCTTTCGCGCGCTGCTTGATGCGGGCATCCCTGTTGTGACAGTTGACCGCGTGGCAACGCAGACCCCTGTGGACAATGTGCGGCTGGACAACATCACTGCAGCTAGAGCGCTAACCCAACACCTACTCGCGCGCGGACACCGTCGGATCGCCTTGTTAGGCCTCCCTGCCGACATCACCTCGGGGCGCGAGCGGTTGGAGGGATTTGAGCAAGCAATGCGCGCTGCAGGAGTGCCTGTGGAGCGTGCACTGGTGCGGCTGGGCAAGGGCGTCGAGCCGTTTGGCTTGCACGCGGCGCGCGAGTTGCTCAGCCAGCCTGACTGCCCAACTGCCTTGCTGACTGCGAACAACATGATCACACTCGGCGCGATGAAGGCGATTCGGCAGCTTGGGCTGAGCATGCCAGATGATGTAGATCTGGCAGGCTTTGATGAGACCCCATGGCTTTCCCTGCTGAATCCCACCATGCTGATTGCGGCACAGCCCATCCGCGAGATGGGCCGAATTGCCGTTGAGATGTTGCTCAGCCGGTTGCGTGGAGACCGGCAGCCGCCACGCACCGTGCTGCTCCCCGCGCAAATTGTCTCTCATGCGCCCGACTGGGCAATACCCCTTGATGGCACACAGGGAGGTGATGTTTAGCGGATATACTCAAGCAGCCTGAGATACTTTGCCGCGTCAGCGGCACTTCGACCCAAGCGATCATCGTAACACCAACAAGAAACTTGGCCTTGAAACCCAAGAGGAGTGATTGAACACCTATGAACCTGAAGCGAGTCACTACCCTAGCCGTATTGGCGACACTGATCCTGTCCGCATGTGCCGTGCAGCCGCCAGCCCAACCGGCGCAGCCTGCACAACCCGAGCAGCCCGCTCAGCCGGCACAACCTGAGCAGCCTGCTCAGCCGGCACAACCGGCACAACCTGAGCAGCCTGCTCAGCCGGCAAAGCCCTTTGCAGGCATCACTATCAACGCGATCACCTTCTCCGGTCCGCAGATCGCCGAGCCAATGCAGCGGCGCGGCAAGGAATTCAGCGAGCTGACTGGCGCAACCGTCAACGTGGTGACCGTGCCGTTCGCTGACCTCTACCAGAAGATCCTCAACGACTTCGCCACTGGCACCAACAGCTATGACGTGGTCGTCTTCGCGCCGCAATGGCTGGTCGACTATGTGGAGTACCTAGAGGACTTGACAGACCGCGTCAATGCAGCCAAAGACCTGCAGTGGGAGGACATCGCGCCCTTCTTCCGCGACTTCTCGTCCACCTACAACGGGCGCATTTACACCATCCCGCTCGACGGCGACTTCCAGATGGTGTACTTCCGCACCGATATCGCCCAGCAGCTTGGCTTGAAGCCACCGAAGACTTGGGAAGATTACGTTGCGTTTGCCAAAGCCGTGAGTGAGGCGAAGCTGACCACGGATGATGGCAAGCCGATTTACGGTTCGTGCATTGCTAAGAAGAAGGATGCACAGTCCTATTGGATGGTCGCCTCGTTTGCGGCTGCGTTCCTCCAGAGCCAGGGCACAGGTCAAGGTGCGTTCTTCGACCTGGAGACGTTCAAGCCGCTGTTTGGCAACAACGAGGCGTTCGCGCGCGCGCTCACACTGTACAAGGAAACCACGCAGTACGGCCCGCCCGATGAGATCAATCTCGATGTCGGCGACACGCGCGGTCTGTGGACAGCAGGGCAGTGCGCATTGACGGTTGACTGGGGCGATATCGGCACCCTCGCCATCGAGGAGGGCAGCAAGGCGAAGGACAAGACGGGCGCTGTCATCCTGCCCGGCAGCCGCCAAGTGCTCGACCGCACGACAGGCAAGCTGGTTGACTGCACGCCGCAGCTCTGCCCGCACGCGATTGACGGCGTGAACCACGCGCCTTACGCCGCCTTCGGCGGTTGGTCTGGCGCGATCAACAAAGCCAGCAAGCCCGAGGTCAAAGACGCAGCCTTCGCCTACCTCTCCTACATGAACCAGCCTGCACAGAGCAACGTGGATGTCACCATCGGCAAGACTGGCTTCAACCCGTATCGCGTCTCGCAATTCGAGAACCTCGACAACTGGCTCAAGGCAGGCATGAGCGAGCAAGCGGCGAAGGACTACCTCGGCGCGATCAAGGCAAGCCTGAACAGCCCGAACATGGTGCTCGACCTGCGCATCCCGCAGAACAACTACTACCAGGGCATCGTGCTCGATGGCGCAATCGCCAAGTTCTTGGCTGGCGAGCAAAGCCTTGAGGACACCATGAAGGAGATCGAGCAAGGCTGGGAGGAGAAGACCAACGAGCTCGGTCGTGAGGCGCAGCTCAACGCTTACCGCGCAACGCTCGGTGTCAAGCGATGATGCCGCGCGGCGACAGGTGAGGTTGCCCGCATATCTCATTCGTGTTGTGAATCTCTAGTGCACAGCTTGCCCTCACCCTCATCCCCTCTCCCTTGCGGAGAGGGGGCTAGGGGGTGAGGGCACATGCTTTTGAAGAAACGCATCGCATGGCGACGCTTGCGACTTCTCCCGTCACAACGACTACACCGCAAAGGACGGCAATCCGCGTTTCTCGGATAGAGCGGGTCACGCCCTCGCTGTTCATTCTGCCTGCAGTGTTGGTGGTGTTGTTCATCTCGATCTTTCCGCTGCTGCTGTCGCTGTTTCTCTCCCTATCGCGCTTGCGCTTCGGCGCAGGTGGGCTGCAGGTCCAGTTCGTCGGGCTCGACAACTACCGTAAGCTGCTGCTGGGCAGCGAGCAAAAGGTGCTCTTCGGCACGCTTGGCTCGCCGTCGGTGGTCGGGTGGGCGCTGCTCGCGCTGGTCGTGCTGGGGTTGGTTTGGTGGATCGCGAAGGGCTTCCGCGCGCGCCGCGTGCCCATCGGGCGCATCCTGTCATCTGTCCTCCTCGCTGGGCTGAGCTGGCTGGTGATCGCCACCTTGTTCGCGGATGAGGGGCGTCCAGGAACGCTCGTCGTGACCATGCTTTACGTCTTTGTGGGGATTGCGCTGCAGTACCTGATTGGGCTTGGCTTAGCGCTGCTGTGCGCGCAACAGTTGCCTGGGCGGCGCTTTTTCCGCGTGGTTTTCCTGCTGCCGATGATGATCACTCCGGTAGGAGTGGGCTACCTGTTCCGCATGCTGGCTGACACCAACAAAGGGCCGCTCATGCCGCTGTGGACAGCCCTCGGGCTACAGGACTTTAGCTGGGCGAACAATGCCTGGGGCGCGCGGATCGCCGTGATGATCGGCGACCTGTGGCAGTGGACGCCGTTCATGTTTATCGTGTTGCTAGCGGCGCTCGAGGGACAAGAGGTCGAGCCCGTCGAGGCAGCCATCGTAGATGGAGCGAACAGTTGGCAAATCTTTCGCCACATCACCTTGCCAGCGATCCTGCCTGTGAGCGCAACGCTGATCCTCATCCGCATCATCGAGGCGTTCAAGATCATTGACCTGCCCAACATCCTGACCAACGGCGGACCAGGCACAGCAACCGAGACACTGACCTTGTATGCCTACCGGATTTGGCGTGCGCTAGATATCGGCGGCTCTGCAGCGATCGCTTACATCCTGCTCTTCCTGGTAACGTTTATCGCCATGTTCTACGTGCGCACTTTGCGCAGCCGTCTGAGCGTGACATGATCCGGAGCCTATTCCGCAGCCCCTCCCCTTTTCGCCCATCCCCATTCAGGATGCTGATCTCCTACCTCATCCTAGGGTTTTGGGCGTTCTTCATCCTGTTCCCGCTGTACTGGCTGTTTATCACCTCGTTCAAGCTGCCAGCCGCGGTTAACAACGGGCCGTTCTACATCCCCTTCGTTGACTTTCAGCCCTCGCTGCATGCCTGGGACTACATTCTGAACGAAGTGGGCAACGACACGCGGCGGATGTTTGTCAACACTGTTGGGGTGGCGCTGATCAGCGCGACGTTGGCGCTGCTCATCGGCGCGTCTGCTGCGTATGCGCTGACCCGCTTTCAGTTCCGCCCAAAGGTAGGCACAGTGCTGGTGTTCATCGGCTGCGTGGCATTTGCCGTGGTCGTCACCGTGCTCGGTGCGCCCTGGCAAATTTCGGTCGCTGCTGCGTTGGCGTTGTTCATCCTCAGTCTGCTGACAATCGCGCGGCGCTTCCAACGTGCGCTGAACAACAACGACATCGCCTTCTGGCTGATCTCTCAGCGCATCATGCCGCCGGTCGCCGTGGTGATCCCGATCTACATCGTCTTTCAGCAGCTCCGCTTGCTGGACACTTGGGCAGCTTTGATCATTACGTATGTGGCGACCAACCTGCCGATCGTGGTTTGGCTGATGCGCGACTACTTCACCAGCGTCCCCTACGAGCTAGAGGAGAGCGCGCAAATTGACGGCGCTTCGCGGCTGCGCATCTTTACCCAAATCGTGCTGCCGCTGGCGAAGCCCGGGCTGGTAGCGACTTTCTTGTTTGTGCTGGTGTTCTGCTGGAATGAGTATTTGCTGGCGCTGTTCCTGACCAACGCCAACGCGCAAACCATGCCCCAAGTCGTCGTCGCTCAAAACGCGACGCGAGGGCCGCAGTGGTGGTACCTGTCCGTGCTTGTGCTGATCATGATTGTGCCAGTGATCGGCATGGCAATTGCGCTGGAGCGCTACATCGCGCGCGGGTTGCTCGTCGGCGCAGTCAAAGGCTAAAAAACGAAGCGCACGCCAGCACAGGCTTAAACGTCCTAAGCGCGGGCGTGCGCCTTGAGCTGCACTGAGTCGGCGCGGACAAGCTCAGTCGGGTTTGACTTGCCCTGCCGCTTCAGGGGAGGGTTGCTGAGCAGATGTCTCGTGCGCAGGCGCCGTGCGGCGCGACAGCTCGTCGTTGATTCGGCGCAAGGTCTCGGCAAGTCCTGCCTCGACTTCGCGCAGGATCTGTGGGCCATGCACCATTTGCCAGGCGTCTTGCAGCCGCTCACCAAGGCGCACTCGCTCTGTCGCCTCGGTGATCTTGCGGTTAACCCTTTCCAGCCGCTCAGTGATCTCGCGCTCGATTGCTTTGCGCTCGTCGGACTCCCAGGCAGCGTGCAACAGGTTCGCCAAGTTGTCGCCGAGGCGGCGCAGTTCGTGCTCAAGGGATGGATAAGTTGTCTGTTCGCTCATACCAATTCCTCCGTTTCTGCCCGCTTTCATTCTAGCTAGTCCAGCAGCACGACAGGCATTCCCACCCGCACAGTGCCGAACACGCGCGCGATGGCGTTGTAGCCAAAGTAAACCTTGCCCTCGCGCTGGCGATAGGTTGCCAGCGCAGCGAGCGCGCCGCGGTCAGGCTGAGCATGTTCCTGGTCGTTCTCGATGACGCTGCAGCGCGCACAGGGCTTGACCAGCTCGAAGACAGCGTCGCCGATGCTCAGGCGGCGCCACGTGTCCTCTTCAAAAGGCGCACCGCCCGCAATGACGATGTTTGGGCGAAAGCGGTTCATCGGCACGGGGTGGCTCAGACGCTGATTGAGGTCGTCCAGCGAGGCTTGGTGGGTGATCAGGTAAGGGTAGCCGTCAGCAAATCCCACTTCACCGTCGCCGAGGCGGGTCGGGCGAGTGCATGCGTCAGCGATGCGCACGAGCCGCGCCGGGCTGCCCAGGTAAGCGCTGAGCCATTCTGCAGCCGCATCGCCCTGGTCAATCGCCAGACACGCATCGCCCCACACCTCGACGTGGCGCGCAGCGCCACGACTTGCCAGCTCAATGCGCAACGATGGCATTCCTGGCGCGGCTAGGTGCAGCGATTCGCCTTCCAAGCGCGGCACAACCAGCGCCAAGCGCGGGTGGTCGCGCTGCGTCAGGGCATGCCCCTCGGGGTCAACGACCATCAA
>JANWZM010000070.1 GCA_025054635.1 Thermoflexales bacterium
GAGCAGGCGCGGGAGCGGATCAGCGCGCCGCGCGGCTGAGCCGCTTTCGCGGATTAGCCCGAGGCGTCAGCCACACGCACAGGCCGCCCTTCGCGCCAACTCTGCCGTGCGGCTAGCGCCAGGCGCAGCGTGCGCAACGCGTCCTCGTAACTTGGCTGCGGGGGGCGACCCGTGCGCAGCGCATCGAAGAACGCCTCGAACTGCAGTCGGTAGGCTGCCTCGAAGCGGTCAGGGAAGCTCTCGTAGTGGTCGCCCTCGAAGCCGAATTGGCGCGAGAAGATCATCGGCGTCTTCTGCGCTGCTTCAACGACAACCTTGCCCAGCGCGCCGGCGACCTCGGTGCGGATGTCGTATCCCCATGCGGATCGTCGTGCGGTCTCGACGACGCCTAGCGCGCCGCTCTCGAAGCGCAATAGAGTAATCGCAGTGTCTACGTCACCAACAGCCCGAAACGCCTCGTCAACCAGTACAGCGCCCCAGGCGTGCACTTCCCATACCTCGCCGACCAAAAAACGTGCCAAGTCGAAGTCGTGGATCGCCATGTCCAGAAATGTGCCGCCGCTGTTCGCTAGGAACTCAGGCTTCGGCAGGTAGGTGTCGCGGCTGAGCGCGCGAAAAGTCTCAATTGAGCCAAGGGCGCCCGAGTCAATCTTGCGTTTGGCGGCTGCGTAGCCGGGGTCGAAGCGGCGCATGAAGCCAATCTGGAAGGGGACACGGGTTACTTCAAGGGTGCGCACGACGCGCTCGGTCTCGGCAAGCGTCAGCGCGATGGGCTTCTCGCACCAAATGGCTTTGCCTGTGCGCGCAGCCTGCTCGATCAGCAGCGCGTGGGTGTCGGTCGGGGTGACGATGATGACTGCGTCCACGTCAGGGGCGCGAATGGCGGCTGCGATGTCGGTCGTCGCTCGCTCTGCGCCGCCGACGGCGCGCCCGCGCTCAGCGGCGTCTGGGTTAGCATCGGCGACGACGACTAACCTCACATCGGGCAGCGCGCGCAAGGTGCGCAAATGCGTCAAGCCCATCCGCCCTGCGCCGAGCAGAGCGACGCGGATCATTGGCTCACCTCCGCAACGCGCACTGGGCGGCGCTCGGCGAGCGAGCGCTGCGCAGCGAGCGCTACCGCTAGCGCAGCACGCCCGTCCGCGCCTGTCACAGGCGGCAGCTCATTGCTGAGCACGGCGCGGATGAATGCCTCGATCTCGCGCTGATAGCTCTCAAGGTAGCGCTGCATGAAGAAGTGCAGCGGCTGGTCGCGGTGAATCCCTGCGGCGTTGCTGAGGATGACCTGGTTGGGGTAGTGGTTGAGCACCTCGGCTGCGCCGAGGCTGCCAAATGCCTCCGCGCGTTGGTCGTAGCCGTAGATTGATTTGCGGCTGTTGTCAATTGCGCCGAAGGCGCCGTTGGCGAAGCGCAACGTGATCAATGCGGTGTCAATGTCACCTGCGTCGCTGATGGTGGGGTCAATCCGTGCTGCGCCCAGCGCATAGACTTCTTCGATCTCGCTGCCGCTGAGGTAGCGCGCCATGTCGAAATCGTGGATCGCCATGTCCAAGAACAACCCTCCTGAAGCCTTGACATAGTCGGGCGGCGGGGGGGCGGGGTCGCGGCTGGTGATGCGCAGCAGGTGCAGCTCGCCGATCTCACCTGCGGCGATGGCTCGGCGCAGGCGCTCGAACGAGGGGTCGAAGCGACGGTTGAACCCGACTTGCAGCTTGACCCCTGCTCGACTTACCGCAGCTAGCGCGCGGTCGGTTGCCTCGAGTGTGAGCGCGATTGGCTTCTCGCAAAAGATGTGCTTCCCAGCCTGTGCGGCGAGCTCGATATAGGCTGCGTGGGTGTCCGTCGGCGAACAGATCAGCACGGCGTCGAGGTTTGGGTCAGCGATCAGGCGCTCTGGCTCGGTGCTGACGATGGGGATATTGTGCTGTTCAGCGCAGGCGCAGGCGGCGCCTTCGTTCGCATCGGCGACGGCAAGAATGCGCGCTGAACGCACGCGCTGGGCAATGGTCGCGGCGTGGACTTGACCGATGCGCCCAGCGCCGATCAAGCCAATCCGAAGAGGGGGCATCGAAGTGCGCTCGTACAACAAGGCGGCTATGAGTGCCTCCCATAGCCGCCTCAGAGAGACCTAGGCTTTTGAGATGCGCTCACTTGTAGCGCTCAGCGTTCTCCTTGGTCACCAGCTCGGTGCCAGTGTCAATGACCTCAGGGATGGTCTCGCCGCGGATGAGCTTGAGCGCGTTTTCGACGCCGAAGGCGCCCATGTTGTAGGGGTTCTGCGCCACGGTCGCCTCCATCTCGCCAGCGAGGATGGCAGCGGCTGCATCAGGATTTGCGTCGAAGCCGACGACGATGACCTTGTCATTGACGCCAGCGTTCTTCAGCGCCTCGACTGCGCCAAGTGCCATGTTGTCGTTTGAAGCAAACACCCCCTGAATGTCTGGATGGCGAGTGAGGATGTCCTCCATCACCGAGGTCGCCTTGGCGCGATCCCACTCTGCGGAAAGCTCGGCGACGATGTTCATGCCGCACTCGGTCAACCCTGTGCGAGCGCCATCTGCACGCGCCTTGCCGGTGGATTGGACGATGATGCCTTGCAGAATGGCGACCTTGCTGCCCTTCGGCAAGTTCTTGCACAGGTAATCCACGCCGAGCTTTGCGCCAAGCTCGTTGTTAGTGCCGATGAAAGTCGCGCCAGGCAGGTCACCCTTGGTGTCAATGAACAGCACCTTGATTCCTTGCTGCTGAGCGCGCTCCAGCACCGGGCGCAGTGCGGCTGGGTCGGTTGGGGCGATGGCAATCGCCTTGACGCCCTTGGCGATCTGGTCTTCGACTTGGGCGATCTGCGCCTGTACGTCGCTTTCGGCTGGCGGGGCGAGGACGATGACCTCAACGCCAAGCTCCTTGCCCTTCTCGAGGGCGCCGCGCTCGACTGCAGCCCAGAACGGGTTGCCACCTCCCGGCCCTTTCATCGAGACCAAGATTCGGATCGGCTCAGCCGCGGGAGCAGCAGGCTGCTGAGGCTGAGCCGGCGGCTGAGGTGCAGCCGCTGGGGGCGGCGCTGCACACGCGGCAACGCCAAAGGCAAGAGCAACAGCGGAACCGAGCAATCGAAGGTTGTTTTGCGTCATGGCTTTCTCTCCTTACATGCATGAACGTCAAACGAGTTGGACTCGCGCACCTTAACCAGTGTATCGGCTAAGGGAAACGCCAAAGCAAGGAGCGGGGTCAATCACTCGCGCTGCCCGCGCGCCGCCGCAGCACGTCGATGAACACCGCCAAGATGATCACTAAGCCGATGAGCACCTGCTGCCAGAACACCTGCACATCGTTCAGGTTCAGGATGTTGCGCAGCAAGCCAATCACCAGCACACCTGCCAGCACGCCGAGCACCGAGCCGCGCCCACCGAAGAAGCTCGCCCCGCCGATGATCACGGCGGAGATCGCGTCGAGCTCAGCCCCGATGCCCGCGTTGGGGAAGCCCGAGTTGGTTCGCCCAGCGACGAGCAACCCAGCCAGCCCGGCTGTTGCGCCGCACAGCACATACGCCAGAACTAACGTGCGCTCGACGTTGATCCCACTCACGCGCGCTGCCTGAGGGTTACCCCCGATCGCGTAGAGGTGCCTGCCAGTCCGAGTGTATTGGAGGAACACCCAGAAGCCGACGTAAAGCACTGCAATGACGACTAAGCTGACGGGGATCTGCACATCTCCAATCGGGATCACGCCGTTGCCGAGGAAGCGCACTTCGCTTGGCAGCCCGCTGATTGGCACCCCACCTGAGATCAAGTTCGCTAGCCCGCGCGCGATGTTTAGCGTGCCCAGCGTGACGATGAACGGGTGTGGCAGGCGCAGCACAGTTAGCCCAAGCCCGTTGAACAACCCAACGCCTATCCCAACCAGGATGGGCACGAACACGAGCAGAATCGGCGGCAAGGCTTGTGCTCTCGCCAGCACAGCCGTAGTCATCATCGCCAGCACGAGCACTGACCCGACTGACAAGTCGATCCCTGCCGTGACGATCACGACAAACATCCCAATCGCCAGCGCCGCGTTTGCAGCGTTCTGCCCAGGGATATTCGACAAGTTGCGCCAAGTTAAGAAGACATCCGGCTGCGTGATCGTGCCAATGGCAAGCATCAGCAACACCAACAAGAGAATACCGAAGCGGTCAATGTAGGGAATAAGCCGCACGCGCAAGCTGCGCGCCCGGGCTTCGGAGGGGGTTTGGGTTGCAAGCGCCACAGCCTAGTTCAGGTCGAAGATCTTTGCAGCTTGAGCAACAGGCGACTTGTTGCCCATAATCCAACCAATCACTTCGTTGCGGTTGGTCTCTGCCAACGGCGCCTCGGCAAAGTTGCGCCCGTGGAACAGCGCCATCACGCGGTCGCACACGTAGAAAATGTCATCCAGCCGATGGCTGATCAAGATCACGCCGATGCCGTGCTGCTTAAGGTCTTTGATCAAGTCAAGCACCTTGCGTACCTCTTTGACGGCGAGCGCAGCCGTCGGCTCGTCCATGATCACGACTTTTGCGTCGAAGGCAGTCGCGCGGGCGATTGCGACCGCTTGGCGCTGACCACCCGACAGTTCCTCGACCCGCTGACGGACGCTTTTGACCTCGATCTTGAGCTTGTTCAGGTGTTCTTGCGCGTGGCGCAAGCTGGCAGCGTTGTCCACAAACTTGAAGGGCCCGATTCGGCGCACCCACTCACGACCGAGAAAGATGTTCTCGTCAATGCGCATGTTGCCTGCCAGCGCCAGGTCCTGATACACCATCTCAATGCCCATGTCGCGAGCGTCTTTTGGGCTGTTGAAGCGGACAAGCTTGCCCTCGACCAGAATCTCACCTGAGCTGGGTGGGTATAGCCCGGCGAGGATCTTCATCAGGGTTGACTTGCCGGCGCCGTTATCGCCGACGACGCCAAGCACCTCGCCTGGATAGAGCTTGAGCGAAACGTCTTCTAGGGCAGTCACCGCGCCGAAGTACTTGCAGATCCGACGCGCTTCGATCACTGGGGTCCGGGTTTCAAGGCTCATGCCGTCTTCTCGGGTGTCAACGGTACGAGCTACCTCGCATCGCCCTCACTTGCGCTGAGGGAGGCAAGGGTAGCTGTAGCTCAGCCGCGCGCTAGATATTAGCTTACAAGCCGATTTTGTGCAAGAAGGCACGGTTGCGCTGCGCGCTTGTTTTCGGTGTGCCCATGCCCGGCAGCACGTCTTGTTCAACGGTGATGAAACCATGGTAACCCTGCGTCTCCAGCCAGCGGAGAATAGACTCGAACGGCACGCAGCCTTGTCCCAGCTCACAGAACACGCCGTGTCTCACTGCCTGGTGGTAATCCCAGCCTTCGGCAACTGCTTGAGCTGCTACACTTGGCGAGCAGTCCTTGAAGTGCAGGTAGCGCACGCGTGACCAGAAGCGCTGTAAGCCTGCCATTACGCCTGCTGCGCTCGGCGCACCGCTGCCGAAAGCGTAGTGCCCTGTGTCAAAGACAAGCCCGACGAGGTCAGGATCGGTCAGGTCGAGCAAGCGCGCAATCTCATCAGGCGTCTCGACGTAGCCAGCGCAATGATGGTGGAAAACCACCGGCAACCCGGTTGCCTGATGAATAGCGCGTGCAACTTGGTTCACGCCCTCAGCAAATGTCATCCACTGCTCGGGGCGCAAGCCCATCTCGGGTGTGATGCGCCCTGCGTGGCTGAGCCGGATCGGGTCGGCGCCGTTTTCGTCGCTGAGCACGACAAACGGTGGGAAGTCTGGATCAGCGAGCGCTGCCAGTAGGTGCGCCACCTGCAAGGCGTGGACTTGACCCTCTGCCCATGCCTCGCGCCGTGTGAAGGCGATGGGCACAAACGCGCCCGTCAGCGTCAGCCCGCGCTGTCGCAGCACCGTCCCAAGCGCAACAGGGTCAGTCGGCATGAAGCCCCAATCGCCTAGCTCCGTGCCAACATAGCCAGTCTCAGCCAGCTCATCCAGCATTTGGATGTAGCCGATGCGCCCCTCGCTCATGCCCTCGAACTCGAGCGTCCCCCATGAGCAAGGCGCGTTGCCTACGCGGATTGTCACAACAGCCGCTCCTTCGCCCGACCCAATTCCCAAGCTTGCCGCGCTGCTTGCACCTGCGGCATCTCGCTAACCTCGGCGACGGGCACATCCCACCAACCGTAGCCTGGCACAGCGTGATAGCGGTCGACTTCAACGTAAATCACGGTTGTGACCTCGGTGTGTTTTGCTGCGCGGTATGCCTCGACGAACTCGTCGTAAGTGCGCGCCTTGAACACCGCTGCGCCTAGGCTACGCGCATTAGCCGCCAAGTCCACTGGCAGCGTCTCCACATCATCCTGCAACTCGTCGCCTGGCAAGCGCCCGTTGACAGGATACACGTAGCGTGTGCCGAAGCCCTCCTGTCCCAGCGATCGGCTGAGGCTACCGATGCTCTTGAAGCCGTGGTTGTCCACCAGCACGACGATCAGCTTGTAGCCCTCCTGGATCGAGGTGACGATTTCTTGCGCCATCATCAGGTAGCTGCCATCACCGATGAAGACGGTGACTTCGCGCTCAGGCGCAGCCATCTTGACGCCAAGTCCGCCAGCGATCTCGTAGCCCATGGTGCTGTAGCCGTATTCCAGGTGATACTGCTTGGGGTGGCGCGCGCGCCAAAGCTTGTGCAAGTCACCAGGCAGACTGCCTGCGGCGTTGACGATCACTCCCTCGGGGTCGCACCAGGCATTGACCGCACCAATGATCTCACCCTGGCTGGGCAGCGGGGTCAAGCGCACGTCGTAAATGCGCTGGACCTCAGCCTCCCATTCATCGTGCAACTGGCGGGCGCGCGCCTCATGCTCAGCAGGAACGCGCCAGCCCTCCAGCATCGGCAGCAGCTCCTCGAGCGCAGCGCGCGCGTCGCCGACCAGCGGGATGGCACTGTGCTTGTGGGCGTCGAACTCAGCGACGTTGAGGTTGACAAAGACAACCTCAGGGTTCTGGAAGGCGGTCTTGCTCATGGTTGTGAAGTCGGTGTAGCGCGTGCCGATGCCGATGACTACATCAGCGTCGTGCGCGACCATGTTTGCGGCAAACGTACCTGTTACGCCAATCGCGCCGAGGTTGAGCGGATGGTCGTAAGGCAGGCTGCCCTTGCCTGCCATGGTCTCGCCAACTGGGATGCCTGTGGCGTCAACCAATCGGCGCAGCACTTCGGTCGCCTCAGCGTAAATCACGCCGCCACCAGCGATGATCAGCGGCTTTTGGCTGCGACGGATGACCTCAGCAGCGCGGCGCAGCGCAGCAGCATCGGGACGGTTGCGCGGGATGTGCCATATCCAGTCGCGGAAGAAATGCGCTGGATAGTCCATCGCCTCAGTCTGCACGTCCTGCGGCAGCGCCAGCGTCACTGCGCCGGTCTCAGCCGGACTGGTCAACACGCGCATCGCCTCAGGCAGGCTGGTGAGCAACTGGTCGGGGCGGTTGATGCGATCCCAGTAGCGACTAACTGGCTTGAAGCAGTCGTTAACCGAAAGGTCTTGGGTGTGCTCGCTCTCCAGTTGCTGCAGGACTGGCGCGACGTTGCGTCGGGCGAACAAGTCACCCGGCAAGAGCAACACAGGCAAGCGGTTGATCGTCGCTGCGGCTGCGCCGGTGACCATGTTTGTCGCGCCTGGACCAATAGACGAGGTGCACACCAACGCCTGTAAGCGGTTCTTCATCCGCGCAAATGCAGCAGCGGTGTGGACCATCGCTTGCTCGTTGCGCGCCTGGTAGTAACGGAAGTCGAGGTTTTGCTGCAGGGCTTGGGCGATGCCAGCGATGTTGCCGTGCCCAAAGATGCCGAAGCAGCCAGCGAAGAACGGCTGCACCTGCCCATCGCGCTCGACATATTGGTGCTTCAGAAACTTGATCAAAGCCTGCGCCATCGTTAAGCGAACGGTCTGGCTCATCGTCACAGTCCTCCTCGGGCGTTGATGAAGTCCATGGCTTCCTGCAGGGTGGGCATGAAATTGGCGCACCCCTGTTTGGTGACCAAGATCGCGCCACAAGCGTTTGCCAAGCGTGCACTGCGATACCAATCCCAGCCGTTGACTAAGCCGTAGATCAGCCCTGCCGCAAAGGCGTCGCCCGCGCCAAGGATGTTGACCACCTCGACAGGGAAAGCCGCTGCGTCGATCACGCTGCCGTCGCGCAAGTACACCCGCGAGCCATGCACGCCGCGTTTGCGCACGACAGCATCAACGCCAGCGCCGAGCATTCTGCGCACAGCTGACTCAGCGTCGCCAGCAACGCGCGCGTCACTGAGTTGCGAGTACACCACTGCAAGTTGAGCAGGATCGGTCATCATCGCAGCGTTCAACTCATCGTCAGTTGCAATCACAACGTCCACGGTGTGCAACGCGGCGCGAATCGCCACGCCGAAAGCGCGCGGGTCGTGCCACTGGTCTGGGCGAAAGTCAACGTCGAGCACTACGGTCGCTCCTGCTTGCTTCGCTTGCTCCGCTGCGAACAACGTTGCGCTGCGCGACGGCTCACGGCTGAGGTTTGTGCCGACAAACTGGAAGACTTTGACCTGGGTCACTGGCGCTGCCAGCACGTCATCAATGGTCAACTCAGCGTCGGCGCAGCGCTCACGGTAGAAGACCAACGGGAAGCGGTCGGGGGGTTGTATGCCGAGCAGCACTGCGCTGGTGCGGTAGCCAGGCTTGCGCGGGATGAAGCGCGTCTCGACCCCCTCGCGCTGCAAGAAGTGCAGCACAAAATCACCAACGAGGTCGTCACCAACAGCGGTGAGCAGCGCGCTGCGTAACCCGAGCCGACGCACGCCGACACTGATGTTTGTCGGCGAGCCGCCGACAAATGCGGCAAAGCGAGTGATCTCAACAAATGGGGCGCCGATGTCGTCGCTATACAGATCAATGGACGAGCGCCCCATATGCAGGGTGTCGTAGCTCATCGCAGCGGGTAGATCGGCAGGCGTGGGTCTTTGGCGCGATAGGTCTCTCTAACCCAGGCATACCTCGGGTCTTCGCTGTTGGCTAGCGATTGGGCGCTCCCAGCGAGGTAGTTCAAGTAATACGTAGTGTAGCCAGGCGGGCTGGCAACAGGGTGATAGCCCTCTGGCACCAACACCAAATCGTTGTGGCGAGGGCAAAGCACGACGTCAAGCGGTTGCCCCGCTTGGTGCATCGGCGAACTCTCGTCAGTGTAGATGCGCTGAAGCGCGTACCCTTCAGGGCGGTCGAATTGGTAGAAGTAGATCTCCTCTAGGTCAGCCTCGATCAAGTGCCCATCCTCGTCCACTCGATGGCGATCATGTTTGTGTGGGGGGTAACTGCTCCAGTTGCCACCAGGGGTATACACCTCGACGACGACTAGCCGAGCACAGGGAAAGCCCGGGGGAATGATCGTGTTGACCTGGCGCGTGGCGTTGTCGCCGCCGCGGATCTCCACTTGAACATCTCCAGGGCAGACCAGCCGCGGCGGATAGCTTGCCTCGGCTGGCGCCCAGCCCAGCGCGACCTCGGCGCGCGTCTCAGCCAAAAGCTCAAACGAGGTCTCGCGCGGCAGATACAGCGCGAAGGGCAAGCCTGCAAACACTGACGCGCGCGCGCCGATTTGTCGCCACTCGCCGACAGTCGAGCGCACGCTGACCTGACCACTCAGCACGACGAGGACGCACTCTCGCACACCATTGTCCACTGCATGTTGCGCGCCGGGCGCAAGCGCGCGCACCTCGAACGCCAAATCTCGCCAGCCTGCTTCCTCGGGAGTGACACTGACCAACGCTGCGTCCGGAGTCTCAGGGTGAGGATTACGTGCACTTCGGAGCAAAGACAACGCAGTGCTGTGACGCATTCTTGCCCAAGTTTAGTCGAATGGACAGGAAGTGTGCCATGGACATAGTGCCTGCTGCGGGCATTAGACAAGTGGCGCAGGCGCTGTAGGGGCAGGGTGTATCCACCCCTACAGCGCCTAACAGGGCTGCCGTACCTAGTGGAAAGTCCCCCTCAACTCAGCGCTGTGTGATCGGCACGAACGCCCGCCAAGGATGAACTGTCACAGTGGGCGCAACACGGCTGAGTGTGCCACCGAGCGCGCCAACCTCAACGGTGTTCGTCAGCGCGTAGCCGTTCGGCAGCGCACCACTGCCCACCTGAACCGTGATTGTCAGCACAGCGCTCCCTCCCGGCGGCACGCTCACGTTCGACCAACTCAGCGTTTGCCCGCTTTGGACGTAGCCCGGCGTCGCACTGATCAGCGTGGTGCTGAGTGGCAAGGTGTCCGTGACCTGGGCAGTGACAGTCGCGCTGCCGGTGTTGCTCAGTGTGATTGTGTAGGTCACACGCTCACCCATCCGCACAGTTGTCGGGGTGACTTCTTTGCGCGTGCCTGAATTGTTCAGGTCACTGATCGTGCCGGAAGGCATCCCCACTATTAAGGGTTGCGTGCCCCCTGCTGGGGGCACTTCGTTCTGACCGTCGCCGACGACAAAGGTGTTGGTCAGCGTGCCTGTTGTGTTCACTTGGACGCGGAAGACCAGCGTGACCAAGCTGTTCGGCGGAACAGTCACGCTGTGCCAAGCGAGCACCTGCCCGCTCTGGACGGTTGGCGCGGGAGTTGGTGCAACCACACCGACGAAGCTCATTCCGCTTGGCAGTGTGTCAGTCACGAACACGATCGTGGCGAAGGACGCCGGGTTGCTCAACACAATCGTGTAGGTCACGACCTGACCTAGCGTCGTCGTTGTCGGCGAGACTGTCTTGCGCGTGTCGGCGCTGTTGCCGACAACCTGGGCGTGGGAGCTGGCAGCGAACACGGCTGTCAGCACGCGATTGCTGGTCACTGGGAAGGTATACACCGGCGCAGTCGTCAGCGGTCCGCTCGCATCCTCCCACCGCACGAAGGTGTAACCAGGCTGCGCTGTCGCAGTCACTGTCGCGGTCTGGTTGTATAGATACGTCCCGCTGCCGACGACGCTGCCGCCAGTGGCTGGCGTGACATTCAAGCTGATCCCATGACGGCTCGCGCCGATGTGCACAGCAAAGGCATCCATCGCGTTCACCGTGTGGTTGACGATCTCGCCCGCTGCATTCACGGCGACCCACTGGCTGAGCGGCAAGGGGCTTCCGTTGAAGTAGTCCACGCACCAGCCGTTGACGAAGGCGTAGCGCGTCACGTCGCAGTAATAGCCAGAGGGCAGCGAGGTGGTGTAGGTGCGCGTGTTGTTCACGTTGGTGCGATTGATGGCGACGTAGCCCTTGTTGCCGCGCCCGAAGGTAATGTGGTTTGACGAGACGTTGACCCAGCGAGTGATTGGCTCGCCGTGCACCGCTGCGCGGAAGCCGACCATGCCGGCTGTCGCTGGGCGGCGGTGCTCGCAGACCCACTTACCGTCCTCGAAAGCGTCGATGTTGCAGTTCGCAGGCCAGTCACCTGCGCCCTGACCCGCACCATACACCGGTCGGGTGTCCGGGCCGCTGCCGCTGGTGTAGGGGGGAGTTGTGCTCGGCGGCCCCTTGCTGTCGCCGGCGCTGCTGCTGGGGTTGTTGCTCCAGTAGTAGCTGGACATCACCGACACGTAGTCGCCGTACGGATGCGCTAGGGCGAAGACGTTTGCCAGGATGTGCGCAGCGCCGTCGCGGTGATCCACGATGCAGGTGCCGCCAGCGCCGTGCCCACGCTGGTTGTCGTGGTTATCGGTGAACACGACAGCGAAACGGCTAGGGATCCAGTGGCTCAGCGGGAAGTTTTGCAGTTGGCTGAGGTTGCTCCCCGAGCAGTTGTTGAAGATCTCACCGATGCGCATCGAGTAGTAGAACTCGGTCACATCGCCGTAGGGGCTGTACTCCAGGGCGCGCACCCGCTCAGCCGAGTTAACGTCAATTACCTCGTTGAACACGTAGAACGTGCCGCTGATGCTGGACAGAATCGCCCCCAGCTCGTGGGCAGGGATGTGCTTCGCTGCATCGATCCGAAAGCCCTTGACCCCCATGTTCACTAGGGACTGGAGGTAGTTGGCGATGCGCGCGCGCACCGAGGCGCTGCTGGTCTTCAAGTCGGCGAGGTTGAGCAGCTCACAGGTCTGCACCTGGAGGCGGTCGGTGTAATCGTTGATGTTGTCCTTGTCGCCGTTCGTCGCGCTGGGGTTTGTGCCACAGTAGTTGAAGTCAGACGGCCCAAACAACCCAGGGTAGTTGTAGTGCGAGAAGACTGTGCCTGCTGTGCCTGTGCTGGTAGCTGTGTCGGGGTGCAAGCCTGTCATGTGGTTGATCACCGCATCAACGATGATGTCCACCCCGTAGCTGTTGCAGGTGCTGACCATGCTCTGGAACTCAGCCAATGTGCCGCTGCGGCTGCTTTGCAAGGTGTAGCTCACTGGCTGGTAGCGCACCCACCAGGGGTAAGCGTTGGCGGGATTGCCGAGCATATTCGCTGTGGGCACAATGTGCTCCTGCGGCGGGGAAACCTGCACCCCGCGATAGCCTTTCTGGGCGAGGAAGGCGCACTCCTTCTGAATGTCCGCCCAGCGCCACTCAAACAGGTGGACGAAGACACCCGCAGGAGGCGCAGGCCTCGGATCGCCCGACGGCACGATCGTGATCAGCCCGTCGCCCTGGTCGTCGTCGGCAGGATTGCCGTTGATGTTGTAGGTGTCCACCTTCCATTTCTTGTCCTCGCCCGGCTTCTGGCAATACGCCGTAAAGCCGTATGTCCCCGGCGCGAGTGACTCGATAACGGACTTGGAGATGCTGGCATAGTACTCATCGTTTGAAGGCGAGACGTCGGGCCCCGGCGTCGGGTTGTAGACCATGGGTAGGTCTTGCCATGGGTCGCCGTAGCGCCCCCAGTGCAAGAAACAACTGATACCCGGCCCTTGACCTGGGGAGTCAGTAACACCTGGCTCGTAGACCTGGATGTAGACGTTGAAGTTGGCTGGGGCAAAGTTACCCTGGTTGATGAGGTTAGCCACACCGCCGCGGGGCCACATCCGCCCCACCCAGTCAATTGTGCTGGGCGGCTGGGCAGGGCTTTGTGGCGAGAAGAAAGCCGAAGGCGAGTCTGTTCCACTGCTCTGCTCGTGGTGCGGCTGATAGCCCGAACCAACAACGGCATCCCGAGCAGTGATGCTCGCTAGGCTGTTGGGCTGGGCGAGATCGCCGCTCAGTGAGGCAAGGGGGGCAGGCTCAGCGCCAACATGCGCGTCTGCAGCAAGGTGAGCGTTGAACACACCGTACGCCGCAGTCGCAACGACGAGGGTTGCGCGGGCAAGTCGGCAGCGCAAGGTGTTCGACATGGGCATAGTTCTTCATTCCTCCGGGTTCTCGGGATTACCCGGCATTTTACGGATTAAATCGGTTTAGTCAAGCGGTTAACAAGAGGTGTAGTAGGAAAAGGGGCAAGGTTTGAGGGGGAAGCTACGGATGAGGAGCGCGTCGGGGCAGGACTTAGGCTTGGGCGTATGGCACAGCCTGTGCTGCTCCGCCCTCAACCATGTAACTCGCTGCTCGATGCCGAGGTGCGGACAAAGCAAAACGCCCTATCATCCTTGGGTAGCCTGCAGAGCCGAACTTTGTCTTAGCGCCAGCGCTTGACCACGTGCTCGTCCCACTGACCCTGGACTTCGAGAATCAGCTCAAAGCCGAGCTTCTTGACCCAGAACTCGCGGATTGGGATCACCCAAGCGGGGTCGGTGAATTTGAGCTTCTTGACGATGTTGCCGCGCCAGCCTCGGCGCAGCAGCCAGCGCTCGAACGCAGCGAACGCCTGAGCGTCGAGCCCGCGCTCGCGCAGCAGCGCGTGCACACGGAAAACCGTCATGTCCACGATTCGCTCTGCGCTGGGGTCTGGTTTGAGATTGTGCATCGCGGCAATCGTCGCTGCGTCGCCCTCAAAGCCCACAATTCGCCCAAAGTCACGTCCCCCGTCGTTAATCGAGATTGTCCAGGGCGTTGGCGTCGCTGACATGCCAAAAGCAGCGTCGTCGAACTGGAGTGTAGCTTGGATCTCGCCAAGCCCTTCGACTGTCTTGCTGAGCAGGAACGCCTGTGCCATCGCAGGTCAAGCGGTGCGAACGAGGTTTATCGCAGCAAAGAGATGTGCGCCCTCGTCCCACACCCACGCGCGTGCCGAATCAGCACGCCCTGCGCGCAGCGAGACAATCATCACCACCCACCCGGTCCAAGCAAACATCCGATCGGTCTCGGAGGGGACTGGCGGGCAGTCGGGGTGAGAGTGAAAGCTGCCGACAACCTGCCAGCCCTTTGCTGCAGCCTCACGCTCCACGCGGACGAACGCCTCAGGCGCGATCAGGAATCGCTGGCGGCGCTCCTCGGGGTGTGCCCAAGCGTTCTCAGTCGGCACAACAGCGTGCACATGACATGTGTCAGCGTCAATGTGCCCAACCAGCAGACCGCATCCCTCTTCAGGGTAAGCCGCTTCGAGATGGCGATAGACCTGAACTAGGTGCGCTTCGGAGAGGTGCACGGCGTTAATACCCAATTGCCTGCCAGTCGTCAAACCAGACTGCGATGTTGCCATGCAGGGTGACCTCGCCCAGCGGGTGCTCGCCGAAGTCTAGCGTCACAGCGCCGTTCACATGCTGATCGATCAGCGACCAGCCAATTGGTTCGTGCAAGAAAGGGTTGCTGCCGATCTGGATGCGCATTAGGCGCGCGCCCAGCGCGGTCGCCTCGCCTAAGGAGGGGTAGTGACTAGACTCTACGCGCGCGACAGCGCCTCCAGCGAAGTGCAGGTGCATCTGCTCAAGCACGAGGGTTCCTTCTGCGCTGTCGCTGAGCACGTCTACGTAGACGGCGCCGGCGGGCAGGCAGGCGAGCAGTGTGCCGCGCTCGACGTCCTCTGGGTCAACGTAGCCATCGTCCCAGCGCCAGCTTTCGGGCTTGATCGAGCAGCGCAGCAATGCGCCCTCACGGGTGCGCAGCGAAATCGTGCGCGCGTCGCGCCCCTTGAAGCGCAGGCGGTCAATGCGCGATTCCAGCTCGAACAGCGTCGCTCGTTGAGCGCGTTCAAGAGTCTCCTGAAGTGTCGACAGTGGCTGACCAAGCAAAGCCGCTGTCTCCGCCGTGGGCACAGCGACGAGGACGTGGGGGAGTTGCAGCGAAGCCTCTAGTTCCTCGAGTCGGCGCTGAGCTTGCGACCACAATTCGAGCGCCTCTGGGCTTGCCGACACAGCCTCGAGCGCGCCTGCGTCCAGCGTGATCACGCGCTGGCAACGTTGGAGCAGCTCGCGTCGGTGTGCGTCGTAGGCTTCCAGGTAGCTTGGTGGGGCGCTGTTGAGCACCTGCGCCAGATGTCCGGGCGCACACAACTCAATCAACGGCGTTGCCCCTGCCTGCTCGACGGCAATGGCGACCTCGCGCAGCACATCAGCGTCGCCAGCCTGGTCGCGGATCAAGACCAACTCCATCGGCTGGACGCGCGCAGCTTGTGCCACGCGCCAGCCGAGCCACAAGGCGTTGTCGCTACGTCCGACCATCAGACCCCCTTATCAAGGGCGCATCGCCTGAAGCCCATCGTTCAAGAAGCCGATCACAGCTGCTGCGCCAACACCGAAGACAAGGACAGCAGCCACGCTTAGGGCGGCAGCCAACGTTCGCGGGGCGTCTGGCACGACCTCCACAGGCTCACCCTGCGGCTCGCGCATGTAGAGGGTCATCACCACGCGCAGGTAGAAATACGCTGAGACGACGCTGGTCAGCACACCAAACAGCGCAAGCCAAGCCAACCCAGCCGCAACAGCGGATTGAAACAGGAAGTACTTGCCGACGAAGCCTGCCGTCGGCGGGATGCCAATCAGGGAGAACATCGCTACTGCCATCACTACCCCGAGCGCAGGTTGTGTGCGCCCTAACCCGGCGTAGGCGTCAAGCCCTTGGTTCTCCTCGACGCCGCTGCCGATTGCAGTCAGCACCGCAAACGCTGCCAGCGTGGTGAAGGCATATGCTGCCAGGTAGAACAGCACCGCTTGCGCGTCATTTGCTGCCACACCAACCAGAGCGTAGCCAGCATGGGCGATGCTCGAATACGCCAGCAGGCGCTTTAGATTGGTTTGCGCTAGCGCGGCAAAGTTGCCCACGACCATCGTGAGCGCAGCGAGGGCAGCGATCACGGGTTGCCACTGGGCTTGGAGCGCGGCAAAGCCAAATCCGAACACGCGCACGAGCGCGAGAAAGCCCGCCGTCTTGGTTGCTGTTGCCATGAACGCCGTCACGGTTGTCGGTGCGCCCTCGTACACATCCGGCGCCCACAAGTGGAAAGGCGCAGCCGCAACCTTGAACGCCAAGCCGACCAGCACCAACGCCAAGCCCGCCAGCAGCAACGGGTCATTCGCGCTGCCTCCTAGGGCTGCTCTGAGCTGAGCAGCAAAAGTGCTCAGCGAGGTCGTGCCCATCGCGCCGTAAACCAGGGCAATCCCATACACCAGAAAGCCCGAAGCAAACGCCCCCGTGAAGAAATACTTCATCGCCGACTCCTCGCTCTCCAGCCGAGGGCGAGCGATACCCGAGAGCACGTAGAGCGGGATGGAGAGCAGTTCGATGCCCAGGAAGACAATCAGCAAGTCATTCGCATGGGCGGTCAGCACCATGCCGCTCAGCGAGAGCAGCAGCAGCGGGTAGAACTCGCCGCGCGAAAGCCGTCGGGCTTGGTGGTAGCGCAGCGTCAGCAGAATCGTCAGGGCAGCAACTGCGCACAGTAGCGCGTCAGCGAAGAGCGCGACGGCATCCGCGCGCACCATCCTGGAGAACGCCTCGCGCGGCGCCGTGCCTAACATCGCCAGAGCGGACAGCCCAGCCGCAAGCACTATCACGAGGGCGACCCAAGCTGTGACTGCCTTGCGGTCAGAGGGGATGCGCAGGTCTATCAGCAGCAACGCTACACCACCCAGGGCGCACACGAGGAACGGGAAGATAGCAACTAGATCTGCAAGCATGAGCGGGTATGCGACTAAACACTGCGATTGTAGCGCAGCGAGGGTTCATTCAAACACGCTTACCTTGAACAGGGTGCGCAGCAACTCGGCGCGCTCTTCGGGGGTCATCGGGCGCGGTTGTGAGAAGTCCTCGATGAACGCGGTGCGGATGTCCACGCCGAGGTAGCGGTTCTCGTAGAAGACGTGGCGGTCTACCATGGTCTGGCGCGCGCCGATTGGGCGCTGATCGCCGAAGAACAGATTGCCCACGCCCCAGTGGATAAATCCATCCGCGTTGACGTCGAAGCCCTGGGCGTGATGGCCTTGGCTGCCGCTGACGATCACCGCGCCGGCGTCGCGCAGTGCAGCAAAGTCACGCTGCTGGCGACGCGTCGCCTCGTAGAAGTAGTATTCCTCGTACTGCAGTGTGGCGATCACGTTGTAGCCCTCGGCGCGGAGCTGGCGGATCAGCTCAATCTGGTAGCTCAAGTCTTTGGGGTTGCCTGGGCTGCAGGGGGCAGAGCCAGGCAGGCGATCAGTCGCCCAGTTTGCGCCAAAGTAGTTGCACCCCACAAAGGCAATCCGATTCCCGTTGACTGTCATGGTCAGCGGGCGTAGCGCCTCTTCCAGGTTGCGCCCGCCGCCGAAGTAACCCCAGCCCTCCTGGTCGTATAGCTCGAGTGTGGGGAGCAGGTGCTGGTAGCCGTAGTCCCATAGGTGATTGCCCGTCAGCTCAATTACATCTGTCCCGACGTAGCGCAGCAACTCCATGTAGCGCGGGTCGGAGCACATAACGACACCTGAGCTGAACGACGGCGGCGGGCAGCGATCCCAGAACGAGACCTCGTTGCTGATGTGGGTGACATCGGCAGTGACCAGCCAATCGCGGATCTTCTCGGCAGGGTAGGTGATGCCGTTCTGCTCCATTTTGACCGCTGTGCCGCGCACCATTGCAGTCACACCTGTCATCGCCACAATTGCCATCCGCGAGAGGTCGCGGTTGTCCTGCGGTGCGTAGGCGGTTGCCAGGGCAGCAAGCAGGTCAGGATCGCCTTGTGCGCGGACGACGAGGCGGAAGGGGTAGCGATCGACGTCAGCCTCGCGCTCGAACAAGTTGACCCCGTCCACGAGCAGCAGTTTCCAGCGCACCTCGAGCTGGTCGAAGGGCAGCAAGGCGAACGCAGGAGGGTTTGCGAGCACCTCCTTGAGCAAATCCGAGGTCGGCACCAAGCGAATGTAGAGCGACTCAGCAGGCTTGCCGAGCAAGAACACCAATCCTGCGCGGGTGTTGGCATCCATGAAGAGCGTCGGTGGGGTGCGCCCGTCGGCGGAGAGGGACGCCAGCGCAGTTGCCTCGCCTGCCCAGAAGCGCTTGAAGTCCTCCAGGCTGATCCCGTCGGCGATGGTGAGAAAAGGCGCAGCCACAACGTAGGTGCGCGTGATCAGCGATAAGCCCTCTGAAAAGACGCCAATGCGCAAGTTGGCTTCGGGGTAGATCGTTACGGTGACAGGGCGCGTCGGCGTGCTGACTGCGCCAGCGAAGGTGCGCATCGCTTGCTGCAAGCTGTCGTGCAAGTCAGTTGGCAGCACAGGGTCGATCCAAATGCCGCGCCCGGGGATCGGTGTCGCTGTAGGAAAGGGCGTCGGGGTGGGCGGTGCGGTCGGCAGGGGAGGCAAGGTTGGCGTCGGCGTATCAAAGGGTAGCGCGCAAGCAGACAGAAGAAGCCCAACCGCAAGAATCGCTCGGTGAACCATCCAAAACGCGATTCTATGCCCAGGCGTGGGGGTGCACCAACCAGTGCCCTACCACTTGCCCAAGACCGCAAACGGGATGGTCACTTCTCGCTTCAGCAGTGCTCTGCCCTCTAGCCGCCAGATTTCAATCAAGGAGTAGCCGTGGAAGATCTCGCCTTGACGATAGGCTGCCTCTGCTGAGCCGCCGCGCTCGGTGAGCACGATCAGAAACTGACGGATGCGAATGTCTTCGGAGTAGTGCTTGCGCAGGCGCAGGTAGCAATCCCACATCCGCGCAGGTAGGTCAGGGCTGTAAGCAACTTGGAACTCGACATGCACAAGGAGCTGCCTATCTGGGAGCAGCAGCACGGCATCCGTGCCTATTGGGTGCGCGGGCAAGTCCGTTTTCTCGACGACGACCTGACCGGCTTGATCGGTTGGCAAGTCGAGGCACCAAGCGACGAACTCAGGCGCATAGCGCTCAGCGATCAACTTGCAGGCAAGGCAGGCAAGCGTCTGGTCGGCGAAGCTAGGTTGCATGGCGCTGTGCCCAAGTGTACGCAGCGTCTGGGCGCTCGGACGCATCTCTCAGCGAAGCACGCCCGCAAGCGACTTCCTTCCCAGCCCAGCTAAGCACCTTCCCCGAGCCTATAATCGTGCGATACCATGCCCGAGACCGCAGAGCGAGCTAGCGCAGTCATTCGGGACAACGACCTCGCCCTGCTCACCGACCCTCGTGGCAAGTCGCACATCGTGCGGCTACGCAGCGGTGCCAAGTTCGAGACGCATCACGGGTTCATCCCACATGACGCGCTAATCGGCAAGCCGTGGGGCTTCGTGGTGCACTCCTCCCTTGGTCATCCCTACCTTGTCCTGCCGCCCGGGACGGCTGATCTGATCACCCACATTAAGCGCAGCTCTCAGGTGATCTTCCCGAAGGACAGCGCCTACATCCTCATGCGGCTGAACGTCAAGCCTGGCGCGCGCGTGCTAGAGAGCGGCTGTGGCAGCGGCGGCTTGACGCTGGCGCTGGCGACGGCTGTCGCTCCGACAGGGCATGTGTACTCGCAGGACATCCGCGAGGATTTCATTGACCTAGCGCGCCGCAACATGGAGCGCGTTGGGCTTGACCCGTACGTCACCTTTCTGCACGGCGACTGCGCCCAGGGGTTTCTCGTCGCCGAAAGGGTGGACGCGGTCTTTCTCGATTTGCCCGCGCCTGAACACTGCCTTGCTGCTGCACGCGCGGTGCTCAAGGACGGCGGGTTCTTCGGCACGCTGGTGCCGACCGCAAATCAGGTGATCAACGTGCTGCGCGCGCTGGAAAGCGCAGGCTTCGGGCTGATCGAGGTCGAGGAGATCCTCAATCGCCGCTACAAGCCAGTGCCCGAGCGGCTTAGGCCGCAAGACCGCATGGTCGCCCACACGGGTTACCTGATCTTTGCTCGGGCAGTCGCGTCTGCGTTTGCCTCGACTCAGCCTCAAGAAGGTGAAGCGTCGGATGTTGAGAGCTAAGCCCTAGTGCAGTTGCAGCGCGTGCACTTGCCAGTCTACAGGGACAGGCCTTTCCTCGCCGATGACTTGCTCGATGAATTGCTCGTAGCGGTCTGCGAAGCGTTCCAGCGAGAACTCCTCAGCGCGGCGGCGGGCAGCACGTCGGTCGAGGGTGTCTATTTGTCGCACGGCTTCGGCAAGCGCGTCCACGTCGCGCGGTGGCACCAGCAAGCCGCTGACCCCATGCTCGATCAGCTCCGACGGGCCGCCCTCGTTGTAGGCGACGACAGGAGTCCCGCCTGCGAGCGCCTCGATGCAGGTGTTGCCGAACGCCTCGACCCAGTGCGGCGTCATGAGCATTGCCTTGCTATTGCGCACCACGCGATGCAGTTCGTCTTGGCTGAGGAAGCCATGGTAAGTCACATCCACATCCGGGAAGCGCCTTAGACATGCCTCCCAGTACTCTGGGTGCTGCATCTTGCCGCACACGTCCAGCGGCATCTTCAAGCGTTGAGCAACAGCGAGCGCATCCTCTAAGCCCTTCTCAGGGGAGACCCGCGCTACCCAGCTCAGCCGGTTGCTCGGCTCAGCGTTGAATTGGTAACGCCTCAAGTCCACCCCACCATACAAGGCGGGCATTCGACAGGGGTCAATGAACGGGAAGGTGCGCGCTTGGGCGCAGGTGTTGACTGCAAAGCGATGGGGGAACTCGTAAAACCGCTGGCGGATGATTTCGTCAACTGCGTCAATCGTTGAGGCAATGCTGATGACATGCCCCACTGGCGTGCGGAAGAACGGCGTTAGGTAGTACGCTAGCCAGTCGTAGTTGATGCCAATGATGACGTCGTAGTCGTCTTGCACGCGCAGCGCTGTCTCCCACATGCGCTCGAGCACACCGTCAGGCTGGCAGAAGACAGGTTGGTCGCGCTGAGCAGTTGTAGCGTAAACAGGGGGGCGACCCTCTACCTGATACACGCGGACTTCAGGAGCAGGTTGCACGCTGCCTGCAGGGGCAACGATGGCAACGGTGTGCCCTCGGCGCGCTAGGATCGGCGTCAAATTCATCAGGTTGGTCTCAACGCCGCCCCCCTCTCCAGAGCCGAGCGGACCGGCGGGGCTGGTCAGGAAGAGCACGCGCCGACGTCTCGGCTCAGTTGTGTTTAGCATTGCGCTTACCTCACGCCTCGAAAGTTCTTCTCACTCTAAAAGGCGAGACTGAAGCGAGGCTGAGAACAACCCGCCGCTTTGTTAAGCCTACTGCGGTGAACCGTGCCCTGCCGCGGGCGAGGCGAACGAATAAGGGCGGCTCTTGAGCATCGCCGCCCTCGACAAGGTCAGCTACATGCTACGCGAACACCAGCCGACCATCCTGTGCGTCCACGCGGATGGTGTCGCCCTCGCGGTAGCGCCCTTCGAGGATCGCCAGCGAGAGCGGGTCTTGCAGCTCGCCCTGGATGGCGCGCTTGAGCGGGCGCGCGCCGAACGCAGGGTCGTAGCCAACCCGCGCTAGATGACGCTTCGCCGGCTCGCTCACCTCGAGCGTGAGCTTGCGATCGCTGAGCAACTTGCGCAGCCGATTGAGCTGAATGTCCACGATTTGCAGGATATGGCGCTCGTCGAGCGGATGGAACACCACAATCTCGTCAATGCGGTTGAGGAACTCTGGGCGGAAGAACCGCTGCAAGCGGCGCACGATCTCGTCGCGCCCGAGGTGTTCCAAGTCCTCCCCAGCCAGCAGGTTGCTGGTCATGATCACAACGGTATTGCGGAAGTCAACCGTGCGCCCTTGCCCATCGGTCAGGCGCCCATCGTCCAGCAATTGCAGCAGCACGTTGAAGACCTCAGGGTGCGCCTTCTCGATCTCGTCGAACAACACCACAGCGTAGGGTCGGCGGCGCACGGCTTCAGTGAGCTGACCGCCTTCCTCGTAGCCGACGTAACCAGGCGGCGCGCCGATCAAGCGGCTGACGGTGTGCTTCTCCTGGTATTCGCTCATGTCGATCCGCACCATCGCTCGCTCGTCGTCGAAGAGGAACTCTGCCAGCGCCTTCGCCGTCTCGGTCTTGCCGACGCCGGTCGGGCCGAGGAAGATGAACGAGCCGATGGGGCGATTCGGGTCTTGCAGCCCAGCCCGCGCGCGGCGCACCGCATTGCTGACGGCGCGCAACGCTTCATCCTGACCGACGACGCGCTCACGCAAGCGGTCCTCCATCTTGATCAGCTTTTGCATCTCGCCCTCGAGCAGACGGGTGACCGGGATGCCTGTCCAGCGCGAGACAACCGCAGCGACCTCGTCTGGCCCGACCTCCTCGCGCAGCAGTGGATTGCCCTTCTGCAGCTCAGCCAGCCGCGCTTGGGCTTGCTTGAGCTTTGCCTCAAGCTCGCGCAGGCGTCCGTAGCGCAGCTCCGCCGCGCGCGCCAAGTCAGTGTTGCGCTCCGCTTGCTCGATCTGCACGTTGGTCTGCTCGATTTGCTCGCGGATGGCGCGCACCTCTTGGATGGCAGCCTTCTCTTGTTCCCACTGAGCGCGCAGAGCATTGCTCTTCTCTTTCTCGCTGGCGAGCTCCGCCTCGAGCTTGGCAAGCCGCTCCTTGCTCGCCTCGTCGGTCTCCTTGCGCAGCGCCTCGCGCTCGATCTCCAGTTGCAGGATGCGGCGGTCGATCTCGTCCAGCGCAGTCGGCTTAGAGTCAATCTCCATCTTGACGCGGCTTGCTGCCTCGTCAATCAGGTCAATTGCCTTATCCGGCAGCTTGCGGTCGCTGATGTAGCGCGCGCTGAGCGTTGCTGCGGCGATCACGGCTGCGTCCTGGATGCGCACGCCGTGGTGAATTTCGTAGCGCTCCTTCAAGCCGCGCAAGATGCTGATGGTGTCCTCGACGCTTGGCTCATCCACGTAGACAGGCTGGAAGCGTCGCTCCAGCGCTGCGTCTTTCTCGATGTATTTGCGGTACTCGTCCAGGGTGGTTGCGCCGATGCAGTGCAGCTCGCCGCGCGCCAGCATTGGCTTGAGCAGGTTGCCAGCGTCCATTGCGCCCTCAGCTTTGCCCGCGCCGACGACGGTGTGCAACTCGTCAACGAACAGGATGATCCTGCCGTTTGAAGCAGCGACCTCCTTGAGCACAGCCTTCAGCCGCTCCTCAAACTCGCCACGGTACTTTGCGCCAGCGATCAGCGCACCCATGTCCAAGGCGATGATGCGCTTGTCTTTCAGCCCCTCGGGCACGTCGCGACGGACGATGCGCTGGGCGAGCCCTTCCGCAATTGCGGTCTTGCCAACGCCAGGGTCGCCGATCAGCACGGGATTGTTCTTCGTGCGCCGGCTGAGGATTTGGATCACGCGGCGGATCTCCTCGTCACGCCCGATAACCGGGTCGAGCTTGCCTTGTTGGGCAAGCTGAGTCAGGTCGCGCCCGTATTTCTCCAGCGCCTGATAGGTCGCCTCGGGATTTTGCGAGGTGACGCGCTGGTTACCGCGCACTTGGAGCAGTGCGCGCAACACAGCGTCGCGGTTTAGCCCGTTGGCGTTGAGGAGCTGCGTTGCTGCTGGCGTCCGTCCAGTGCGGATCGCCGCTGGGTCAGCCAGCGCCAGCAGCAGGTGCTCGGTGCTGACAAAGTCATCGCGCATCTGGGCGGCTTCCGCCTCAGCGCGGTCGGTGATGGCGCTGAGCTCGCGCGACAGGCGCACTTCGCCGACGACGCCGCTGACCTTCGGCTTGGCGCGGATCTCGCGCTCGACCAGTTCAGTTAGGCGCTGTGGGTTTGCCCCAGCCGCCTGCACAATCGGCGGCACAATCCCGCCGTCCTGCTGCAGCAGCGCCAGCAGCAGGTGCTCTGGGTCAATTAGTTGCTGACCGTGGGTTTCAGCAAGCGACTGCGACGCCAGCAGCGCTTCCTGTGCTTTCTCGGTGTACTTGTTCAAATTCATCGCTCTGCCTCCTGCGCTGCTTGCACAGCGCAGCGATCATTTCAGTCTTCTACCTAGCGCTTAAGGATGTGCTGCTGGGCTTTACATCCCGTTATAGCGGCATTAGCGTAGTGATGGAAGATGCTGTGCACGCAGCGAGCATTCTTTGCTGCGCGTCATGGCAAAAAGGGCAAGCCGCAATAAACTATGGGCGTCGCCCACGTTCAGTAGGAGGTTGACCAGAAGTCTATGTCGAACGGACAACGTTTGTTGATCATCCCGAATGACCTGCGCGAAGCAGCGACATTCTTCGAGCAGCGCGGCGGTGAGTTCGGCAATATTGTCGGGGTGCTGCGCCGCGAGTGGAGCGCGCTTGAGGCGCCGAGCGAGTACGCAGCCGAGGCAGTCGTCGCTGCTGCATGTGAGCGCACCTTCAGCGAGCTGCTGCGCTCGCGACAGATCTGTGCTGAGCTTGCGCAGGCGCTGCGCCTAACTGCCGACACACTCGAAGACGCAGATCGGCGCGCGGCAGCCCTCTTCCGCCGCGATGGAAGCGGTGGAGGCAGCGTTACGCCTGTTCCACCCCCCTGGAGCGGCGGCGGCAACTCCTCCGGCGGCGGGAGTGGGGGAGGAAGAGGTGGGTGGGGGGACGACGAATCTCCGAGCTGGTCTGACCTGCTTGACAAGAGTTTGTGGTGGCTGAAACAGATCCTCGCTCTCCCAGCACTCCAGGGTTCTTTTGTTGTCAAGATAGTGAATGGTCGGAAATACATCGTCTTCAAACCGCCCACCGGAAGCCCTTTCTTCTGGGGTATTGGTGGCGGTGTGGCACGCAACCCAGTTGATCTCGTTAGGCGATTTGAAGTGGACTGGGAGGCTTCCAAGTACACCGAGCCGCTGGGCGTACTGGAGAAGTATCTGCCTCTCGTTAGGGTTGCTGAGGGGGTTGCGCGCAAGGGTTTGCATCCTGAGCTTCTTTTCCACCTAGGCGACTTTGCCCTGGAAGTCGGCAGAGGCGCAGTGGCTCGCGCTAGCAGGAGTATCCTCCACAGGGCTTTTGGATCGGTCGTCGGTGTCTTCGCAGGCGCTGGCTCGGGACTATACGAAGCTACCACTGACCCAACATACGAGGGGCGGCGAGGAGCTGCCGCAGTTGTTAAGGTTGGAATTCCAATTGTGGCAGGAGTAGTTGGGGTGGCTGCAGCAGCAGCACTTACTGCTGTCGGAGCGCCCGTTGTGGCAGTTGTGGGCATAGGCGCTATCCTGGTTCCAACCATCATCGAACTCGGCGCAAAGCTGCCTGTGGGCGGCAAATCAATCGAAGATCACTTGATAGACACTGTCGACTCTTTCGGAAAGTCCATCGAGAAAGACATCCAGAGCCTCAAGACAAGTCTCGAGTCAACGACTTCCAGCGTTGTCGAGAGAATCCACCAAGCAGGACAGACGTTCAATCAGCTAGGCAACGACATCTTGAACCGCTTCGACAATTGGTTCAAGCCAATCAGCACTCTGCCTAGTCCGGCTTAACGACACCCACGAGAGGAGGTTGTTCGATGAATCCACTGTGCACCCTCTCTCTTGAGGAACTTGCCTACCTATGGGCGCTGCACGGCGAGCCGCACACTGCACACCTGGTGCTGCGCGCGGACATGGGCGAGGATGTGCTGCAAAAGCCGCTGCTGGCGCAGCGCATGACCGCCGCTGGACATAGCTTACTCGCTCGCGGACTGCTCGAGCAAACCCCCAGCAAAGACGCTGTGCAAGCCATCCAGCCTGTGCGTGAGTTGTTCGCGCGAATGTCGTCCGCCGCGCTGTTCTTCCAGTACGCCCGCGCTGGCACCATCGGCGCAGTGTACCAAGCGGACGACGGCACCGTTGTGCAGGAGCGGCGCTACGATGTGGTCTACGACTTCTGGGTTTACCCGCGCGAGGAAGCTATGCTGCGCCTCGTTGAGCGACTAGGGCTGCCTGCGCCGCAGGGGGACGCACTGCCCGCGCCCGCTGCCCGAGTCACCCCTGCGCTCTTCGAGCGCGTGCTAGCTCAGGTCGAGTCCAGCCCAACCGACGCTGTGATCAACCTCGTCGCGGCTGGCTTCGACGCCACCAGCGCCCGCGCCTTGGCGCAAGCCCTGGGCGACCCCGATGCACGCGGCGAGGTCGCGCTGCTGAGCGCGCCTAAGAACGACGCTGGCATCCAGCTCTCGGGCTGGCGCTTCGTCCGCGGCACGGAGGGGCTGTGGTGGTTTCCGCTCGGGCAGCCCGAGCAAGTGCTGCCTGCCTACCAGCTTACCCCCGCTCAGAGCGCCGACCTTCTGGCGACGTGGTTCAGCCAAATTGAGCCGATCTTGGCGCAGATCAGCCAACAGCCCAGCGAAGAGGATTCTCTGCAAAACGTCAAGCAGGAAAGGGCAAACTCGGATAAGCTAGAGGGCGTGGCGTAAGGCTACGAACGAACCAGTCAGACCTTAATCGCAAAAGGAGGACGTAAGAACAATGAACGTGATTCGAATCAACTATGCTGAGATGGAGCGAGTAGCCGGCATCTTCGATCAGAAGGCGAGCGAGATCGATGGCATCTTGAGCGCCTTGCGCGGGCGCATCAATCAGCTCAACGCAAGCTGGGATGGCGTCGCCGAGCAAGCCTTCTATCAGGAGTGGAACTCCTGTGAGCGCAAGCTCGCGGATACCCCGCGCATGCTGCGCGAGATCGCTACCGCGCTGAGGCGGATCGCCCAAGAGATCCGCGAAGCCGAAGAGCGGATGCGCGCTCAAATGCCAAACATCATTGTCTCGGACAACCGATGATCACTCTGATAACGACCAACAGATCGCGCTGAAGGTTAACAGGAGGTAATGCCATGACCCAGATCCGAATGTCTTACGTCGAGATGCGCCAGGTCGCCGATGACTTCAGGAACAGGGCGGTCGAGGTGCAGCAGATCCTCAGCCTCCTTGCGAGGGAAGTGGATCAGTTGTTCACCACTTGGGAGGGCGCTGCGGAGACCACTTTTATGATGGAGTGGAGTAGCTGCCGAAACAAGCTGCAGGACACGCCGCCAATGCTGGATGAGATCAGTCGAGCGCTGCATCAAACAGCCCAGACGATTCAGGAGGCAGAGGAGCGGGCAAGGAATATCACGCAGAGCACGATTGTGTCGGACAACCCACGCTAGATCGTCACGCCGACCTCAGCCGACTGCGCCTCAAGCGCAGTCGGCTGGGGCATTGTCCAGTCTTGCTGAAGGTTAACTGCTATGTCAAACGAGCTGCTCCCCTTCGTGCTGATCGGCGTGTTGCTGATTGTGCTCATCGGCGTGCTGGCGCGACTGGTATGGCTGATCGCGGGGCAGCATCGCGCCCAGCGCATCAAGCCAACTCACAAACTCATTGTCCTTGAGGGGCAGCACAAAGGGCGAGCCTTCCCAATTGACCGCTCGCCGTTCTACATCGGCCGTGATGCTTCGTGTGCTATCCGCCTGACCGATGAGCCAACGGTCTCGCGCCGTCACGCGCGCATCGAGTTAGACCAAGGCAAACCCGTTCTGGTTGACCAGAGCACCAACGGGGTATACCTCGATGGGCAACGCATCTTCCAGAAGCCGCTTGTGCCCGGCGACCGCTTCCAGATTGGTCGCTCCTTGTTTGTAGTTGCAGGCTCCAATGGTGCAGTGCCACCGCAACCACCAGCGACCTCGGTCAACGCAGCCAAAGAGGCACTCCGACGCAGCACCCTCGCCCAGCGCTACGAGCTCGTCGAGCAAATCGGCAAGGGCGGCTTCATGACGGTATACCGCGCTACCGACCGCCGCACGGGTCAGACCGTTGCGCTCAAGGTGCTGCGCGTTGAGTCGGGCAGCCAAGCGCAATACATCCGCCACAAGATGCGCGACTGGCTGTATTACGGCTTGGCGCTTTCGCACCCGCACTGCGTGCGGTTGCTCGACGGCGATGCCGACGGCGATGAGGCCTACCTGGTCGAAGAGTTCATCCCCGGCAAGAAGCTGAGCGAGAGGATGCTGCACCTGGTTGACACTGAGGCGCGCGTCCGCGTGATCGGTGAAATCTGTGATGGGCTGTATTTCCTCCACCGCAACGGAATTATTCATCGTGACCTGTCCCCAAACAATGTGATGTTCGACGAGGCAGGGCGGTGCAAGTTGATCGATTTTGGCTTGGCGCGCTACGAGAATCGCCCAACGGTCACGCAGCACGGGGCATGGATCGGCACGCCAACTTACTTCTCGCCCGAACACGCTAAACGCGACCCGCGCCTGCTCTGCCCACAAAGCGACCTGTACTCGCTGGGCGTGATTGCCTTCCACCTGTTCACTGGGCGCCCGCCATTTATCAGCAAACAAGGCGACATCGAGCGCATCGCCGAAGACCACATTCGCACTCCACCCCCGCGACCGAGCATGCTTGCGGCAAACATTCCGCCTCACATCGAGCGGGCTATCCTGCGCGCGCTGAACAAGCGCCCCGAAGATCGCTTCGCCAACGCGCGCGAGATGGCTGAGGCGTTTGGTTACACCCAACCCTTCCACGAGGGCAGCGCTAACCACCAGTCTGTCCAGCGCGCGTTCGCGGGCTCGCTGTTCAGCGGTCCGCTGCGCCTACGCCGACCGAATGGCAGCATTCTACTCATTGACCCTCCACAAGAGCCGATCAACCGCGCGCTGATCAACCCCAACGACAGCGCCATATCGCGCCGCGAACATGGCAAGTTCGTCTGCCAGCAGGACGGCTTCTGGCGCATCGAGCCGCCGACTGCCAAGGGGGCGTTGGTGTTTATCAACGGGGTGCTCCTGGACGAACCAACCCTGCTTAGCCCTGGCGACCGCATTCGGGTCGGTCAGACCGAATTGATTGTTTTGCCAAGCCGATGAGAAAGATTCGACCGAGGTGAGACAATGAATAGGGGCTTCAAGTCTATCCTGAGTGCTCTGCTTGCCCTAAGTTTGGGAGCACTGTGCGTTCCCGCCCATCTGGCAATCAGCCAAACCCCTGGCGGGCGCTATTCCGTGCAGCTGAGCTGCGATGACAACACCTACCCAACCCTCACCTGTGCAGCGGCTGTGATCAGCGACAAGACCGATGTGCCGCTCAGAGGAATCACCGCAGACCGAGTTGCCATCCGCCTTGCTAACCGACAAGACACCTTCGAGGGGCTGAGCTGGGAGGAGATTGCGGATGACTCCTACCCGGCGACGCTTGTGCTTGTTGTGGACTATAGCGGCTCGCTGGGGAGAGCGGCGGTTGACGTAGTGCGCAATGGGGTCGACATCTTCATGCGCGACATGACAGTTAGCGATCCCCAAGTCCCTGAGGCGCAACGAGATGCCGTTGGCATCCTCGTCATCACCGGTCCAGTCGAGATCGGCAGTGACCCGCGCAACCTGCCCCTTAGCGAGAAGAGCGAGGTGCTGCCAACCACAGACCGCAATCTCATCCGCAACACCATGAGTCAACTCTCCCCCGGTCAAGCGACGCCCCTGTATGACGCTGTGTACAAGTCGATCTTGATTGCTGGACAAGCCCAATCCTCGCGCCGCGCCGTTGTCATCATCAGCGACGGGCGCGACCAGGGCGCAAGCCGCACCTTCGGGGCTGAGGACACCCTGGCGCGAGCCATTCGCGACCGCGTGCCCTTGTTCACGATCGCTGTTGGGCCCTCGCGCAGCGAAGAGTACCTTCGGCGCGCCGCGTTTGAGACGGACGCGATCTTCCAGCGCGCAAACGACAGCGAACAGCTTATCCAGGCGCTGGGCGAGGTTCGCCGTTTGCTGAAGACGCGCTATCGTCTCAGCCTACAAGCAAAGCTGCCACCCGATGGCGCGCAGCATCCTCTCGAGGTGCGGATCGGCGGCGCAGTCCAGGCTAACGGCGTTGCGATCGTTTCTGCACGCCCTCCCATCCGCCCGGAGATCCTCAGCCTTGCCGTGTCCGATCGCGCTGGTCAACCGGTGGACTTGACGCAGCCGCTGCCTAAGCCGAGCGTGCGCGTAGAAGCCCAAGTTCGTGCTCGGGCAGTGTCGCGCGTCGAATTCGAGGTCAATGACAGCGGCAACGTGCTCACCGCGCGCCAACCGCCCTTTGCGGTCGAATTGGATACGCGCGAGCTGAGCGCAGACCAGACGCACAAGCTGACCGTGCGCGCCTATGGCGTGCCCGACGTGCCAGAGAACCGCGATCAGAAGGAGTTCGCTTTCACTGTCGCCGCTGCTGGCGGCGTGCAAGGCTTACCCCAAGTGCCTGGACTTCAGCTGGATCGCTTGGGGTCAATCACGCCTTGGGTCGCGGTCGCGGGCTTGGTTTTGCTCTTGGCGTTTGCGCTGGTCACTGTCTCTGTGGTCTCGCGCCGCCGCGCAGCAGATGCGACCGTCGTCGAGCCCACAGGCATGTCTGCGCCAGTGCCTTCATATGCGCCAGCACCCCCATCGCCTTTCTCAATGAATGAGCGCACGCAGATATTAATGTCTCCCGCAATCGGCGAAAGTGTGGACAGGACAATCGTCCTTCAACCAGGCAAGTACCGCCTGGAAATCCTCGGCGGAGAGATGCGCGGACGGATGTTCCCAATTGGTGTGCAAGGCGCTGAGCGCGTGCGCGTCGGTCGCGAGCCGGATGGCAGCCAAACGTTCATCCGCCTGAACAGCCCCCATGTCTCGCGCAAGCACGCCGAGTTCGTGCTTGAGAAC
>JANWZM010000071.1 GCA_025054635.1 Thermoflexales bacterium
GCGCAGCGCAGTGCAAGCTTCAAGAGAGCTGCCCGTACGACGTTGTGCGGCTGCCATCACTTCCTGGGTGCGTTCGGGCGCTCGGCGCGAGGGCTCTGGGCACATGCCTCGTGGCGTGAGGCTGTTCTTCAAGCGACCTAACGGGGTAATAGTCTAACATGACTCGTGCGGCATTGAATGCAGGGGGAGACGTTCATGCACATCAGCGCTCACCCTGGATCTCCCCCTCCAGGGCAGAGCACTGTTCACGTAGTCACTCCTCAGCCAGCACTGCGAGAGTGACGGTGTGAATGCTCTGTGTCTCTACACATTCGTCTTCCGCTGGGCTAGTTCCTCTTGGCGCTGGATCAAGAACGTCAATGCCTCAGTGAAATGAATCTCCATCGCGTGAGCCGCAGCATCCGCGTTGCGGTAGCCAATCTCGGTGACGATTGTTTCATGCAGGGCGTGAACACGCTCAAGTTGCTGGCGGTTGCGCCGACGGTAGAGGATCTCGTGGGTCAGGCTGTTCAGCGCGTCGCGCAGCGCGCTGACCATGTGTGCCAGCAACAAGTTGCCCGATGCCTCGCCAATGAGGTGATGCAGCTCGCGGTCGAGGTCTACATAAGCGTCCGCGTTGCCGATGTGCCGGCGCATGCGGTTGACAACGCTGTACATCGCGTCGAGCTGGTCAGAGGTGCGCCGCAAGGCAGCCAGGCGCGCGCATTGCACCTCCAGCGGCCTGCGGATCTCCATGATTTGGCGAAAGGACATGCGCTGAATGCGCACAGCGTGCTCGAAGTAAGCCAGCAGGGGTTGGCTGTCGAGCGGCTTGACGACGGCGCCGCGCCCGTTGACGATTTCGACCACGCCGCGCCCAGCGAGCAACCGCAATGCCTCGCGGACAACAGGGCGGCTGACGCCATATTGCTCAGCCAGTTTGTGCTCCGAAGGCAACACATCGCCTGGGCTAACGCCCGACTGGACGATGTGATCCGTCAGCATGTTCGCCAGGCGCAATGCGCGCGACTGGTCACTTGCACCTCTCTCCTCACTCACCTGTCTGACAGGGCAAGATTGTACTTGTTGACAAGCTGATCCGCCACAGGTATAAACCAGCTCAGTTATGAGCGGCTTGTGGATCGTCGTCATTGTCATCGGTGTGCTCCTCGTCCTTAGCGACTGGGAGCTAATGCCGTTTGGGATGGCGACGCGCCGAGCCTGAGACGAGCAGCGACACGCGAAAGCCCTCCTAAACGGAGGGCTTTTTAGTTGCGCGCTCGGGAAGTGTGATCTGCAGGCAGAACTTGTGAAAAGGAGTAAACGCATGAAACTGACAGGTGCACAAATCATCTGGGAAACGCTTCTTCAGCAGGGCGTAGAGATTGTGTTTGGCTATCCAGGCGGGGCGATCTTGCCCACATACGACGCCCTAGTGGATTACCAAGATCGGATTCGGCACATCCTGGTTCGCCATGAGGAGAACGCTGCCCTTGCCGCCGACGCCTACTTCCGGGCAACAGGCAAGGTGGGCGTGTGCATGGCGACCTCCGGCCCAGGGGCGCTGAATTTGGTGACTGGGCTTGCCAACGCGATGATGGACTCTTCTGCAGTCGTCGCCATCACCGGTCAGGTCGCCTCGCATCTCGTCGGAACGGATGCGTTTCAGGAGACCGATGTCACGGGCGTCACCTTGCCGATCACCAAGCATAACTACCTTGTGACGAACGTAGAGGAGCTGCCGCAAGCGCTGGCTGAGGCGTTCTACATCGCCCGCACAGGTCGCCCAGGGCCGGTGCTGGTAGATGTGTGCAAAGACGCCCAGCAGAAGATGACAGACTACACGCCGATCACCAGCGTGCAGATGCGCGGCTATCGCGCGATTAAGCCGATGGGCAAGCAGAATTTGCCGCTGCTGCTCCAACGCGCAAAGGAGCTGATTGACCAAGCGCGCCGCCCCATCATTCTTGCTGGGCAGGGCATCAAGCACGGTCAAGCTCACGAGGAGTTCCGCGAATTTGTCGAGAAAAGCGGCATCCCCGTCGCCACAACGCTGCTAGGCATCGGCGTGCTCAGCGAGGATCACCCGCTCAATCTGCGCATGATGGGCATGCATGGCGAAGCCTACGTCAACATGGCGATTGCCAACGCTGACTTGTTGATCGCCCTTGGGATGCGCTTCGACGACCGCGTGACAGGCAACCTCAAGACCTACGCCAAGAACGCCCGCGTCATTCACGTGGACATTGACGCTGCTGAGATCAACAAGAACGTCCCAGCAGACGTCGGCATCGTCGGCAGCGTCAAGGACGTGCTGCGCGAGCTGACCCCGATGATCGAGAAGCGCACCTATCCTGCTTGGCTGGAGCAGATCAACGAGTGGCGCAAAGACACTCAGGCGCACAACATCATCAACATGCCCTTCCCAGAGGACATGCTGCTAGCACCCCACGTGATGCGCATGATCTGGGAGGAGACCCGCGGCGAGTGCACAGTCTGCACCGATGTCGGTCAGCACCAGATGTGGGAGACGCAATACTTCCAGCACACGCGCAAGAATCAGCTCATCACGAGCGGCGGACTAGGCACAATGGGCTTTGCCGTGCCCGCAGCCATCGGCGCAAAGCTCGGCCGCCCTCAGGATGAGGTCTGGGCGATCGCTGGCGACGGCGGCTTTCAAATGAGCATTCCTGAGCTGGCGACTATCGTCCAGGAGGGGATAGACATCAAGATCGCCATCATTAACAACAACTTCCTCGGCATGGTGCGCCAGTGGCAAGAACTGATGCATGACCGCCGATACTCTGCCGTTGAGATGTGGACGCCGGACTTCGTCAAGCTCGCTGAGGCTTACGGCATCTGCGGCTTGCGCGCAAACTCCATGCCCAGCGCCCGCGAGGCGATCCGCACCGCCCGCGAGCACAAGGGTCCCGTGCTGATCGAGTTCCAGGTCGAGAAGGAGACCAATGTCTTCCCAATGATCCAACCGGGTAAGTCAATCCACGAGATGACTCGACGCCCAATGCCGCTTCCAGCAGCCATGGGCGGCGGGTTGGATTTCATGCAGGGCAAATAAACCAGCTTCACCTCTGGAGGAGATTGCTGAGATGCTGATTGACCGAATTGAGGCACAGAAGAACCCCACTAAGCACACGCTCGTGGCGCTGGTCGAGAACAAGCCTGGCGTGCTGAATCGCGTCGCCAGCCTGATGCGCCGACGCAACTTCAACATCGAGAGCCTAGCCGTCGGCACGACTGAAGACCCGACGATCTCGCGCATGACCATCGTGATTGACGCAAGCAAAACGAACGCTGCGCTGGTCGAGCGCAACCTGTTCAAACTGGTCAATGTGATTGACGTGCAGGATGTGACCCATTTGCCGACGGTCGTGCGCGAGCTCGCACTGATCAAAGTGCGCATCTCCGACGCCCAGCACCGCGGCGAGATCAAACAACTCGCCGACATGTTCCAGAGCAGGGTTGTGGACGTCTCGCGCGATTCCTGCATCATCGAAGTCACGGGCGAAGAGCAGAAAGTTGACTCGATGCTCGCCATCCTCCAGGAATACGGCATTCTGGAAGTCGTCCGCACTGGACGGATCGCGATGACCCG
>JANWZM010000086.1 GCA_025054635.1 Thermoflexales bacterium
GAGTCAGTGTCTGAACTGTCCGCACGGCGGCAGCCTCTACGCCACCAGGATGCAACAGCAACTGCAGCAGCCATAGCCCATCTGCCACAGGGAGTGATATGCTAGGCACGACACCAGCCCGAAAGCGAACGAAGCGAACGATGACCGTGTCTGCCTTGAACGAAAGCGCGCCGATGATCGAGATTCGCAACCTCGTCAAACAGTTCGGCAAGTTCCGCGCTGTGGACAACGTGAGCATGACCGTTGGGCGCGGCAAAGTAATGGTGATCATCGGGCCGAGCGGCTCAGGCAAGTCAACTGTGCTGCGCTGCATCAATCGCTTGGAGAAGCCGACCAGCGGTGAGATTTGGGTGGACGGCATTCACCTGACCGACAACGTCAAGGACATCAACGCGGTGCGCGCTGAGGTTGGGATGGTTTTTCAGCAGTTCAACCTGTTCCCGCACCTGACCGCACTGGAGAACATCACGCTCGCTCAGCGCGTGGTGCGCAAGCGCAGCGAGGCAGAGGCGCGCGAGATCGCTATGGCGCAATTGCGCCGCGTGGGCATCCCAGAGAAAGCAAATGCTTACCCTTCGCAACTGAGCGGTGGGCAGCAACAGCGCGTCGCCATCGCCCGCGCGCTGGCGATGAACCCGCGCATCATGCTATTCGACGAGCCGACCAGCGCCCTCGACCCCGAGATGATTAAAGAGGTACTCGATGTCATGCTCGAGCTTGCCGCCGACGGGATGACGATGGTCGTGGTGACGCATGAGATGGGCTTTGCTCGGAAAGCAGCGGACGAGGTGATTTTCATGGACCACGGACGCATCGTCGAGCAGGGGCCGCCTGAGGTGATCTTCAACGAGCCGCGCGAGCCGCGCACCCGCGCCTTCCTCAGCCAGATCCTGCGCTGAGCGCCTCAGCGCAGCCAACCCAGGTTCATCCTTCCGCGCCCCAGTCAGCGGGCAGTGCCTCCGGGCGCTCGCAGGGGGTGCGTATGTCCACGTGACGACCGTCGCGCGCACTGTCGTGAAAGGCGTGCATCAGGTCGAGGACGTGATATGCCAACTCGCCGCTTGCGCGGTGACGGCGCTGCGCTCGGATCGCCTCCGCCATCTCGGCGACGCCAAGCCCGCGGCTATTCTCGACCCACTGATGGCGGATCGGCACCTCGTGCCAGCGTTGATCGCCCTTGAGCCGCAGGCGCACCAGCCCACCGAAGGTGTTCGGGTCAGGGCACTCTAGTTCGCCCTCAGTGCCCACGATGCGCAAGCCGACAGTGTAGCCGTCTGGGGCGTCAAACGTCGTTGTGAGGTGCGCGAGCGCGCCTGAAGAGAACTCCAGCAACCCACACACCAGCGTCGGCACTTCGACGGCAATTCGTGCCCCGTGCAGCGGCTGACTGGTGACCAAGCGTTCAGCGTGTGTGATGCGGGTCATGCCGCTGACGCGCGCTACTGAACCCAGCAAAGCAACCAGCGCAGTCAGATAGTACGGCCCCATGTCGAACATCGGCCCTGCGCCGGGCTTGTAGAAGAACTCGGGGTTCGGATGCCAGCTTTCAGGCCCAACCGAGAGCATGTGCGCAAATGCAACTACAGGGCGACCGATTGCACCTGCGTCAATCAGCGCGCGGCAGGTCTGTAAGCCGCCACCGAGGAACGTGTCCGGGGCACACCCGACGCGCAGCCCACGCGCCCGCGCCATTGCCAGTATCGCCTCGGCGTCAGCTCGTTCGACTGCCAGCGGCTTCTCGTTGTACACGTGCTTGCCTGCCTCCAGCGCACGCATGGCGACCTCAGCATGCGCGCTTGGCACGGTCAGGTTGATCACGATCTCGATCTCGGGGTCGTCGAGCAGTTCATCCACTGTTGCTGCCTGTTTGCCAAACTTCTCGGCTTGGGCGCGGGCGCGCCCGATGTCTAGATCGGCAACCTTGGTGATGCGGATGTTGCGGAACTTGCGGTCGGCCTCCAGATAGATTGAGCTAATGTTGCCAGCGCCGATCACGCCGACCACTGTTTGAGCCTTCGGCATTGTTGCCTCCTCGCATACCCTCAAGGTGTCGGGGTTGCAATCGGCCTTCGCCATGTGAAGCGGTGTGCGACGCTGGGCAAGCTGAGCTCGACGTAGCGGCGCTCGCCTGTTGCTGGGTCAACGCCTGCACGGCGGCGCACCTGCACCCACCAGGCGATCTCACGCTCCTGCGCGTCGCCCAGGATATCCTGCGTAAGCTTAATCGAGGTTGACTTGGTTTCGTAGATCGGCACAGTGACTGCCCCGCTGGGCTGGACCTGAACTACGTACCACTCGTCTGGCTGGAGCAGCCCTACAGTCACCCATTGCAATGTAACGACGGCTTGTTGCTCGCCAAACTGCGCGCCGTCCGCAGGTCCGACCAGGATTGGCGGCGGGTAGCTGCTGCGCGGCGTCGGTGTCTGAGCGACGACGGGGGTCAGCGTCGGCACAGGCGTCGGCGTGGCGAGGGTCAGGGTCAGCACCTGCCCAACCCGAATCACGCACGCCTCGTCCAAGTTGTTTTGCGCGCGCAGCAGCGCAACAGGCACGCCGTATCGCTGGGCGATCCCGCCACAGGTGTCGCCTGACTGAACCGTGTGCACGATGACGGGCGGCGGCGTGGGTGAGGGTGGCGGGGTGTAGCCAGGCGGGAAGGTCGCGGTCGGTCCAGGAGTCGGCGTCGGGACAGGCACGCGCAAGGTCTGTCCGATGCGGATCAGACAAAACGTCGGGTCAAGCTGATTTGCTGCTGCCAGCGCCTGCACGCTGATCCCGTAGCGCAGGGCAATGCCACCACACGTGTCGCCCTCGCGCACGGTGTACTCAATTGGCGGGATTGGCGTCGGGCTGGGCAGCGGCATCGGCGGGGGCGGCTCGGTTGGTGTGGGCAACTCAACGGGAGCTGCCGCGACAGCCATCGGTTCGGCTGCCTGCTGTGGCGTGAGCTGAGGCTGCACAATCGTCACCGCAGGCATAGCCACAGGCTGTGTCGCAGGCGCGTCACCGAGCAACCGTGGCAAGAACAGCATTGCTCCAAGAACCAGCCCGAGCAGCGCAAGCGAGATGCCTGCAATCCCTACAAGCGACGACCGAGCAGGCTGATCGGCACGCGCGCTGCCATGTCTCTCTCTGCGCGCCGCTGCTTTCGGGATTGCCTGCGTCGAGCCAAATTCGTGACCGCAGACCTCGCAGATCGAGGCAGCCAGCGGCACCATTGACTTGCACGCCGGGCAACGCTTGCGCGTGGCAGAGGAGCTGCTGCTAGAGGATTGCGTCATGCAGCACGCTAGGACCTGCCGTCCAGCCCGAGCATGCTGGCGTTCGCTTGCATTGCTGCCAGCACAATAGAAATGTGCTCGTCGAGCGGCACGCCGAGTGCCGATGCCGCGCGCTCAATCTCGTCGCGGTGCACGCCAGCAGCAAAGGCCTTCTCCTTCCACTTCTTCTTGATCGAGGAAAGCTGGACATCAGCGATGTTCTTCGTCTGTCGGACGAAGGTCACGGCAGCGATAAAGCCGGTCAGCTCATCCACTGCGACAAGCGCGCGCTCCAGCGGGCTTTCGGGGTGAACGCCCGTGAGCTCAGGCGCATGGGCAGCCACAGCACGGATGATCACCTCAGGCCACCCTTGCTCACGCAACACCCGAATGCCGACGAGGGGATGTCCTGTGCCGTCCAAATTCGGGTGACGCTGATAGTCGAAGTCGTGGATCAGACCGACAGTGCCCCACAAATCTGGGTCGCCGCCAAACTGCGAGGCGTAGGCGCGCATTGCGACCTCGACGGAAAGCATATGCCGCAGCAGGGCAGGGTCGGTTGTCCATTCGCTGACGAGCGACCAGGCTGCGGCACGGTCGAAGGCACTCATGCTCCGTGTATTCTACGACCGCTTCTGCCCCAAGCAGCACCCGCAGAAGGCTGATGTCAAACGCCACACAGCAGGGCGGCGATACGCGAGAGCGCAGCTAATGACAGTACGGGCGTGAAGCGCTCGCTTCAACACGCCAGACTTGCCTGTGCACCAATTCGCTCGCTTGAGTTGTCGCTCCCTGCGCGCGGGCTGGATGCACAATTAGGGCGTAGCGCCAAAGCTTGCTGTAGAGCGTTTGCTGAACGCCGATGACACCCTGCGCCTGGACAAGGGCGAGGCAGCTCTACCTGCTCGTAGAATCAGCGTTGCCTTGATGACATCGCAGACCGTCCTTGTCACAGGCGGTGCGGGCTATATCGGCAGCGCAACCGCCCACTTGCTCGTCCGCGCCGGCTACCGCGTCGTCGTGTTCGACAACCTGTACCAGGGTCACCGAGCTGCCGTCCCCCAGCAAGCGGCGTTCGTGCTTGGCGACTTGGCAGATCGCGCCGCCGTCAGCCAAGTCTTCGACCGCTACCCAGACATCGGCTGCGTGATGCACTTCGCCTCCTACACGTTGGTCGGCGAGAGCATGGAGCGCCCGTTCAAGTATTTGCGCGATAACCTCGTCAACGCGCTGAATTTGCTCGAGGCAATGATCGCGCACGGGGTCAAGCGGTTCATCCTCTCCTCGACAGCGAACCTGTTTGACCTGCCGTCAGACCGAGCGGCTGAGCCAATCCGCGAGGATGCGCCCATCGCGCCAGGGTCGCCCTACGGGGAGAGCAAGTTCTTCATCGAGCGCGCGCTGCACTGGATGCACCGCATCTACGGGTTGAAATACGTGTCCCTGCGCTACTTCAACGCCAGCGGGGCGCTGCCTGAGTGCGGCGAGGATCACGCCCCGGAGACGCACCTGATCCCGCTGGTCTTACAAGTTGCGTTGGGGCAGCGCCCATACGTCACTATCTTTGGCGACGACTACCCCACCCGCGACGGCACATGCGTTCGGGACTACATTCACGTGGCAGACCTCGCTGAGGCGCATATCTTGGCGATGGCAGCGCTCGACCAGCTCGGCGCGCGCTGCTACAACCTGGGCAACGGACGAGGCTTCACGGTGAAGGAAGTCGTTGAGACTGCGCGCAAGGTGACCGGTGCGCCGATCCCTGCTGTCATTGGGCCGCGCCGACCAGGCGATCCGGCTGTGCTCGTTGCCTCATCTGAGTCAATTCGCCGCGAGTTGGGGTGGCAACCCAAGCACCTTGACCTGGAGTCGATCATCCGCAGCGCCTGGGAGTGGCATCGCGCTCACCCCAACGGGTATGGGGACACCCATCTGGGCGGAGAAGCGCCTCCTGCTTTGCGTGACCTCCCCCCTGCTTCCCAACGGGAGGACAAGGGCTAGCCAGCAGCCCAGGCAGGTTTAGGATTCCCCTACCTCTAACCTGCTTTGTGCTGCTCCATAGAATGACGAGCGCAGATTGAACACCGTTTCTGTGAGGGAGTGTTGAGATGATTCGCAAGCTCGTGTTGTTCGTTGCAAGCGTGGTGTTCCTCGCTGCGTGTGCAGGCGCCCCTCAGTCGCCGATGAGCGCGCAGCCTGCGCAGCCCGCGCCCGCGGCACAGCCGGTTGCTGAGGGCAAGCCGACCTTCATCGAGTTCTACGCCACGTGGTGCGGCAGTTGCCTCGCCATGAAGCCTGTGGTCAGCAAGCTGCGCGACGCGTATGGTGATCGAGTGGTGTTCCAAAGCTATAACATTGACGATCCCGCCAGTGCCGAGCTGATGCAGAAGTATCGTTACGTGGGCAGGCCGCAGTTCGTCATTGTGAAGCCGGACGGCTCAGTGCTCGCAACCCGCGTCGGCGTCTTCCCCTACGAGCGGTTGCAGGCTGACCTCGAGGCTGCCTTGAAGCCGTAGTACACTGGGCGTAAGCCAAGTGCTGCAGCCAAGTTGACAGAGGCACAGTCGTGTGCCTCTGTTCTTTTCGGCATGTGTTGATAGGAGGGTTTCAGACTCGGATATAGGGTGCATCGTGCACTGCCTCGCCCTCGCTCCCCTCGCCTGAACGGCGAGGGGATTGGTGGCGAGGGGGGGGGAGCGACGTGCCTCGCCATGGGGTCATGGGATTCCCCCCCCCCCACACGCTGACGCGTCATGACAACGCCTAAGCCTCTACCCTACCGTGAGTGGCGCTCTGGATTGGTGTCGGGCACGCTCGAGGTCTTCCCTGACGTTTACAGCCCGCAGCTCGGCAACCGTCGTCCTGTGGTTGTCTATCTGCCGCCCTCCTACGCGCGTGCCCCAGAGCGGCGCTACCCTGTGATTTACTTCCACGACGGGCAGAATCTCTTTGACCCGGCGACGAGCTACATCGGCATCGAATGGGGCGTGGACGAGACGTTGGAAGCGTTGAGCAAGGAGGGCGTCGAGGCGATCGCGGTGGGGATTTGGAACACCGAGCAGCGCATGTCCGAATACAGCCCCTTCCCAAACTGGTTCAAAGGGCGCGGCGAGGCGTATCTCGACTTCATCGTGCACACAGTCAAACCGATGATCGAGCGGGTGTATCGCGTCATGCCCGGGCGCGAACACACTGTGTTGTTCGGCTCTTCGATGGGCGGGCTGATCAGCTTGTATGGGTTCATCACCCGACCGCAGGTGTTCGGTCGCGTCGGGGCGATGAGCCCAGCGTTTTGGGTGGGCAACGGCATGATGCACGCGCTCGTGCGCGAGCGCCCGTTTGTGCCGGGGCGCGTTTACATCGATCACGGCACACGCGAGTACAACCCACATCGCATGCGCGATGTGCTGCTGGAGAAGGGCTATCGCTTGGGGGAGGACTTCACGTACGTCTCTGAGCGCGGCGGCGAGCACGACGAGGCAGCTTGGGCGCGCCGCCTGCCGAACGCGCTGCGCTTCTTGCTCAGTGGGCTATGCGCTGAAGCGCGCGCGCCAGGTCAACAACGTCACCCAGCACCCCGCTGGCAGTGACCTGTTGACCTGCGCCACGCCCGCTGATCGTCAGCGGGTTATCGCTGAAGTATCGGGTGTGGAAGACCACCACGCTGTCGGTGCTGCGCACGCTGCCGAGTTTGCTTTCTGGAGCTACGCCGACCAAGCCGACCCGCAGGCAGCCATCGGCGATCTCCGCTGCGTAGCGCAGCTTGCGCCCGCCGTCGGTCAGCGCATGCGCCCGCGCGCGCAGGGGCTCGTCCAGCGCGTCAACTTGCTGGAGAAACTCGTCGAGGCTAAGCGCGTCCATCGCCGCGGGGTAGAGCGACTCGACCTGGACATCGCGCAGCTCCAAACGGTAGCCCAGCATTCGCGCGAGGATCAGCGCCTTGCGCGCGGCGTCGAGACCGCCCAAGTCCTGGCGCGGGTCAGGTTCAGTGTAGCCCAGGGCTTTCGCCTCGCGCACGGCTGCGCCGAAGGGCGCGCCAGCCTCGAGCTTCGCAGCCAGGAAGCCCAACGTGCCGCTCAACGCGCCTTCGATGCGCTGCACGTCGTCGCCGCTGTCCAGCAAGGTGTTCAAGGCGCGGATCACTGGCAGGGCAGCGCCACAGGTGGTCTCCCAGCGGCTGCGCTCGTCAGCGAGCGCGTCCCACCACGCCAGCGGGCCTGCCAGCGGCAGCTTGTTCGCCAACACGACCCCTAGCCCGCGCTGCTTGGCTTCGAGCAGGACGGGCACGACAGCCTCCGTGGCGGTCGTGTCTACTAAGATGGTGTCTTCGGGCAGGTCAGCAACTGACCAAGACTCGGCGGTATCGAAGGCGGGCAAGTCGCGTGTCTTGCGCGCCACAGCTTCCAGCAAGGCTTGGTCGCTGAGCCCTGATAGGTCAAGCCGCGCCGAGCGGCTGTCCACGACACCGATGATGCGCAGGTGCAGCTTGTTGCGCTGCTGCTGGCGTTGGCGCGTGTGGACGATCTGTTGCACAAGCGCGCGCCCGACGCCGCCTAGCCCGAGCAACAAGACAGGTTGATCCCTAAAACCAACCATAACAATAGGGCGAGTATAATCGCGCTTGTCAGAGCAAGCGCTGCAATGTCGCCATACGTTCTGCGCACTCGGCATGGTGCAATCTCAAGGGGGCAATGAACTTGCGATTGCATCAGGTACAGCAACCCCGCCCTAAGTTGGTGGCTTCCCTGCAGCCGTCTGCGTCTGTCCCTCCGGCGCGCCTCTGCTCCGCAGCGTATTTCGTCCATGACCTCTAAACCATTGACCTGGGTTCCGATTGGCGGGCTTGGCGAAGTCGGCAAGAACATGATGATGTTCGAATACGACGACGCCATCCTGCTGATAGACGCCGGCATCATGTTCCCTGAGTCGGACATGTTTGGCGTTGACGCGGTTATCCCAGACTACACCTTTTTAAAAGACAAGAAACACAAGATCCGCGGGTTGATCGTTACGCACGGGCACGAAGACCACACAGGCGCTGTCCATCACGTCATCCGTGAGTTCCCCGACATTCCCATCTATGCCACGCCGCTCACGCGCGGCTTGGTCGAGGTCAAGCTGCGCGAGGCGCGCCTTGCTGACCGCGCCAAAGTGCACACGGTGAACGTCGGTGATCGGGTGTGCATCGGCCCGTTCGAGATTGAGACGTTCCGCATGTGTCACAGCATTCCCGACAACATCGGGCTGGGGATCAACACGCCAGCGGGGCTTGTGGTGCACAGCGGCGACTTCAAGTTTGACCACACGCCGGTGGACGGCAAACCGAGCGACTTTGCCAAGCTAGCGGAGTTCAGCGGGCGCGGCGTGCTGGCGCTGTTCGCTGACAGCACGAACGCGGAGCGCGCCGGCAGCACGCCGAGCGAGCGCGAGATCGAGCCTACCTTCGAGCACATCTTCCGCGACGCGGAAGGACGAGTCATCGTGGCGACGTTTGCCTCGCTGATCTCGCGCATCCAGCAGGTCGTCAACGTCTGCGACATCTACGGGCGCAAGCTGGCGATCGCTGGGGCGAGCATGAACGAGAACGTCAAGATGGCGCAGAAGATGGGCTACCTGTCCATCCCAGCGGGGATGCTGGTTCGGCTAGAAGACGCGGTCAAAATGCCGCCCCACGAAGTAGCGATCATGGCAACGGGTGCCCAGGGCGAGCCAAGCGCTGTGCTCGGGCGCATGGCGGTCGGCAAGCACCCGCTGATCAACGTGATCCCCGGTGACACAATTGTGATGTCCGCCCACCCCATCCCCGGCAACGAAGAATACATCCACCGCATCATCAATCGGCTGTTCCAAAAAGGCGCCGAGGTGCTCTACGACCCTGTGGCGAAAGTCCACGTCTCTGGTCACGCCAGCCAGGAAGAGCAAAAGCTGCTGATCAGCCTGGTTCGCCCCAAGTACTTCATCCCAATCCATGGCGAGCTGCGCATGTTGAAGGCGCACGCTCGGCTCGCGCGCGAGGTGGGCGTGCCAGCGGAGAACATCTTCGTCGTTGAGAATGGGATGCCGATCCGCTTCCGAGAGGGGGTTGCCGAGCAACTCGAGCGCATCCCTGGCGGATATGTGTTCGTGGACGGCAGCGGCGTCGGCGACATCGGCAAAGAGGTGATCCGCGAGCGCGACGCGCTTGCCCGCGACGGGTTCGTGATTGCTGTCCTCCGTCGCAACGCAGAGGGTGAGCTGTGCAGCGCGCCGGAGATCATCACGCGCGGCTTCATCTACATGAAAGACGCCGAACCGCTATTGCGCAACCTGTCCAACGCTGCCGCTGAGGCACACCGCACCGCGCCCTACGGCGTCCCCGAGGAAATAGTCAAAGACCGGATCGTTGACGCGCTCAGCCGGTTGATCTACACCGAGACCAAGCGCCGTCCGATCATCGTGCCGATCCTCGCCTAAAGCTGCTCGACAGCCACGGCGACTGCCTCGCCACCGCCAAGGCAGAGCGTGGCAATTCCGCGTTGCAAGCCGCGCTGGCGCAGCGCGTGTAGCAGTGTCACCAGAATTCGCGCCCCCGTTGCCCCCAGCGGGTGCCCGAGCGCGACAGCGCCGCCGTTGACGTTGACCTTCGCCCAATCCCAACCGTGCTCTGCCAGAGCGCAACCGTTTGCCAGCACCTGCGCAGCAAACGCCTCGTTGATCTCGATCAGGTCAACTTGATCCAGTCGCCACCCGACGCGCTCGAGCAGGCGCAGGATGGCGCGCGCTGGGGCGTCGAAAATCAGCTTCGGGGCTTGGGCGACTTGGGCGTAGCCGACGACGCGCGCAAGCGGGCGCGCGCCAATCTGCCGCGCCTTGGCTTGGCTGGCGACGACCAAGGCTGCTGCGCCGTCGCTCAACCCTGGCGAATTGCCTGCCGTCACCTTGCCGCCTTGCTTCTTGAACGCGGGAGGAAGCGCCGCCAGCTTCTCGAGCGAGGTGTCCCGCCGTGGCCCCTCGTCCTGGGTGACGGTGACCGTCTCCCCCTTGTGCTGCTTGACGGTGATGGGCACGATCTCGTCTGCGAACTGCCCATTGTCCATCGCTGCAATCGCCTTTTGGTGGCTGCCCAGCGCGTAGCGATCCATTTCCTCGCGGGTGACCTCGAAGGCATCGGCGATGAACTCAGCCGCGTCGCCCATCAGCCAGTGCTCGAAGGGGCAGCCCAGCCCATCGGTCAGGATGGCGTCTTCCAGCGCCAAGTGCCCGAGGCGCAACTGTCCGCGCCGACCGCGCACAAGGTGCGGGGCGTTGCTCATGCTCTCCACGCCGCCGACGACGAACAGGGCTCCGTCGCCTGCCTTGATCGCCTGCGCGGCGAGCATGACTGCCTTCAGCCCCGAGCCGCACACCTTGTTCAGCGAGCTCGCTCCCACGCTTGCCGGCAACCCGCCCCAGATCGCGGCTTGCCGAGCGACGTTCTGCCCAGCGCCAGCGGCGATCACGTTGCCGATCATCACTTCGTCAATCTCTTCCAAGTGGGGCAGATGTGCGCGTTCGACTGCAGCGCGCACGACGGCTGCGCCGAGCTCCCCAGCGCTCAGCGGTGCGAGCGCGCCGCCGAGCTTGCCTACAGGCGTTCGCGCAGCGCTCAAGATGACAGGCGTCGTTGCTGCGTCCATGAGGGTATCTTACAGCAGCGCAGGCGGCGCAAAACAGCGGGGAGTGACTCACTCCGAGGGAAAGTTCCTTATTACCCCCTGTGTAAAGGCGATCGCACGTCGAGCTGCTTGCGCAATGTCCAGTAAGGCTGCCTCATCCCGCTGCACACAGGAGCTGGGCTGTGTCGAGAATATGTTGGCGGCGAATCCCGTTTTCGCTGCCCTCCAAACACTGCGTGCTAGACACACTTGAGCGCATATACTGCCTACAGCAGTGCCCCATGGACGAGAGATACGCCGATCTGCCGGTCGAAGTTGCACTTGACGAACTAGAGCGCGCTGGGGTTTGCATCGAGGGGCGGGATAGGGTGGTGCACTACCTCACTGCCTTCCCCAGCCTAATACAGACGCTCTTCCGCGCCGTCAGCGCTGCGCGGGAACACCTGCCAGAGGCTGAGCTGACGCTGGAGGTGTACCAAGACCCCGAGATTGACGACCCACATCTTGTGCTGTATGCCCGTCAGGAGACATATGACCCGTCCTTCATGGAGCGTCTGGAGAGAGCTGAAGCCACCTACATTGACGACCTAAAGTACTCTAAGGGCTGGCTGAATCTAGCAACTGACTTTTGGAGGCCGAGTGAGCGGCGCTGCCTTTGATTGGAGGACATACCTGCACCTGGCGCAGGTGTTGCTCGCTCAAGCAGACAGAAGCCCGCTCCAAGAGGCGTATCAACGCTCAGCCGTGAGCCGCGCTTACTACGCTGCTTTCTGCCACGCCAGGAATTGGGCGCAGACTCGGCTTGGCTTTCGCCCCAGAGGGACTGCAGCGGATCACTTTGGTCTTAAAGAACACCTGGCGCAGTCGGGCGCAAGTCACTTCATCTCGGCTGCCAATCTACTGGACAGGCTGCGCAAGTTGCGCAACCAGTGTGACTACGAGGATAAGCTGCCTGACCTGCCTGTGCTTGCTCCGAGCGCCTTGCAAATAGCGCAGCAAATCCTCGCGTACTTCCCTTGAACTCAAAAAACAGACTGCTTGTCACATCCATGCTCGTTGACAACCCCATCCTCAACCCACCGTTCGACGCGCTGGCGCGCCAGGGACGTGCGAGGCTTGCGCGCGTGCTCGCCCACAGGCTGGGATGACCAATCGTCAGCCAGCCTGGCAATGAGTAGCGCAACGGTGACGTGGGCACTTGTTGCGCTCCAAAGCCTCAGAGTAGCCTATTGACGACGATTGCTCCGAACTTTGCCGCGTCGCGGCGAAACCAAACATCTTGAGCACGGATGAAGCGGCGCGTGGCGCGCTTGATCGCGGCAATCGCCTCGTCCAAGGCAAGCCGACCGAGGGCGACCTGCGCCATCTCGCGGTAGCCCAGGGCGGACATCGCGGGCAGCGTGAGGGCGCAGTCAGCGTCTAGACCGCGTTGAGCGAAAGCCTCCAGCAAAGCGCGCACCTCGTCAAGCCAACCTGCCGCGATCATGCCCAGCAAGCGAGCATCGGCGCGCGCGTAAAGCGCATCGCGCGGCGGCTGCAGATAGATCACGCGCACGGGCACGCCCCAAGGCTGACGGCGCTGCCACGCGCTCCATGGCTGACCTGTTGCCTCGATCACCTCAAGCGCGCGCACGACGCGGCGGACGTTGCGCGGGTCAATCGTCCGCGCTGCTTCTGGGTCGCGCTGCCGGAGTTGCTCGAACAGCGCAGGGGCGCCATGGGCTTGGGCGAACGCCAGCCAGCGCGCGCGAACGGATTCGTCTGGCGGGACAGGCGGCGTCTGCCAACCTTCGAGCACGGCGCGCACGTACTGCCCTGTGCCGCCGACAAGCAGCGGCGTCTTCCCGCGCGCGCACACGTCCTCGATTACCGCGCGCGCAAGCGTCAAGTACTCGCCGAGCGAGAACCCCTCCCACGGCTCGCGCAAGTCGAGCAGATGGTGGGTGACCTGCGCCTGCTCACGGGGCGTCGGCTTGTTCGTGCCGATGTTCATTCGGCGATACACATGCCGCGAGTCGGCAGAGACGATCTCACCGTCCAGGTGTGCTGCCACGGACAACGCCAGCGCCGACTTGCCTGCTGCCGTCGGCCCAATGATGGCGATCAGCGCGCCACGCCAGGAGCGGAGGTCAGACTGCACTGCTCCAACGAGTTCATCCATTCCTAGTTGGCAAAGAAGGGGTTTGCCCGCCGCGTTTCGAGTTTTTGCTTGACGCGAGCGGCTTGATCGGGGTCAGCGACGAAGAGCACCGTGTCGCCCTCTTCGAGCACAGTGCTGCCATTCGGCACAAGCGTCTCGCCATCACGAACGATTTGGACGAGCAGAACAGCCGACGGCAAGCGCAAGTCAACGATTTGCTGCCCGGCGACAACACCGCCAGGCGGAATCGTCGCCACAATCAGTTGGCGTCGTAGCACCTCTGCGCGCGCGCGGTTGAGCTGCTCCGCGGACGGCATCGGCGCTTGCAGCCCAAGCCAGCGCCCAAGCAGCGATACGGTCGCCCCTTGGAGCAGAACCGAGACCAGCACAATGAAGAACACCACGTCGAAGATGCGCTCAGCAGCCGGGACGCCTTGAATCAACGGGAAAAGCGCTAGGATAATTGGCACTGCGCCGCGCAGCCCGACCCACCCAATCAGCGCCTTTTCACGGCGGTCGAACTGCGACCGCGCTAGGGTGATGAACACGCTGAGCGGGCGGGCGACGAAACACAGCACTAAGGCTGCAGCGATGCCGAGTCCGGCTGCCGCAGCTAAGCGCGACGGCGAGATCAGCAACCCCAGCGTCAGAAACATCAGAATTTGCATTAACCAAGCCAGGCTGTCGTGGAAGCGCTTGAGGCTGTTTTTGTGGATGAAATCGCGCCGATTCATCATCAGCCCAGCCAGATAAACTGCCAAGAAGCCGTTGCCGCCGAGCAGCGCGGTCAAACCGAAGATGAACAGGGGCACAGCAACGGTTAGGACTGAGTACAAACCGTCGAAGCGCAGCCGAGCGTGGTTGACCAAGTAAATCGCGCCATAGCCACCAACCACCCCTAGGGCGCCACCGACTAAGAACTGAGTTACGAAGAAAGGCACGAGGTCGAGCAAGCCTGCTTCGGGGCGATGCAGCAGGCGCAGCGCGCTCAGCGTGAGAAACACAGCGACGGGGTCGTTGCTGCCCGACTCCAACTCCAGCAGCGGCTCAAGGTTGCCGCGCAGCCGCACCTCTTTTGAGCGCAGGATGGCGAACACGGCTGCGGCATCGGTGGAGGAGATCACAGCGCCGAGCAGCAACCCCTCCAACAAAGTGAACCCGAGCGCAAGCACAGCAAACACAGCCATCAGCAGCGCAGTCAACAGCACGCCAACCGTCGAAAGCAAAATCCCGCTCCACAGCACGGGGCGGATGTGTGACCAAGAGGTATCCAGCCCCCCAGAGAAGAGGATGTAGATCAGCGCAATGACGCCGACCGCTTGGATGACAGCCAGGTCTCGCCAGGCAATGCCCAGGATGCCCTCCGGTCCAGCTAGCAAGCCTAGTGCAAGGAAGAACAACAAGGCAGGCACGCCCAAGCGCCCCGAAGCTTTGCTGCCAAATACGCTGAGCACGAGCAAGACGGCGACGACGACCAGCCACTGCTCCAGCATTCACGATCTCAAGATTCGCTCAATCCAGTAACTCACCTGCAGCGCGCGCGCATCCTCTCCAAAAGGCGCGATCACCTGCACAGCGATGGGCAACCCCTCGACCTGGTCGAACGGGAGAGCGAGCGCGGGCAAGCCCCCCAATGCCGCGGGCAGCGTCAACCACAAGATCGCCTGGCGAAGGTCTGCCTGTCCAGATTCAAGCTCGATGCACGTTGTGCCGCGCGGAGGCGCGACGCAGGGCGCAGCGGGGAGCAACAGCGCTTCTGCGTGCGCCATGGCTTGGTGCAGTCCTTCGCGCATGTGAAGCTGCTGCTTGCGCGCCGCTAGGTAGTCCACTGCGCGAAACTCAAAGCCGCGCAGCAGCGCAGTGCGCACTGGCTCGGAAAATCGCTCTGGGCAGGCTTCCAGCGCTTCACGATGGATGAGGGCGGACTCTGCGCGCAGTGGCGCAAACACAACTGTTGGGTCTGGGATGTCTAGCGCAACCTCGCAAACATGCGCACCAGCGGAAGCAAGCCGTTCGAGCAGTGCCTCAAACGCTATCCGCACAGGTCGGGTGAGCCGACCTTCGAGATAGGCGCGCGGCACGGCGAGGCGCGGTGAGCGCTCCAAGGCGAGAGGCACAGGAGGAATACCCGCGAGGACGCTGAACAACACAGCTACGTCCTCGACAGTCTGAGCCAGCGGACCGGCATGATCGCAACTTGGCACCAGCGGCAAGCTCCCTGCGGTTGGCACACGTCCATAGGAGGGCTTAAAGCCAACCACGCCGCAAAACGAGGCGGGCAGGCGGATGGATCCCGCCGTGTCGCTGCCCAGCGCACCAAGCCCGATCCTGACAGCCACAGCGACGGCTGCGCCCGAGGAAGAACCGCCAGATTGGCGAGCTGGGTCACGTGGGTTCTTTACGTCCCCTGTCCAAGGGTTCTCGCCGGTCAACCCTAGGGCGAGCTCCTGGAGATTCGTCTTTGCCAGAATAACCGCGCCAGCCTCACGCAGCCGCGTCACAGCGAGCGCCTCGGGCAAGCCGTCGTCGAACGGCGGCAGCGGCGCTCTGCTCCCCGCTTGGGTCTTCGTCCCGCGGACGTTGAATAGGTCCTTGACCGTGAGGGGGATGCCGTGCAGCAAGCCGGCAGGCTGCCCTGTCTGGCGCGCGCGGTCGCGCGCTGCAGCTTGTTCCAGCGCGTCAGAGGGATCTAGCCAGGCAATCGCGTTTAGCGCCTGGTGTGCCTCTGCGCGCTGGAGCGCCTCCTCGACGAGCGCGGTCGCGGTTGTCTCTCCGCGCTGCAGCGCAGCGGCAGCCTGCGTCAGCGTGAGCTGAGGCAATTCTCCCCTCACTTGGGCATGCCGCCTACCTCTTGTCGGGCTTTGAGCGCAGCGTGCAGCCGCTCTGGGGTGACGGGCAGATGGTTGATCCACACGCCAGTAGCTGCATGGATCGCTGCGACAACCGCGGGCGCGGTGACCAGCATCGGCATCTCAGCCATGCCGCGAATCCCCCACGCCCCTTGCGGGTCGGGGTTCTCCACAACCACTGATTCCACGCGGTCGGGGATGTCCAGCACTGAGGGGATCAGATAAGTGCTCAGATGCGCCGTCAGCACGTGCCCATCACGTGTGATGAAGTTCTCCAGCGCCGTCCAGCCCCATGCCTGGACGACGCCCCCTTCGATCTGACCGACGACGAGCTGAGGGTTAACTGCGCGCCCAACGTCGTCGGCGCAGACCAAACGATGGACGTGGATGTGCCCCGTCTCTAGGTCAACCTCGACATCTGCCGACTGAGCGACGTAGCCGTAGGTGATGTTGGGGTCAGCGTAGCCTGTTTCGGGGTCCATTGGCGTGGTGGCGCGGGGGCGATAGACGAAGTGGGCAACGGCGGGGCGGTCTTCGTCTCGCCATTTGCGCAGCGCCTCTTCAGCAGCGCCCTTGATGCTGTGGGCTGCCATGAAGGTTAGGCGCGAGGCGGAGGCGCTGCCGCTGCTGCCGCTGGTTGCGGTGTCGCTTAGCACGAGTTCGATCTTGTCCAGGGGCAGCTTAAGCGCCTCTGCAGCGATCTGGAGTATCGCGGTGTGGGCGCCTTGTCCGCAATCCGCGCCGGCGTGCTTGACCACGGCGCGCTCGATCTCAGCGCCGCCGTAGAGCTCGACGGTCGCCTCGCAGCGTTCGGGAAAGCCGAACGAGTAGCCGACATTCTTGTGCCCGCAGGCGAAGCCGCGCCCGACCGCGCGCGCGCCGTTAACCGTGGGCAGGGGCGCTTCGTTTGCCTTCTCAGCGCAGCGCTGGATCACGTCCGCGATCGTGCAGCCTGGGGTGATCGGTGTCTGGTTGATGGTGAGGCTGCCGTCGCGCAAGGCATTCCTCAAGCGCAGCTCGACGGGATCCATCCCGAGCGCAGCCGCCAGTTTGTTCATCTGCGTCTCGGCGACGAACAGCGCTTGGGGTGCGCCGAAGCCGCGAAAGGCGCCGCTGGGCACGTTGTGCGTGACCACTGCTGCTGCGTCAATCCAGACGTTGGGCACTTCGTACGGCCCGACGCAGGTGACTGTGGCGTTGCCCAGCACCTTAGTTGAGGTGTAGGCATACGGGCCGGCGTCGGAGCGGATTTCGACTTTCGCCGCGAGCACCTTCCCGTCGCGGGTTGCGCCGAGCTTGGCGTGAAACCACATCGGATGGCGCTTGTGGTGACCGATGATGCTCTCCTCGCGCGTCCAGATCAGTTTGACTGGGCGGTTGAGCTTCCAAGCCGCCAAGGAGAGCACAATCTGAATGCTCATATCCTCTCGACCGCCGAACGCGCCACCGATAGCGGGGTAAATCACCCGAATCTGTTCGGGCGGCAGGCACAGCGCATGGGCGATTTGATGCTGGTCTTCGTGCGCCCACTGACCAGCAACCCACAGGACGACTCGCCCTTGCTCGTCGGTGTAGGCAAGCCCCGCCTCTGGTTGCAGGTAGGCGTGCTCCTGCGCGCCAGTGGTGTAAATATCCTCGATGATCACGTCGCACTGGGCAAACGCAGCCTCAACGTCGCCCTTGCGCACCTTGTAACGCTGCATCACGTTGCCGGGGTAGTGTGGGTGGATCTGCGGCGCGTCAGGCTGCAAGGCGGCGTGAATGTCCACTAGAGGCGGCAGATCCTCCGCTTCGACGCGGATCAAGGCACGGGCTTGCTCGGCAGCCCGCTCGGTCTCGGCGACGATCAGCGCCAGCTTCTCCCCAACATGGCGGATCACGCCGTCGAACGGCTTGTGGAACAGGCAGCGCTGCTCGCCGCTGGGCAAGCGCAGCGCCTCGGGAGTCACCATCACTGGCGCGTCGAACAGCACTAAGCCGTACTCGTTGTTCGGCACGTCAGCGCCGGTGAAGATGGCGACGACGCCAGGCACTTGAAGCGCCTCGCGCAAGTCAAGCGCCTTCAACCGCGCGTGCGGGCGGCGAGCAAACAGCACTTTGGCGTGCAGCATCCCCGGCATTGACAGGTCGCCGGGGTAGGGGGCAGTGCCAGTGACCTTGGCGCGCGCGTCAATGCGCGGCAGGGAGATGCCGATGGACATGGCGACATTGTACGGGTGAGCGTTGAGTGCGCGGCGGACGCTGCATTGTCCTCGACCTCACCCGTGCAACTTCTAGGCTAAGCGAGAGCGTGAGGCGCTGTCCGATTCGCGCATTCCGGGTAGTCACGCTTCGCCCGTCAACTCTCGGTTTGAGGTCGCTACAATCAGGGCACAAATCGTCAACACACCCGGAGGACAAGGCTGGATGGCAAGTGTCACCTTTGAGCATGTGACGAAGCGTTTCGGCGACGTAGTCGCTGTGAAAGACCTGAACATTTCTATCGCAGATGGCGAGTTTCTGGTGTTCGTCGGGCCGTCTGGCTGCGGCAAGACTACGTCGCTGCGCATGCTGGCGGGGCTCGAGGAGGTCACCGAGGGCAACATCTACATCGGCGATACCCTCGTCAACGACGTGCCCCCGAAAGACCGCGACATCGCCATGGTCTTCCAGTCCTACGCGCTATACCCGCACATGTCGGTGTATGACAACATGGCGTTTGGCCTGAGGATGCGGCGCGTGCCCAAGGACGAGATCGACCGGCGCGTGCGCGAGGCTGCCCGCCGGCTCGGGATAGAGAACCTGCTCGACCGCAAGCCGAAGCAGCTCTCCGGCGGTCAACGCCAGCGTGTGGCAGTCGGACGCGCCATCGTGCGCAACCCCGCCGTCTTCCTGATGGACGAGCCGCTGTCAAACTTGGATGCCAAGTTGCGCGTCCAGGCGCGCGCGGAGCTGAGCAAGCTGCACATGCAGCTCGGCACGACGTTCATTTACGTCACGCATGACCAGACCGAGGCGATGACGATGGGCACGCGCATCGCCGTGATGAAGGATGGCGTGCTCCAGCAAGTGGACACCCCGCAAGTCCTCTACGAGCGCCCAGACAACGTCTTCGTCGCAGGCTTCATCGGTAGCCCCTCCATGAACTTCTTTGACGCTACGCTGACTTCAGTAGGCGGCAAGATGTATGTGGACACGGGTGCTTTCCGCGTCGAGATTCCTGAGAACCGCGTTGAGCCATATCGCGCCCACGTCGGCAAGCAGGTCATCTTCGGCATCCGCCCTGAGGACTGCCACGACCCTGAGTTTGCGCCGCCTGGCATTCATCAAGCTATCGTCGAGGCGAAGGTGGACGTGGTCGAGCTGATGGGGCACGAGACCATCCTGTATATGGTGGCAGGCGGCTCGCAGTCGTTCCTTGCGCGGGTGGATCCGCGCACGCGCGCTCGCGTCGGCAACACGATGGGGATCGCGATGAACATGGACAACATGCACATCTTCGACAAGCAGACGGAGCGCGCGATCCGCTGAACCCGTTCCCTGGCGCTTTCTTCGACCATGCAAGCCCCGAGCGCGCTGTGCACTCGGGGCTTTTTGCTGCCTTCTGTCGTGTAGTCCGTGCGACGGCGAGCTAGGCTGCTACGACGACCGCACTCGCAAAACAGGATGCCCCTATAGAATTGAGCCAACTATGCCTGAGGCGACGGTTGCCGTGCCTGCGGCTGAGCAGGTGGAAGCGCAGCAAGGCGTCACTTCCAGCGCAGCACTGGCTTCTCCAGAGGCGAGCGCCTACGCCCTCCCCCCAGAAGTGCTCGCCGAGTTCATGCGTCGCATGGAGACCCTCGTAACCGAGGACGACACCCCCGTGGACAATATCTTCTCTGCCAAGCAGCAACGCTTGCTCGTGGACTCGCTCTACGTCTCTTGGGAACATCCTCAGTTTGGCAAGCGCTTCCTCGCGGACGCCAACGTGGGCGTGTATTACCGCCTCGAACAAGGCGCAGTAGTCGTGCCCGATTGCTTTGTGAGCGCAGATGTCGTGCCGATTGCCGATGTGTGGAGCAAGCCAGGGCGCTCATACATGGTGTGGATGTACGGCAAGCCGCCCGATGTTGTGGTGGAGGTGGTGTCGAACAAAGAGGGCGGCGAGCTGGACGACAAGCTGGCGATCTACACACGCATGCGCGTGTCGTACTATGTCGTGTATGACCCGCAGCAGTTGTTGGGGGAAACCACGCTGCACGTGCTCGAGAACACTGCAGCGGGGATGAGGCGGCTCAACAATGGCTGGATGGAAGCTGCTGGGCTCGGCGTGCGGCTGTGGGAAGGCGAGTATGAAGGCGTATCCGCAACATGGCTGCGCTGGTGCGACGCTGCAGGCAACATCCTGCTCACGGGCGGGGAACGCGCTAGGCTCGCTGAGCAAGCCCTAGAGGCTGAGCGCCAGCGCGCCGAAGCTGAGCGCCAACGCGCTGAAGCTGAACGCCAGCGCGCTGAGCGGTTCGCGGCGCGTCTGCGCGCGCTCGGCGTTGACCCCGACGCCGAAGGTTGAAGCGCGACTCAGCACAAGCTGCATCAGGGCGAGAGACGCGGCTCAGTCGGCACGCCTTGGCGGTCCACGTCGCCGGTGGGTCGCAAGAGCAGTTACGACACATGCACCTGTAGTGCCTGGGTTTCTTGCAGCGTGTGTTGACATTTCCATGTCGCCCCAGTTGCCTTACCGAAGGTAGGGATAGGCTTCACTCGCGCACCCAGTAGGCTGCTACTCAAGGTGCAAGGGCTAAGCGGCGCATTACGCCTTGTGAGCGAACAACACGCCCGTGTGCTATCATGCTCGCGATCGTGCTGCAGCGTCTTTTGCTCGCTCTCTCCCACGCTGAATGGGCACAACGAGCAATCACGCGCGTGCCTGTCACCCGCCGTGTAGCGCGCCGTTTCGTCGCTGGCGAAACGCTGGAAGCTGCCTTGGAAGCGATCCAAGCGCTCAATCGCTTGGGTCTGCGCGCGACGCTGGACTTCCTAGGCGAGAGTGTGCGCAGCCGCGAAGAAGCCTGCGCCGCAGGCGATGAGTACCTGCGCGCGCTCGAAGCAATTCACCGCACAGGGGTTCAGTCTGGTGTATCCATCAAGCTCACTCAGTTTGGCTTGGACATTGACGAGTCGTTCTGCGCAGACAACGTTCGCCGTGTGGTCGCGCGCGCCCAGCAGCTTGGCAACTTCGTGTGCGTGGACATGGAGAGCACAGCTTACACAGACCGCACCCTTGCCCTCATCCGCGCGCTGCGGCGCGACTTCAGCGCGGTTGGCGCTGTGCTGCAGGCATACCTCTACCGCACCGAACAAGACCTGCTGGCTTTGGCTGAGGCTGGCATTCAGATCCGATTGTGCAAGGGCGCTTACGCTGAACCGCCGAGCAAAGCCTTCCCCCGAAAGCAGGACGTTGACGCAAACTACCAGCGACTCATCCCGCTGCTGCTCGACCATGCTGCAGCCGCTGCGCCGGCACAAGATGGGTGCATGCCTCCGCTCGCAGCGTTCGCCACCCACGACGAGCGCATGATCGAGTCGGTCAAGACGTATGCCCGGGCGCAGCGCATCCCGCGCGACCGATTCGAGTTTCAGTTGCTGTATGGCGTGCGCCGCGACTTGCAACTGCGTCTAGCCCAAGAGGGCTACGCGGTGCGCGTGTACGTGCCTTACGGCACACACTGGTACCCCTACTTCATGCGCCGACTGGCTGAGCGCCCCGCGAACTTGTGGTTCTTCGTCCGCAGCCTGTTCGCCCGATAGGCGCAAGTCAACCGCACAGAAGTTGTGCCCCGCGCAGGCTTCGTGACGTGCGGTGGCAGCCTGCTTCGTCGAGGTTGAATCACGCCCTGACTAGCCGAGCAACTCGCGCGGGTCGGTGATGTAGCCCGTCACCGCGCTGGCAGCGACGACGGCTGGTGAGGCGAGATAAATCTCGCTGTCGCGCGTGCCCATTCGCCCTCTGAAGTTGCGGTTTGCGCTGCTGATCGTCACTTCGCCGACAGCCGGCACGCCCATGTGGTTGCCCATGCACGGCCCGCAGCCTGGCACGCCGATCATCGCGCCAGCGTCGAGCAGCTCGGCAATGTAGCCCCGCGCTGTCGCCTCGCGCAGCACCTCTGACGAGGCTGGGATGACCAGAAAGCGCGTCCCTTTGGCGACCTTCCGCCCGCGGATGACCTCACACGCTGCCGCGATGTCCTCTAGCCGACCGTTTGTGCACGTGCCCAGGAACGCTTGCTGCACGCGCACGCCGCGCACAGCGCTGATCCCAACGACGTTGTCCACGCGATGTGGGCAGGCGACCATTGGCTCGAGCGCGCTGGCGTCATAGACATAGGTTGCAACGTAGTTAGCGTCTGCATCGGGGTAGATTGCCATCTGGCGCAGCCCTGCCTGGTCATTGACAGGCGCAGGCACTTTGCGGCGCGGCAAACGCTGTGCCAAATACTCAAACACGGCTTCGTCGGGCGGCAAGTAGGCGGTCTTCGCCCCGAACTCTGCCATCATGTTCGGGATCACCATGCGGCTCTCCAAGCTCAGCCGCTCGATCCCGTCGCCGTGAAACTCGACCGAGGCGTATAGCCCGCCGTCCTGTCCCAAGTCGCCGATGAGCTTCAGGCAGAAATCCTTCGTCGTGACGCCGAAGGGCAGCGCGCCGGTCAGGACGACCTTGATGCTCTCGGGCACGCGCAGCCAAAGCTCACCCGTTGCCCACAGCGCGGCGACTTCGCTGCGTCCAACCCCTGCGCCAAACGCGCCGAGCCACCCAAAGTGCGTGGTGTGGCTATCCGCGCCAAGGATCAGTTGTCCGGGCAGCACACAGGCCTCCTCGCTCAGCACTTGATGACAAATGCCGCGCCCAACCTCGAAGAAGTGAAGCACGCCCTGCTCCTCGACAAACCGGCGCACCTCGGCATGGTTTTGTGCGTGCTGCGTCGTCGGCGCAGGCACAGCATGGTCAAGGGTGATGCACAAGCGCTCTGGATGCTTAACCCGCGAGACGCCGATCTGCTTGAACAGGCGGTAAATCGCGGCGGTGTTGTCGTGGCTGAGCACCACATCTGGCTGTGCGTCAACAATCTCGCCAGCGCAGACCTCAGTCCGCCCTGCTGCACGCGCCAGCGCCTTCTCCGCGAAGGTCTTGCCCATGGCAAACCAGGATTATAGGGAGCAGGATGCTCAGGTTGATCGCACAACGCACCTGTGCGCGGCAAATATGCTGTCCCTCTGAAACGCCTCTCCGTTAACGCCCGTTAATTGCGGACTTGATCTCCCTTTAGGCTGGAGGTTGACCAGAAGGGATTGCTAATGGCGTCCTCGCCCGTACACTCAGCCTTGTCTAAGAATTTGCCTGGTAGGAGCTGTGAGATGACGCTGGATGAAGCAAAGCATGGGCAGGTTGTGCGCGTCGTGCAGACGCGACCGGAGCTTGCGCTACGCCCAAAGGTGCAAGCAATTGGGCTGAGAGCAGGGCGCGAGGTGCGCGTAATGTCGCGCAACGGGCGGATGTTGTTGGTTCAAGTTGGTGAGGCGCGCGTCGCTGTGACCGCCGACCTCGCGCGCTGCATCGAGGTGCAGTAGCTTCCGTTCATGCCTTCTCAACTCCAGGAAGCTTTGTCTGCAAGTGCGCCTGTGCAGAGCGACAGGCGCATAGTGCGCGTCGCCATCGCTGGCAATCCCAATAGCGGCAAGACCACCCTGCTCAATCAGCTTGTCGGCAGCCGATTTGCCGTTGGGAATTGGCCTGGCGTCACCGTCGAGCGCAAAGAGGGGGTCGTCGACTTTCAAGGTTGGCGAATCGAGATCGTTGACTTGCCCGGCATCTACACGCTCGAGCCAATCGCCGAAGATGAGCAGATCGCCGCTGACTGTCTCACCCGTGAGCGCCCTGATGTCATCCTAAACGTCATCGAGACGCCGCGTCTAGAGCGCGCACTGACCCTAACCGTTGAGCTTGCCGAGCGCGGAATCCCGATGGTTGTTGCGCTCAACATGAGCGACGAAGCGCAGCGAGCTGGCTTGGCTGTGGACTGCGAGGCGTTTCACGCGCTGACGGGGATTCGCGCGCTGCCCACGAATGGGCGCACAGGGCAAGGTGTGCGCGAGCTGCTGCCAGCGATCCTCGAAGCACACCGACAGCAACAGCGCCCTGCCTTGCGCATCGCTCGGGACATGCTCAGCGAAGTTGAACCGCAATCGCTCGCGGATGAGCGTCTCGGTATCGCTGAGGGTCTATACCGCGCAGTCATTCGCCGCCGCGAGCCGCAAGGGCGCGCTCTCACCGCTGCCGTGGACAAGGTGCTGCTGCATCCCGTCGGGGGGCTGATTGCCTACTTAGCGGTGATGTACTTGTTCTTCAAGATATCCTTCGACTTCTCCGCGCCGTTCATGGACTGGACAGACGGCTTCATCAGCGGCTATCTTGGGCGACTAGCAACCCATCTGCTGGGGTTGGTCGGCGCGCCTGAACTTGTAGTCGGGTTTGTCAGCGAGGCGGTGATCGGTGGCGTTGGCTTCGTGGTGACGTTTGTGCCGCTGATTGCCACCATGTTCTTTTTGCTCACCTTGCTGGGGATGAGCGGCTACCTGGCGCGCTTGCCGTTTTTGCTGGATCGCTTCATGAACTGGCTGGGCTTGAATGGCAAGGCAGTGATCCCACTGTTACTTGGGCTTGGCTGCAATGTGCCTGCCGTAATGGCGACGCGGACGATGGAGAGCCGCCGCGACAAGCTGGTGCTGGTGATGATGATCCCGTTCATGAGCTGCCCTGCGCGCCTAGTAGTGTTCTCGTTCTTTGCCTTGCTGTTCTTTGCGCAGCATGCCGCGCTAGTGATCTTTGCAATGTATGCCCTGGGGGTGCTTGTGGCTGTTGCGACCTCACTGCTGCTGAAAGGAACGCTGTTCAAGCGCAGCGTCGCGCCGATGATCATCGAGCTGCCTCCCTATCGTCTCCCTCGCCTGCGCACGGTTGGAACGATTGTATGGAGTCATGTGCGCGAGTTTCTGTATCGGGCTGGCACGCTGATCTTCGCTGTCTCAGTCATTGTTTGGGCGCTCGTGCACTTGCCGCCCGGCGCAAAGCCCCAGGACAGCGTCGTCGCCCAGATTGGGCGCGCTGTTGTGCCTGTCTTTCAGCCACTCGGCTTGGAGGACTGGCGGGTGACCTCCTCGCTTATCCCTGCCTTCCTCGCCCGAGAAGTCGCGTTAGGCTTCATGGGGACGATCTTTGCTGTGGAGGAGGGGAGCAACACTGAGACAGTGGAGACATTTGACCTTGTGGCTGAGACACGGGAGCAGGTTGTTGGCTTTGGAGAGGCTGCTTTGGACGGTGTTCGCGCCGTCTTCAGCCTAGGCATCCAGACGTTCGCGACTGAAGACGACGAGACAACGCGGGCACTGCGCGAAGCTGTGCGCGACAGCTTCACCCCTGGCAGCGCGCTTGCCTTTATGATCCTACTGCTGCTCTACAACTCCTGCCTGGGCGTCTATGGTGTAATGGAGAAGGAAGTCGGGCGTAGATACGCGCTGGGATTCCTGGGTTGGAGCTTCCTCGTCGGCTGGGTCGTCGCCTTCGTGGTCTATCAAAGCTGGCGGCTTATCTCAGGGGGCGCCTAGACTCACCCCTGCACAACGTTGTCACTCGGCAGCGAAGCGGGCGAGCACTACGCTGCAAATGCACAGTCGCTGACTTTCCATGTGCATACAGGGTTAGAATCTAGGCGTGGAACCGCGAGCAGCCGTAGCGCCGACCAGTAAGCCTGTCCAACTTCCAGAGATGAAACGGCAAGCCCTGGCTGCGCTCAAACTCCCCGAAGAGGACGGTGTCCCCTTGGAGTCCCCCTGGCATCGCCTGCAAATCAACCTCCTCGACGAGTGCATCCACTCCCTGTGGTCACACCGCACCAACTTCTTCGTCGGCGGCAACATGTTCCTCTACTTCAGCCCAGACCAGGACAA
>JANWZM010000121.1 GCA_025054635.1 Thermoflexales bacterium
CGGTCGGTTACTGCGTTACGTCTATCTCACTAACGGAGAGATGGTCAACGAGGTGCTTGTGCGCGAAGGATATGCTTTAGCGCGCAGCTTCCCACCCGACGTGAAATACCAGGATCGTCTCAGGGAAGCGGAGCGAGAAGCGAAGCAGAGACGGCGCGGGCTGTGGCGCGCTTGTCCTAACCCTGGCGACTAGCGCGTCTTGCTCTTCAGCGCCTCGTCTGGGCTGAGACCAAACGTGTTGAGTTGGTCGCGCAGCACGCTGGTGCGGGTATGGGCATACACTGTCCGCGTGGTCTCTGGCGAGGCATGTCCCAGGTAGGCTTGCACGCTCTCCAGCGGCATCCCTTCGTTGAGCAGTTGAGTGGCGCGGTAGTGTCGGAAGGCGTGGGGTGAGGTCGTCTGGCTCAGCCCCAGTGCCTTTGCTGCGCGTTTGACGGCGCGCCAGATGCTCATCCTGCTCAAAGGCTGACCCTTGCCTCGCCGATGGCTGATGAACAGGGCAGAGGAGGTGTCGTCGCGTTCGGCGCAGTAGGCGTGGATTGCAGCCTGCGCTTCGCGGGTGAGCAGCAACAAGCGCTGCTTGCTGCCTTTGCCAATGATGAGCACCTCACTGGCGCGACCATCGGCGACCTGAGCACGGGTGAGCGAAGCGACCTCGCTGACCCGTCCTGCGGAGGCATACAGCGTGTGCATGATTGCGCGGTCGCGCAGCAGCTCGAGCCGCTTGAGTTTGTTCTGCGGCGTAGTCGGCTCTGGCAGCGGCTGTGCATCGTAAAAGGTGACTATCTTCGGCAAGTCGGGATCAGGCTGGCGATGTCGGTAACCGGCGCGTGCCTTGCCGAGCGCAGTCCTCAGGCGCGCTTCTGCTTTAGCGCGGTTGAAGCCTGGGGGCAGGGCATCGTTTGCATCCATCCACTGCAGCAGTCGGCGCAGTGCCGCTAGGTAAAGCTGGCGCGTGGCGCGCGCGAATTTGCGCTTCGCCAGAAAGGCGCTGAACGCTTTCAAGAAGTCCTCATCCAGCACCAGCTTCGCCTCCAGAGCCAGCGTCAGTCCAGCACGGTAGGCAGTGCGCGTGTGTGGGCTTGCCTCGTGCAACGAAGCCAAGAAAGCAGAGACTGTGTCCGCTTTGAGCTGGCGAGAGGCTGCTTCGCTCGTGGATGACATCTGGCCTGCTTCTTCGCTAGTCTAAACCACACTCAAGCGAAGAGCGCATTGACGAGCAGCCCCACGAGCGCAACGTATGTCCCATAGAACCCAGCCAGCGCGAGCGTCGGGCGCGCGCCGACGAGCCTAACCAGCGTGCTGCCTTCAGGAATTGAAGCCACGGCTGTCGCCATCATGGCTGAGATCAGAGTGCCCAGCGGCACAACCTCGCGCAACGCGAAGAGGATTGGCGCTGTGGAAGCTGCGTTGATGTCCAACGGCAGCCCCAGCAGGGTAGCCACGATCGGTCCCCACCAAGCATGTCCTGCTTTCTGCAACGCCGTGACCAGCGTCAGGTTGAAGTTTATGAGCACGGCAGCGAGCGCGCCGCTGAGCAGCACCGCAAAAAGCAGCCGCCTCGTGAGCACGACTGCCTCTTTCTGCGCGCGCACAAGGACGTTGGAAAAGTGGGGGTGGGGTAGGGAATCGCACGCAGGCATCAAGATGCCTGGGCGAGGTTTCAGACCAAAATGGTCAGATAGATAGGCGAGTACGAACGCGGCAATCGCGCCGCTGAGCATGTAGAGCACCAAGCCAAGCGGTCCAGCAGCAAGCAGCATGAACACGACGGCGAACCCGTTCATCGCTGGGCTAGCGAAAAGAAATGCGGCTGCTGAGCGCCGGTGCGCACCGCCCGCCAGCAAGCCAGCATAAAGGTTCGCTACGGTGCATGAGCACACCGGTGTAAAGACGCCGAGCACGATTCCAGCCAGCACGCCAACCGCATCGCCGCGTCCGAGTGTGCGCTCCAAACGATCTGTGCTGATACTCAAACGAAGCGCAGCCATGCCAAAGGTGGTCAGGTACAGGATGGCGGGCAGCTTGATCCACTCATAGATAGCGTAGGCGAGCGTTTGTTGGAGGGGCACGTCGCCGAGCGGCGTCGCAATTCTTAGCTCGAGCGGCATCCAGAGGGTCAGTCCCTCGCCGATCTGCTTCGCCAGCGTAGCGATTGGCGCTTCGACGACGGGGATCGCCTGCTGAATAGGCGCGCCGTCGAAGATTGCCTGTGCGCTTTGCAGCAGCGACGCTGCAATCACAGCGAGCAGAGTTCCCAGTGAGAGCAGGGCAAAAGCCAAGTCTTTTCTAGGCACAGCAGGAGAGGGTCGCTTGTGTTCGGGGATGAGTGGGAATTGCATCGCGCTTCTCGACCTCTCGATGGTTTGAACCGATGAACGCACAGTTTACCCGCTATTGAGAATGATTATCGTTATCCTGAGGCTAGATAGTCTTGACTGCGTTGGGCTTGATGCCCTGGTTGTGCTGGTCCGCGGCAGCGAGTTGTGACTACAGCAATGCGTGGGGCGGCAAGCAGTTGGCACGGGCAGGTGAGGGAACAGAGGATGCTCTGCCTCGAGTGTTACTTAATAAGCATTGTGTAACACTTACTCCGAAAGGAGATCCCTCCCCTGCTCACTCAACCCCCAGCCGCGCGCCAACATGAGCGTGAACAGCCTGAGCCATCGCAATTGCAACCTCTGCGTCGCGCTCGCTGTAAAACTCCGCGAGGATCACGTCCTCAAGGACGTTCGGGTAGCGCGCCTCAACGTCGTAGTCATCGAGCTGCCTCACTGACTCGCGCAACGCTCGGAAGCGCTCGTCGTAGCGCGCCGCAAGCTCACACAGCCTGAAGATCGAGTGCGTGAGGATCAGCTCCTCCAGCGCTGGGACTCACGCTTCAGGTCTTTCATACAAGACCTCACTGTTTCTCAGTGCATGTCGCCAGAACGGTCGGCTACTGTGACTGCTGAACGGCTGCCTTGAATGCGCAATCAGGTCAACTGCCTCTCGGGCGTCTATCTGCTGATACACCCATCGGTTAAGCTCGCGCGGTGAGCGGGGGGCGTCGAAAATCGCAAGCAGGTCAATGTCGCTGCCCAGGGACACCTCGCCTCGCGCCAACGAGCCAAACAGCACAACGCGCACGGCGCCGAGCGCAGCAAGCTGGCTGGCGATCCGCTGCGCTTCGGCGCGGAGTTGGGCGTATCGCTCTGTCGAGGCGCGCATTGGCTTAACCTAGTAGCAGTGTGCTCAGCGCTGCGCCGACGGCTGCCTCCTCTTCCCATGAGGGCAGGTCGATCTCGGCGCCAAATCGCTCGGCGAGAGCTTGGCGCAGCGCAGGGTTGCGCCGCATCGCGTTACCGGCGCCTATCGCGTGGGGGCACAAGCCAGGTTGCATGCCCATCGCCTGAGCGAACTGCCATAGCTCTTCGGCAACCCCTTCAGTAATTGCACGGCACACGTTCGCTGCGGTGAAATTGGTGCGAGTCAAGTGCGTCAGGCTTGCCCGCTTGTCTGGCGCGTGTCGAGCACCATCGAA
>JANWZM010000198.1 GCA_025054635.1 Thermoflexales bacterium
GCACGAGCAGACTGACTCGCAGCTAGGCAAACGCAGAGTGCACCTACCAGGAGCGTGTGATGAAGGCAGCGCGTGTCCACTGTGCCTCTTTGCAACGCGACCAAATTGTATGTGACTAGGTCGCCCAGGTATCATTCCGACTGGAGCTTATCCATGGTCGAAATCACAATCGAGCAGAACAACCAGTTTGCCACGCTATCTGGCATCTTAGCAGGCTTTGCCTTTGCTGCCGTTGTCGAGCTATTGGGCACTGAGCGCACACGCCTGCTGAACACATTGATCGCGCTCTTTGGTGCGTCCTCCTTGCTGTTCATCCTGGCATTGTTCATCTACACGCTGACCAATGCTGTTGTTGTCGAGCTAAAAGACAACGAGACACCCGCCAATCAGGTGATTCAGGGCTTGTCAGGGCTGGGCGTGGCAGGGTTCTTTGCCCAGTACTTCGGTTTGGCTCTGCTTCTGACCGGGATCAGCCTCTCTGGCTGGGTGCGCTCCCGCGTGCTTGGCTTGCTCACCACTATCCTGGGGATGAGCGCACTGTGCGCGACCTTGGCTGTGCTTGTTCAGGTAGTGGTTGCAATCATCCAGGCGACGCCGACTTAAACATCCAGGTTGCGTACGTCCTTAGCGTGGCGGGTGATGAAGGCGCGGCGGGGCGGCACGGCATTGCCCATCAGCATGTCGAAGGTGCGGTCTGCCTCTGCTGCGTCCTCGACCGTCACGCGCAGCATCGTGCGTGTGGCAGGGTTCATCGTGGTCTCCCAGAGCTGCTCAGGGTTCATCTCGCCCAAACCCTTGTAGCGCTGGGTCATCACTTCTTGTGGGCGGCTGACGTCCAAGCCGCGCTGTTTCAGCTCGGCGTAGATCGCGTCGCGCTCAGCGTCGCTGTAGGCATAGCGCACCTCTTTCTGACCTTTGCGCACCTCGATGCGGTAAAGCGGCGGCTGGGCAATATACAAGTGCCCATGCTCGACCAGCGGCTGCATGTAGCGGAAAAAGAAGGTCAACAGCAAGGTGCGGATGTGGCTACCGTCCACGTCTGCATCCGTCATTAACACAATGCGGTCGTAGCGGCGGTTATCGAGGTTGAATGAATCGCCGATGCCTGTGCCTAGCGCGCTGACTAAGGCTTTGATCTCCTCGCTAGCTAGGATCTTGTCCAACCGAGCGCGCTCGGTGTTCATGATCTTGCCGCGCAGGGGCAGCACGGCTTGAAAGTGGCGATCGCGCCCCTGCTTGGCGCTGCCACCGGCTGAATCGCCCTCGACGATGAACAGCTCGGACTTTGCGGGGTCACGCTCGGAGCAGTCGGCAAGCTTGCCGGGCAGCGTGCCGCTCTCCAGCGCGCTCTTGCGTTTGACCAGCTCGGCAGCCGCCTTTGCGGCTTCGCGCGCGCGCTGCGAGACCAGGCATTTCTCTATGATCTGCTTCGCCTCGCGCGGGTTTTGCTCAAGGAACTCCAGCAGCGTCTCGCGGACGACTTGTTCGACCGCTGTTTTGGCGTCGGTGTTCATCAGCTTGACCTTGGTCTGGCTCTCAAACTGCGGCTCGGGATGCTTGATGCTGACCACTGCAGTTAGCCCCTCGAGTGTGTCGCGGCTGTCAAGGTTCGCGTCCTTGTCCTTGAGCAAGCCTGCCTTGCGCGCGTAGTCGTTCAAGCTGCGGGTAAGCGCGCTGCGAAAGCCCGTTTGGTGCGTGCCGCCATCTGGGGTGTTGATGGTGTTAGCAAAGTAAAACTCGCTTTGCACGGTGGCATCGGTGTACTGCAAAGCAAACTCGACGCCGATGTTGCCGACTTTGCGCTCCGCGCTGACGACGGGGTGCAGCGCCTGCTTGTTGCGATTGAGATAGCGCACGAACGCGCTGATGCCGTCCTCGAAGTAGAACGTCATTTCGCGGTCGTCGCGCTCATCCCTGAAGACGATGGTCACGCCGCGCGTGATGAACGCCATCTCGCGGAAGCGCTGCGCCAGCAAGTCAAACTTGTAGCTGTTGTCTTCGGTGAAGATGGTCTCGTCGCGCAGGAAGGTCACCTTAGTGCCTGTGTCTTTCGGGCTTGTCTTGCCGATCACCTCGACTGGGGTGACTGGCTTGCCCTCTCGGTATTCCTGGCGGACGATCTTGCCATCGCGCCGCACCTCGGCAATTAGCCATTTTGAGAGCGCGTTCACTGCTTTCACGCCGACACCATGCAGCCCCCCAGAGACGGTGTAAGCGCCTGTGCCAAATTTGCCGCCCGCGTGCAGGTTGGTCATCACCACTTCAAGGGTGCTGACCTGTTCACCCGCCTTGTTGCGAAAAGTCGGGTGTGGCTCAATTGGGATGCCGCGCCCGTTGTCGAGCACGGTGACGCTCTCATCCTTGTGGATGGTAACCTCAATCCGAGTGCAGTAGCCGGCGAGCACCTCATCCACGCTGTTGTCCACCACTTCGTACACCAGGTGATGCATGGCTCTGCTGTCCGTGCCACCGACATACATGCCAGGGCGCTTGCGGATGGCTTCCAGGCCTTCCAGCACCTGGATTTGCTTCGCGCCGTACTCCTGTCGCTCGGCAAGGATAGATTCTGCTGACATAAAAGTATACAATCAAGAAACAAGTCTATCGACTTTTCAGAGTTACCATTCTACTCGGAACGAGGGGCGGAGCGTGACAGGGGAGCTTGTCTGATCGGGTCGGCGAATTGCCACTTTGCCCTGTTGTACTGGTCAGCTACGCCTCTTACCCAGGCGATATGTATAATCCCCGCAAGCGATAGCCTCAGTTGGGAAGCCTGAGCGCCTGTTTTATTCTGCACGCCCATCCCTTTCGGCATGACACAGCCTCAGCATCAGCTTGCGCGTCGCCGGACAGACTGCGCTCACACAGCTATGGTTTTGCTAGTGCAAGCAGGAGGCAACGCCGCATTCCGCGCTGCACTCGAGCGCTATGGGCTGGAGGTCGTCTCAGTGAATTCTGCGAGCGAGGCGCTCGATCAGGTCGCCCAACGTGTGCCTGACCTTGCGATCTTGGAAGTGCCAAATGCTGAGAAGCTCTGCCGCGCCCTCCGAGGGATGGGCAGCAACCTAGTTGTCGTCATCAGTAGCGACCACAGCGACGAATGCCAGTCTGCAGCCCACGCGATGCTCTCGGCGTGTGCTGACACCTACCTGCCAGGTAGCGTCTCCGCGGACGAGCTGCTGTCATGTGTCAAGACGCTCCTGCCCAGACACCTCTTACCTGAACTTATCTGTGGCGACCTCGTGCTGCACCTTTACAGCCGGACGCTTTACAAGCGGGGCATGCCGATTCGACTGAACCCCAAGCTCACTCGCCTGCTCCAGGTGCTGATGGAGCGAGCGGGTGAAGTTGTGCTGCGCCGGGAGCTGATGCAGCAAGTGTGGAACACAGACTACACTGGCGACACCCGAACGCTCGACGTTCACATCCGCTGGCTGCGCCGAGCAATCGAGGACGACCCCGCTCGCCCGACCTACATCCAAACCGTTCGCGGCCGGGGCTACCGGCTCGTCATTCCGAGGGAGAGCGCGCCATGAAGATCCTAATCACTGGCTCAATTGCCTACGACTACTTGATGACTTTCCCGGGCTCGTTTAGCGAGCATTTGCTGCCCGAACACCTTTCGCGCCTGAGTCTGAGTTTCCTGGTGGACTCAATGGAACGCCGACGGGGTGGCTGCGCGCCGAACATCGCCTACACGCTCGCACTGCTCGGCGAGCGCCCGTCGATCATGGCGACAGCAGGCGTGGACTTCGACGAGTACCGCGCCTGGCTAGAGTCGGTCGGCGTGGACACCTCGCTTGTTCATGTCGTGCCAGACAAGTTCACTGCCTCGTTCTTTTGCAACACCGACCGCAACAACAACCAGATCGCCACGTTCTACGCCGGCGCAATGACCGAGGCGCGCAACCTGTCGCTGAAGTCGCTAGAGGAAAAGCCTGATTTGGTCGTGATCTCGCCCAACGACCCCCAAGCCATGTTGCGCTACGCCCAAGAGTGCCGTGAGCTAGGCATTCGCTACATGTTTGACCCCGGTCAACAGGTGGCGCGCTCAAGTGGCGAGGAGTTGCGCGCAGGCATCATCGGCGCCAACATGTTGATTTGTAACGACTACGAGTTCGAGGTGATCCGCCAGAAAACCAGTCTGTCCGAGGCGGACGTGCTCTATCACGCTGAGGCGTTGATCGTCACCCGCGGCGCTAAAGGGTCATCCATCTTGCTGAAGGATCGCCGGGTAGACGTGCCAGCAATCCCAGGGCGGTGCATCGTTGACCCCACAGGGGTCGGTGACGCCTACCGCGGTGGCTTCCTAAAGGGGCTGGCTGTTGGCGCGGACTGGGAGATTTGCGCCCGATTGGGCAGCGTTGCAGCGACCTACTCGCTAGAGAATGTCGGCGGGCAAAGCCATTTCTTCACACTTGAGGAGTTCCGTCAGCGCTACGAGGCGCACTTTGGCGCACTCGATGGAGTGCTCTAGCTTCTTGCGTGCGCGCGAGCACCAGTCCCAGATACACCCCAAGCAGGATGTGGGTGTTGGCGACGTATAGCTTGTCGAACACATGATGCGCGCTGAGGTGTCCCCAAGCAGCAAGCACACCTAGTAAGACCCAGTCGCGCGGTTGGCGACGCGCTGCATGCCAAGTCAGCCCAATCACAAGCGCCCAGAACACAAGATAGCTCAACAAGCCCAACACCCCCGTCTCGGCAAAGATGTTCAGGTAAAAGTTGTGCGCGTGACCAAGCGGATTCTGCCAGGGCAACAAGCGAAACTCAGGATAAGCCGCAGCGTAGTTGCCCAGCCCAACCCCTAGCCAGGGCGAGGCTTCGATCATGCGGAGTGCAGCTTGCCAGTGTGCCAGTCGCTCGATGGTCGAGAAAGTGATCGGGGTGACGTGCGCGTTGCGCACATCGAGGCTGCCATAGCGTTGAAGCTGGTCTTCCAGCGATGGCGGGAGATTCACCAGGTCAAAGCCGTAGAGCGCAGCCCCGATGCTGAGCGCCAGCCCAGCCCAGATCACAGGACGGTTGATCGTGCCGAGCGCAAACGCGAGCGTAGCGACGGCCGCACCGACTAGCGCTCCGCGCGATCCGCTCGCCCACAGCGCATACAGGCTCGCTCCAGCAGTTCCTGCAGCGAGGAGCGCTTGCGCCCACGCACGCGCCTGCGCGCGCCAAACTGCAACGCCCAACGCCACAGGCCAGATCAGCCCCATGTAACCGCCGAACGGATTGGGCTGCTCAAACGAGCCATACGCACGGAAGCGCGCCTCGGTGCCGAACACGCGAAACTCTGCTGGGCCGAAGCCGCGAAACTCAGCCTGGTAGATCCCCAGCCCTGCCTGCAACAAGCCGCTCAACAAGATCGCACCTAACAAGACATGAAGGTGTCCAGTGCGGTGCTCTGCCCCCACCTCCATCCCCCCTCCTCGAGGGAGAGGGGCGCGGGGTTGAGGGCAGAGCGGCTTAGTTGCACTTGGCTCACTCGCAACCAGCGCGGCAACGAGAAGAAGCTGACCCCATTTGACCAGCTCGGTTGCCCAGTTGCCCAAATCTCGCGCGGGGAAGAACGAGACAAACCCAACGCCGAGGAACGCCAGCCCAGCCGCCCAGACAGGCGACTTGAGGGGCAATGCCCAGCGCCGCTGCGCCACCCATCGGATGGCGCAGGCGAACAACACAGCGCCAAGCACGAGTTGCCCACTGCCCAGCGCGAAGCCTAGCTCCGCGCGCTCCAACGGTTGGAGCGGGCCGAGGACGATTGCCACAGCGAGACCAAAGAGAGGTTCAGCGAAAGTTGTTGCCACCAGCCCAACAAGCGCGAAGCCAAGCAGCGCAAGAATGACGCCCTCGCTGGGCAACAGGGCAAGCCCAGCGCCACTGCCAAGCGCAAGGACAAGCGCAACGGGGTATCGCCGAGCGATGCGGATCACCTCACGATTTCGGTCGTGACTTCACGAGCAACGTCCACGTGCCGCGCTGAACCACACTCCCATCTTGCTTTTTAACATTGACCCTGAAGGTGACTTTTCCGTTGTTCAGCCGAGGGAACGCTTTAGTCTCGGCAACCTCTGCTTCGAGGTGAAGGGTGTCGCCGATGAAGACAGGTGCAGTGAACTCCCACTCCAGAGAGCGAAACGCCTCAACTGTGCCGAGCAGAAAGCCCATCTGAAAAGCCAAGCCGCTGGCGATGCTCAAGCCGAGCAGTCCATGAGCAACGCGACGACCGAATAGCCCTTGTTGCGCGACGGGTTCGCTGGTGTGGATCTCGTTGTAGTCGCCGCTCAGCCCAGCAAACAACACGACGTCTGTTTCGGTGATGGTGCGGCTGGGTGACACAGCCCTATCGCCGACGACGAAGTCCTCGAAGTAGAGACCGTGCGGAGTGTTGAGCGCCATCGCTCAGATTGTCTCACAGCGCGGCAGTTCTGCTTGAGCCGTGCTGGGCTTGAAGCTCGCTTAACATTCTCTTCACACTCCCTGAATATGCTGGGCGAACAATCGAGATGCAGAGCTGCAGCATTTCGAGCTGCGGCAATTCAGACGCACGTGTAAGGAGACTGGAAACCATGAGCAAGATTGCAGTTAAGCCTTTTGTGAGCACGGCAGTGCTTGCTGCTGTGATGGGCGCCACCCTTGTGGGCACGGCGCATGCGCAGACGCTCCCACCGGTCAATCCTGGTGCGCTAAGCGGCGACATCAAGACCGGCGGCAGCTCGACGGTTCGCCCGCTCACTGAGCGCATGGTCGAGTTGTTCAAGCGCGACGGCTTCACGGGTCAGATCACAGTTGACGAGATCGGCACCGGCGCAGGCATCACCCGCTTCTGCCGCGGTGAGTACGACGTGGCGAACGCCAGCCGCGCCATGACGAGCGCTGAGATCAGCACCTGCCGCAGCAACGGCATCGAGCCGATTCAGTTCAAAGTCGGCATTGACGCGCTGACCGTCGTGGTGAACCCGCGCAACGACTGGGTGCGCAACCTCAACCGCCAGCAGCTTGCACTGATCTACTCTGGTCAAGCCAAGAGCTGGAAGGATGTCAACCGCAACTGGCCGGATCTGCCCATCAAGCTCTACAGCCCTGGCACAGACAGCGGCACCTATGACTACTTCGTCGAGCAGGTCTTCACTGGTATCCCGTCCGCTCAGCGCCGCGCAATCATCCCGCGCGTGCCTGGTGTGCAGCTCAGCGAGGATGACAACGTGCTGGTTGCAGGCGTAGCCGGCGACCGCGCTGCCATCGGCTACTTTGGTTTTGCTTACTTCGAGGAGAACCGCAACCGCCTCCGCGCAGTGAACTACGAGGGTGTTGCCCCGAACGCTGCAACAGTTGCAAGCGGCCGCTACAAGTTCGCCCGCCCGCTCTTCATCATCTCCAGCGCAGCCATCCTCAAGAGCAAGCCGCAAGTGGCAGGCTTTGTCAACTACTACCTGACCAACGTGGACAAGGTCATCCGCCAGGTCGGCTACTTCCCTGAGCCAGCCGCAGACCTAGCAAAGACACGCCAGCAGTTCCTCGACGCCATCCGCTGAAACATAGCTGATGTAGTGCATCGTTAAAAGGAGATGGGTGGGGCACTAACCCCGCCCATCTCCACAGTAGTTGAAACTCACACCTCGCGAGGAAACCTGATGGCAACAGCAGCAGCACCCGAGCAAACGAGCGCTATCCAGCGCCGCATGGCACAGCGCAGTTCTCTGCGCAGACCACCTCGCGTCAGCGAGGCGGTCATCCGCGCCTTTCTTCTTTTCAGCGGACTCGTCTCCATCTTCACCACAATCGGCATCGTGGTCGTTCTATTCTCCGATGCCTTGGTCTTCTTTAGGGAAATCGCTCAAGAGGGGAAGTTGCTCGAGTTCTTCACCGGCACAATCTGGGCGCCAGAATTCGAGCGCTACGGCATCTTGCCGTTGGCAACCTCAACGTTCATCACGAGTGTGCTTGCGCTGTTCGTCTCTGTGCCGCTAGGACTATCCGCAGCGATCTTCCTAAGCGAGTATGCGACACCCAGAGCACGAGGCTATTTGAAACCCATCCTGGAGCTGCTCGCTGCTGTCCCGACCGTGGTATACGGCTACTTCGCAGTCACGTTCATGACCCCGCTCCTGCGTGAGATCTTCGGGATAGACGTAGTTGACTTCTACAACATGGCTTCGGCGGGGTTGGTGATGGGGATCATGATCATCCCGCTGATCGCCTCAGTCAGCGAAGACGCCCTGGCTTCTGTGCCTCGCGCCCTCCGTGAAGCGGCGTTTGGCTTGGGCGCGACTCAGCTTGAGACCAGCCTGCGTGTCGTTGTGCCTGCTGCGACATCAGGCATTGCAGCTTCGGTGATTCTTGCCATCTCTCGAGCGTTTGGCGAGACGATGATTGTGCTTCTCGCTGCAGGCGCTGGGCCGAACTTCACAGTCAACCCCTTCAAGGCGGCAGAAACCATCACGGCTCACATCGCGCGCATCAGCACCGGTGACCTCAGCTTGGAGGGCATGGACTTCTACAGCCTGTTCGCGCTCGGGTTGGTTTTGTTTGTCATCACACTGACGTTGAACCTGATCAGCCGCTGGTTCGTAAAGCGGTTCCGCGAGGTGTACTGACATGAGCGAGACAGTACCGACTCAAGAGCGCCAACCTGAGAGCATCCTCGCGAGCGATGAGAGCACCCGCAGTCGTCAGCGAGTCGCTGGCTTTGGGCGCGCTGTGCTGTTTACCTCGCTCCTGCTCGGGTTGATCGCGCTGGTGACAATCTTCCTGAACGTCCTGGACAAGGTGGGTGGGTACGCCGTCTACGGCTTCAAGATAGACCCGCTCACTATCACACCCTCTCGACCTTTTGAGGAGCTTCCCCGTGAGGAGCTATTGAGACTGGCAAAGGAAAACGTGCCAGCCGATCGCCTCGAGTTTATCCCCGAAGACTACGGGGCGCCTCTGGAGGAGCTGTCCAAAGAAGATTTGATCAATGTGCTTTACAACGAGACGCCCTTCCCAGAGAAACTGACCGCACTGTCACTGGAGGAGCTCTCGCAACAGCAGCTCATTGAAATTCTGCAACGCAAGCTGACGACCGTCCGCTTTGACCAACTCAACGCGGAGAAGCCCCTCACCCAGCGAAGCGAACAAGAGCTGATTGAGCTCATCGAAACAGAGATCCTGCTCGAGTCTGTCTTGAAGCAGTGGTTCTTCTTCGAGTCGCTCTTTCGAGGCAACGAGATCATCGCTGAGATCGAGCGAGACTATCCCGGCGCCGAGTATGACTTCAAGTGGTGGCTGACACCGCAGTTCGTCATCTCTCCTCAAGCCTCGCGACCGGAGACGACAGGTTTGCGCACGGCGTTGATTGGCTCGGTTTTCATCGTGATCCTCACGTTGCTCATCGCAGTACCGGTCGGCGTTGCTGCAGGAACGTACCTCGAAGAGTTTGCAGGCAAAAGCCGGCTGGGGGAGATCATTCAGACGAACATCTACAACCTTGCGGGCGTGCCTTCGATTATCTACGGCATGTTGGGTCTGGCGGTGTTCGCTCGGGCGCTGAGTGACTTCACGACAGGTGCT
>JANWZM010000240.1 GCA_025054635.1 Thermoflexales bacterium
TTGGATCTGCCCCATGTCCAGCAGCGTCTGCTGGGTGAAGTCCCAGCCCTCAGCGTTGGAAGCGCCGAGGCGATCCGTCTTCATCAAGTCAATTGTCGCCTGCAGCACGCGCTTTTGAATCGGGTCATCGGGTTTCAGCCCTTCGACGAACTTGGCTGAGATGCGCAGTGCTGCGTCGGGGTCGTTGATGGTGTCTTGGACGCCGCGCAGGAAGGCGCGCAGCATTCCGCGCACGAGTGCAGGGCGCTCTTGCAGGACGCGCTCATTCGCCACGATGCCATTTGCGACCAGGTTGACCTGCTCACCGACGAAGAAGACGTTGACTGGAAAGCCGTTCTCCTCCAGCACGATTGGCTCGTTGACGATGTAGCCGACCGCAGCGTCAACCTGTTTTTGCTGCACGGCAGCAACCTGAGTGAAACCGATCTCGCGCTGGTTGATGTCTTGCTCGCTCAGCCCATTTGCCTTCAGGAAGGCGCGCCAACCGACGTAGGTCGCACCGAAGAACCCTGGCAGTCCAACCGTCTTGCCTTTCAAGTCAGCGGGGGCAGCAATCCCGCGCTCTTTGAGGCTAAACACAGCGATCGGGAAGCGCTGGTACCAGGCAGCGATGTACTTCACAGGCAACCCCTGCGCGCGCGCTAGGACGACTTGCTCGCCGCTAGCTAGGGTGAAGGGCAACTCGCCAGCGCCGACGAGCTTCATGCCATCGGTCTCGAAGCTGTAGTCAAACTCTAGTTCGATGCCTTCTGCTTTGAAGTAGCCGCGATCTACAGCAACATAGAACGGCGCAAACTGCACGTTCGGGATGTAGCTCATCGGCAGCCGAATACGCTCAGGCTGTGCCGGGGACAGCGGCGTTGCGGGCGGCGGCGCGGGAGGAGCTACACAGGCACCAAGAAGGACACAAGCCGTCAAAGACAACACAACTTCACGCTTCATACGCAACACCTCCAATTCACTTCGTTCAGCGCAGGGTCAGGCGACACACCTGCGCTGTTAGCAAGCTAGGCGTATCGTGACCAGGCGCGCTCGCTCAGGCGCACCAGCCCATACAGCGACAGCGATAGCAGCACGGTGACCAGCACGCTTGCCATCACCAGCGGCGTGTCGTAAGTGCCGTTGCCTAGGTTGATCAGGAAACCCAAGCCGCTGCTCGCGCTCAGGAACTCGCCTGCGATCGCGCCGACCATCGAAAGGGTGACGCTCACCCGCAAGCCAGCAAACACAAACGGGATTGCAGAGGGCAGCTCCAGCTTAAGGAACGTCTCCAGCGGCGTCGCACGCAACGCGCGGAACAGGTCGCGCAACACGAGGGGCGCGCTGCGCAAGCCAGCAACAAGGTTGATCGTCATTGGGAAGAACACCACCAGCGCGCACACCAGTGCCTTCGCTAGCGGGCCGTTGCCAAACCAAATGAAGATCAGCGGTGCAACTGCGACGAAGGGAATGCCCTGCGAGGCAACGACGAAAGGCGACAACAGCCGATCCGCCAGCGGCGATTTGGCGATCGGCACGCCCAGCATAAGCGCAGCACCAGCGCCCACTAGCAGCCCGAGCAGCGCCTGGCTCAGCGTCACGCCAGCGTGCTGCACCAAACTGCCGTCGAGCGCGCGTTGGGTTAGCCGTTCGAGCACCAGCACCGGCCCCGGAAGGATGAAGGGCGGGTAGCGCAGCGCTAGCGCGTGCCACCCGATAAGCGCAATCAGCAGGCTAAGCAGCGGCGCGAGGCGCAACAACGCGTTTGGCGTCTGCCGCCGCGTGACTCGAGCGGGTTGAGTCAATGGTTGAGAACGCAAAACGTACATAACAACAGCCCCGCAAGGCAAGCCTACGGGGCTGTTGACACGCGTCAACACGCACAAAGCCAGCATGCAATCAAAGCATGCTCGCTCGTGTGTCGTCTTCTTTACATCCCGACTGTCACGGTCGGCCCCGGAGTTTCACCGGATCCTGCGCGCCTCTCAACGCGCTCGTGGGCTATACCACCGATCGGGAATTCCACCCTGCCCCGAAGACGCCTTGCTATGCACTTCATGTGACGGGCAAGCGGCTGGACTTGCACGCCGCACCGATCACTGCGCTGGATTATAGGCGAACGCGAGCTAAAGGCAAGCCGTGGGGCAAATTGACGATGAGGAGGAGCACATGCCTAAGGCAGCCGCGTTGAAGCCGCCTGCACTGCGCTAGTCCGAAGCGCAGGGCTAGAATCCCTGCCTGTGATGATGCTCAGCACACCGCACCTGCTTAATGTTCTGGGGCAGGCAATTGCAATCGCGCGCGGGGCGGGGGCAATCCTGCGCGAAGGGTACGTCCAGATCGCTGAGTCGCGCACATCGTTCGTCGTTGACTACAAGGCGCAGGATGTTGATCCAGTCACTGAGTTCGACCGTCGCAGTGAAGCCTACATCGTGGACGCCTTGCAGCGATGCTTCCCAGACCACGCTATCATCGGCGAGGAGGGTGGCGTTTACAGCCACCTGCAGCGCGCGCGCTTTCAATGGCAGGTTGATCCCCTCGATGGCACGGTGAACTTCGCCCATAGCTTCCCCGTCTTCTCCGTCTCACTCGGATTGCTCGACGAAGGCGTGCCTGTGCTAGGCGTCGTGTATAGCCCAATCCATGACGAGCTGTACTCGGCTGCAGTTGGTCTTGGGGCAACGCTCAACGGCAGACCGATCCGCGTCTCCAAGACACCTGTCTTGTCGTTGGCGCTGCTGAACACGGGTTTCCCCTACGACCGGCGCACGAGTCGCGAGAACAACTTTGAGCACTTCCTGCGCTTCCAGCGAGCAGCCCAAGAAGTGCGACGAGTTGGCTCGGCTGCGCTTGACCTGTGCTGGGTGGCATGTGGGCGGATGGATGGCTACTGGGAGCTGAAGATCAAGCCCCATGACATCGCAGCCGGCATTGTCATTGTGCGTGAGGCAGGCGGCACGGTGACAGACTTCGACGGCGGTGACCAGATGCTGGCTCGCCACGAGGTTGTTGCCAGCAACGGTCTAATTCATCAGGCGATGCTCAGTGTGTTGCACAGCGAGGAGCCAGTCCTGTGACTGTCGTCAAGATCTGCGGCTTGACCTGTGTTGAAGATGCGCTGCACGCCGCCGAAGCTGGCGCAGATCTGATCGGTTTGATCTTTTACCCCCAAAGCCCGCGCGCCGTCCAGCCTGAGACTGCAGCGGAGATCGTTTCGGCAGTGAAGCGCGTCTATCCATCTGTGCGCTGCGTGGGTGTGTTCGTCAAACCGAGCGTTGAGCTGGTGCGCGGGGTTATGAGTCAAGTTGGCTTGGACGCAGCGCAGCTCCACGCCGCACCTGTTGAGGTCATTCAAGCGCTTGAAGGGCGCGCATATCCCGCTATCAAAGTTTGGGATGAGGTTGCCCAGCAAGCGGCACGGCTGCCCCAAGCAACACTGCCGCAAGTCTTGCTCGACGCCAATCACCCCACACTATGGGGCGGGAGCGGCGAACGGGCTGATGAATCGCTTGCTCAGCAGATTGCAGCAGACCATCGCTTGCTATTAGCTGGGGGGCTGACTCCCGAAAACGTTGCTGAGGTTGTTGCGCGCGTGCGTCCATGGGGCGTTGACGTTGCCAGCGGGGTTGAACTCGCGCCTGGGCGAAAGGATCCTTTGCGCGTTCGCCAGTTCGTGCGCCAGGCAAAGGCGGAGCGGTGAGCGCTGCGCTGCCTGGCGCGCATCAGCGCGTTCCTCGTCGGATTGCAGCGGCTGACCTGCGCCGATTGCTGGTTAGCCTGAGCTGGTTTATCGTTACTGAAGCGCTGTTGCTCGCCTTTCTGGCAATGAGCCACCGAGCGACATGGACGGCAGACGCGCTGCTGCGCTGGGCATGCGCCAGCTTCATCGCTGCGAGCGCGAACTTCTTCATCCTGCCTGTGTTGATCTGGCTGCGCGCCCCGTCCAACCCGCTGCTCTCGGGGGCAGTGACGATTGGGGTCAACGTGTGCCTCTTCTCTGCCGGCGTCATGTTCGTCTTCTGGGAGATCCCCCGCGAGGCGGATTGGCTGGTTTTGTCTGCTCTTCCGTTTGCCATTGCCAACGCTTTAGCGAACGGCGCGATCGCGCTCGATGACGACTACACCTTTCTGCAATTTGTGCTTGCCTCGCTGAGGCAGCCAGCTAGCGCTCTAGACGAGGCGCCCCCCCATCAACGTGGGCTAGTCGTGCTCGAGATTGACGGCTTGTCCCATCCACACCTACAGCAGGCGTTGTCGTGCGGACTCATGCCTTGCCTTGCAGAGTTGCTGCGCACGAGCCACTGTCTAGCCGAGTTTTGGTGCGGGCTTCCCTCACAAACCTCATCCGCGCAAGCGCTTCTGCTGCACGGCACAAACGAGAACATCCCTGGCTTCCGGTGGTTTGACCGACAGCTAGGTCGGGTGCTGGTCTCGAATCACCCTGACGATGCGGCGCTGCTCAACCAACGCCTGAGTGACGGACGCGGCTTGCTGCGCGGCGGGGTGTCGATCAACAACCTACTTGATGGTGATGCAGCGCGCTCGCTGCTGACGCTGAGCACGCTGTCGCAACGCTACCCCTCGCCCATCGCCCATGCGCTGGACGATTTGACCGCGTTTTGGCTCAACCCATACACTTTTGGACGCACCCTCGCCGTCGCTGTCAGTGAGCTGCTGCGCGAGGTTGGACAGGCGCTCCGCCAGCAGATCACCGAGCGGCAACGGCACTTAGGCAGGCGCTTCCCGAGCCGATTCACCGTGTTGCGCGTAGTCACCAACGTGCTGATGCGCGACCTAGCCGCCTTCGCGGTGATGCGCGAGATGCAGCGCGGCAAGCCGATCATCTACGCGACATTCGTGGGCTACGACGAAGTCGCCCACTACGCCGGTCCAGACTCGACAGATGCGCTCAGCACGCTGCGTGGCTTTGACCGCCACCTGAGACATATCCTGCAGGTCGCTCGCTATTTCGCACCAATCGCTTACGAGGTCGTGTTGCTCTCCGATCACGGGCAATCCAGAAGTACGTCCTTTCAGCGGCGCTATGGTTACTCGCTGCGCGAACTCGTGGATGCACTCACTGATGCGCGCACGCGCGTCAGCGAGGTGCTTCCAGTCGAAGCTGGTCAGTCTTTCGCCGGTGCACTTAGCGCAGAGCTTGAAGCAGCGAGCCAAGCGCTCAAGCGTGTGCGAGGGCGGCGCACACGACGAACGGCAATGCGATTGACCTCCGTGCTGCTGCGACAGTTGGCTCGCACCCGTGATTTGCCGAATGGTGACCTGCAGGATATCATCGTCTGTCCATCGGGCAACTTGGCGAACGTGTATTTCCGCCCTGCTCGCAACCAGCGTGTATCACTTGAGGAAATCCGCGCCGAGCATCCCGGCTTGCTCGAAGCACTCGTTGCTCATCCAGGGATCGGTTTTGTCATCGGCAGGGACGTGCGGGGGCATGTTTGGGCACTGAGTAAGGCTGGAGCCCGCAATCTAAGCACGGGCGAACAACAGGGGGCAGATCCATTCGGTGTGCTCGGCGGAGGGGAGCGCTGGGCGAATGAATGGTTGAAGCTCGCTGGGTTCTCAACTTCAGGCGACTTGATTCTTAACAGCATGGTCTATCCGGACGGCAGCGTTGCCTCGTTCGAGGACTCGGTTGGGTGTCATGGTGGAGGGGGGGGTGCGCAGACTTCAGCCTTCGTGGTTTACCCGCGCCACTTAGACCTACCCTGCCCGCTCACGGACATCCAATCCGTTCGCTTGGCGCTTGAGCGCTGGCGAGAGGCGCGCGATTAAGCCGGTAGGGGTAATCCGAGCGTTCAGACGCTGGGTTCGCGCATCAGGAGTTTTTTTGGAGTGGCTAGACGAAGCGGATGCGAAGTCTCGAGAACACAATAGCAAGGATGCGTGAATGTGCCGTAGGTCGTGAATGCGCAGCTTGGGCAGCCCAGCGGCAGCGCAAGCCGCCTGTAGCTGCTTGTGTGCCGCCGTGTAGCCCAGCGGTTGCCCTTTGCGCCGCTTGCTCTCAAATAGCAAGTCGCCCTCATTCGCGGTCGGATTTGCTGCTCGCAGCCGTTTCAGCGCCTCTCTCGCCGGCGCCGGCAGCAGCACCGTGCGCATCCCTGCCGCCGTCTTTGGCTCTGTGAATACCCAGCGCCCTTTGACCTGTTGCGCCGATTCGCGCACCTGCAGCGCAACGCCGCCAAGCTCAACGTCGCGCCAACGCAGCGCCAGCGCCTCGCCCAAGCGCAGTCCAGTTGTGACCAGCAGCACCAAAAGGGGGTAGGGTTGCGCCGCTGCAACGAATGCTTTGACCTGTGCCGCCGTCCAGAGGATAGGCTTTCGCGGTCTATGTCTTGGTCGGCTCACACGGTCAAAGGGGTTTGCTGTTAGCCAGCGCCAGCGCAACGCTACAGAGAATGCCCGACGTAGCACCCGATGTACCTTCTGCGCTGTTGCAGGGGTCAACTTTCGGTATAGCGCTTCTATGCGCTCAGGGGTGATGCCGTCTAACCGCGCCTTGCCCAGAGTAGGTAGTACGTAGCGCTGCAGGATGTCGGCATACCAAACCCGTGTGCTTTCGCGGATGTCCGCGCTTTCAAGCCACGCTTGCGCAAGGTCTGCCAACGTGCGCTTGGCAGCGCTAGGTAATCCGCCGTCCAGCAGCGCTTGCTTCTGCCATTCGCGCAGGATAGCTTGTGCCTCGCGCTTGCTTGCAGCGTAGGCACTGCGCCTCACGCCGTCAACTTGCAGGCGCACAAGCCAGCGCCCTTTGTGCTTGGTGATGTTGCCTTTGCCGTACACCATTCGTACACCACTTTTGCTTGGTGTGCAGGCAAGGCGTTTGGCGTTTGCAGGTGCAGGGGTGCACATGTAAACCGTTTTGCGCCCCAGGGCTTACGCATCAGGAATTTTAAGGTTCTGCGCGGAGCAAGCCAGCACCGTGAGCAAGAAGTCGTCGCTGCGCGCTGCGTGCAGGCGCCTCGCTTTGATGGCGCGTTCCCCCTCCTTCTCCTCAACGTCAGCCTGCCC
>JANWZM010000033.1 GCA_025054635.1 Thermoflexales bacterium
CGCACTTTGGGCGCGCAAAGCGCTGGATGCAGTGGCTGGGCAGTTGGACGGTTCGCCGTGCCTCTGGGCTAGACGTGCCTGACGCTGTCTCAGGCTTCAGGGCTTACTCCCGCGAGGCAGCGCTGCGACTGTTTGTCACCAGCCGCTTTTCTTACACGGTAGCCACTCTGATCCAGGCAGGGCAGCTTGGGCTGTCGGTGAAGAGCGTGCCCATCACAGCACGCCCGACGCCGCGACCCTCACGGCTACAGCGCAACGCAGCTCACTTCATTATGCAGCAAGCTTCCATTCTTGTTCGCTCCTACGTTACCTACGAGCCACTCAAGACTTTCATCGCCTTATCTGTTCCGTTTCTTGCAGTAGGCAGCGCCCTGCTCATCAGGTTGATGTTCCGCTTTGCAGAGCAGGGATGGCAATTGCCCGGCAACGTGCAGTCGCTCGTTGTGGGCTCAGTCTCGCTCGCGATTGGTCTGCTCCTAGTGGTCACGGGTCTGATCACAGACCGAATTGCGGAAGACCGCAAGCTGCAGGAGGAGATTCTTTACCGTTTGCGCAAGAGCGAATGGGGTTGCTGCAAGCTACAGGGCAGAGATCAAACTGTCTCCAAATAGCGCTGCACGGCTGCCTCAATGCTGATCGCGCCGTTCAGCACGGCTTCTTCGTACTCCTGCGCCCAGCCATAGATCTGACCGCGGGCGATCTGGAACTCGCGCAGCACCAGCCGCGCCAGCGCACCAGCCTCGTCAATGAAGCCAGTGCGATAGAAGTCTTGCTCGGCTTGAGCGCGGTCATAAGGCAACCGCACGAGGGCAGCGTGCCAAGCTCCGTGATGCCAGCTCACCTGGGCGTAGCACAGGCGCGCGTCCCCGTCAAAAGGCATACCAACGGAGCCGGCATTTACGACCAGCAAGCCGCCCAGGTCGCGCACAAGCGGCTGATGCGTGTGCCCAACGCAGAACACGACCGGGGGTGGCGTGCCTGACTTCTGATGCATCTCGCTGTCGGGGGTGAACGGGTAAATCCCGTCGCGCGTGCCTAGCATCGAGCCGTGAGCGACGCGCACGGGCCAAGCGATTCGCCCGTTGCGCCTCACCTCCAGCGAGAAGGGCAGCGCTTGCAGCTCCTTGACTGCCTCAGCCCCAAGTTGGCCGTATGTCCAATATGAGACGCGGGCAAGCTCAAATTTTGGACCTTCGCGCGGGGCATCAGGCGCGCCTTGGCTGATCACGTATTCCTCATGGTTGCCCAGGATGACCTGCCAGCCCTGTTCGCGCTGGCGCTGGCGCACGAAGCCCCAGCATGCGGCGGAGCTCGGGCCGCGGTTGACTGTGTCGCCAGCCACGATGACCAAGTCAGGCGCCCAGCGCTCGAGGTGCTCGACCGCGGCGCACAGGGCGGGGTAGTTGCCGTGAATGTCAGCGAGGATGGCGATCTTCATGGCTCTGCGAGTCTATCCGCCTTGACCTGTTGCCACAGCGCGAGGGCTTGCTCGCGCGGCAGCGCCTTGAGGTCTTGACCCTGTGCGCGCACGCGCTGTTCAAGCGCGCGGAAGCGTTGGGCGAACTTCTGCGTCGCTTGGCGGGCAGCAGACTCTAGGTCTATGCCGTAGCCGTCCGCCCAGTTCGCTAAGGCAAAGATCAGATCGCCGAACTCCTCGGCGCGGTGCGCATCGTCGCGCGCAGCGAGGATCTCTTCGAGCTCCTCACGCACCTTGCGCAGGCGCGCCTCGTGGCTGCCCCAGCTAAAGCCAGCGCGGTCGGCGCGGTGGGCGACCTTCTGGGCAAACGCCAGCGCCGGCAGCGCCTCAGCAATCCCGTCCAGCGCCGAAGGATTGTGCACGCCGGCGTCGCGCTTCTCCTGGCGCTTGATCGCGTCCCAGTGCGCGATGACCTCGCTGCTGGTCTGCGCCTGGGCGTCGCCGAACACATGCGGATGGCGACGCTTGAGCTTGGCGATGATGTGGGCAATCGTGTCAGTCATGCGGAAGACTTCGCCCTCAGTGGCGATCTGTGCCTGCATCACCACGTTGAGCAGCAAATCGCCAAGCTCCTCGGCGAGCGCTTGTATATCGCCTTGGTCAATTGCTGCCAGCACCTCGTAGGTCTCCTCGAGCAGCGTTCGGCGCAGCGACTCATGGGTTTGCTCGCGATCCCAAGGGCAGCCCTCGGGCGCGCGCAGGTGGGCGACGACCGCCTGCAGCGCCTCGAAGCTGCTCGGTCGAGGCATCGGTGGCAGATAGACTGAGGTCAAGTGATCGAACCAATCGCTGTGATCTAACTCGGACAGCACAACTGAGGCGCACCTCCGCTGGTCGCCCGTCGCGCGCACGACCCAGGCAGGATGCCCAGGAGGATATTGGTTCATCAAGACGAGCTTGAGGTCAGAGGCGACGAGGCGCGAGTAAACCTGTGCGATCAAAGCAGGGCGGTCGGGGTTGAGTGGGGGATGGTAGGCTGCAGCGATCTCCAGCGCGTCACACACCTGCAGCCCGGCGAGCGGATCGAGCAGTCCGGGATCAAGGTCGGCGTGCAGCGCCAGCGTCTCCAAGATCGGCTCGACGAAGCTCAGCCCAGCAACGATGTGCACAGCGATCCCCTCCTGGCGCGCGCGCCGCAGGATCAGCGCGCTTGCTGCCTCGCCCACAAGGGGATGACCAGGGGTTGCGTAGATCACCTCGCTGTCTGGCTTTGCCCTAGCGTGCGCCAGCACGGTATCGGCGACAGCCCGATACACCTCGTCGAAGTGAGCGCTGCGCTCGTAAAGCGCGTCGAAGCTGTGCACGGTCAGATGGGGAGGCAATGCTGCGACGACAGGATGGCGATTGGTGCGCAGATAAACTGTATGCGCCGCTGCCAACGTCTCCCATGCCTCTTTTGTGACCAAGGCAGGGTCGCCAGGACCGAGACCAAGCAGGACAACCACTGTGTTGTCGCCAAATCCCAAGCGCGCCGGACAAGGCGCGCCGTAATGAGGCTGAGCTGATTATAGCGACGGGGGCGAGTATCAACGTAGCGCGATGGCGCAGCGCCCCGCGCTCACCCTTGCGCTCACCTCGCCCAGGGTGATGTGCAAAGGATGGGTGACAGGTGATAACGTGCGGGTGCACGCAGTGCGTGCGTTGCCAGCCTTGCAGGAGGACACAGAGAGGATGCACAGAATACTTGAAGAAATGTCATAGAATCGCCCGTAATGACGGTGCTCGCTGATTTAGTTGCGGTCTTGCAGTCCAACGTGCGCGCCGACGAGCGCTATCGCCTAGTCGCCGTCAAAGTGGATATCGGTCGCAGCGTGATTGGGCCGTATGACATCCTGCTGCCGCCTGACGACTTGACCGTCTCGCGCAACCATGCCAGCCTGATCTACGAGATAGACCACTGGGTGTTGGAAGACCACAGCCGCAACGGCACGCGCTTGAATCAGGGTGTGGTGCGGCGCAATCGTGTGCCGCTGCGCAACGGAGACCGCATTCGTATCGGGCAGCACTTCGACGTTACCTTCATGCTCGTCGGTGCAACCACCGACAGCGAGTTACCCGCAGACGAGGTAAGTCTCGGGCATATCAACGGCAGCGAGCTGTTCCTCAAAGAGAGGCCGCCCTTGTCGATTGGGCTATGGATCAGCCCGAACGCCGCCGTCTGGCGTGACGGAAAACACTTGCCCATCTACCTCTCGCGCACTGAGTACCGCCTGCTGAAACACTTGTTGCAGTATCCTGGTCAAGTGCGTGAGTACGACGATGTCATGCGCGCCGTGTGGGGCAGGGAGCGGCGTCGAGACAACCTGCATGAGCTCGTCTATCGCGTGCGTCACAAAATTGAACCAGACCCGAGCAACCCGCGTTACCTGATCATTCGCAACGGGATCGGGCTTGTACTCTTCCCCCAAGGCGCGCCAGAGGAAGCTCTGTGAGCCGAATCAGCCGAGCGGCACAAACGTTGACGGCGCTGAGCATCGTCGCCCTGCTCAGCGCATGTGCGGCGCTGCGCGGTGTAACGCCAACAGCCACCCAGCCAGCCGCGCAACCATCGCCGACGGCTCAGCCGCAAGAGGCGCCGCGCTTCTACACCTACCAGGTCATCGCCACCTACCCTCACGACCCCGAAGCGTTCACGCAAGGGCTGCTCTACGCGGATGGGGTGCTGTTCGAGAGCACTGGTTTGAACGGTCGCTCCAGTCTGCGGCGTGTCCAACTGGAGACAGGCACTGTGCTGCAGCGTCGCGACTTGGAAGCACAATACTTTGCTGAGGGGCTGGCGCTTGTCGGCGACCGGCTGATTCAGTTGACCTGGCAGAACCGGGTGGGGTTTGTCTATGACAGGACTTCGTTTGCGCTGCTGCAGACTTGGTCTTACTCGACCGAGGGTTGGGGGTTGACCTACGACGGGCAGCACTTGATTATGAGCGATGGCAGCAGCACGCTGCGCTTTCTAGACCCACAGACGTTCGCTGAAGTGCGCAGCGTGCTTGTCACCGACCGCGGTCAGCCTGTCGAGCGCCTGAACGAGCTGGAGTATGTCAACGGTGAGGTATTTGCCAACGTTTGGCTGACCGACTGGGTGGTGCGAATTGACCCTAACGATGGGCGCGTGGTCGGCTGGATGGACTTCAGCGGCTTGCTCAGCGAGGCTGATCGTCAACAGCCTGTGGATGTGCTGAACGGGATCGCCTACGACCCACAGGGCGATCGCCTGTTTGTGACGGGCAAACTGTGGCCTAAGCTGTTCGAAGTGCGCCTGATCCCGCGTTGAGCAGCCTGAGTGCTTCAGCGTAGGCTTCGGGCGTGTCCACATCGCGCAACACTGCGTCAGTGCCGACCAACAGCGTGGCTATGTCAGCAGGGTGCGCCTGCAGCAAAGTGCGCAGGGGCGTTGCTCGGGGCAGCGATAGTGCAGGCGCCCACCAGCGCCGACCGAGCAGCACCGGATGACCGCGTTGACCAGCAAACATCGGCGCTAGGATTGATCCGCAGCGCTGCGCATACGCTTGTGCCAGCCGCCTGAAGACCCATGCGGGCACGAGCGGTTGGTCGCCGAGCGCAACGAAAGCAGCTTGAGCAGGCGTCGGGTCAAGCGCACGCAGCCCAGTTTGGATCGATGAAAGCATCTCACCCGTGGCGTAGTCTGGGTTGTGTAGGAATGTCACAGGCAAGTCGTTCAGAACAGCGACCACTGCTTCGCGCTGGTAGCCTGTTACAACGAACACCTCACCGACAGCCGACTGCAAGGCAGCCAGGACTGCGCGGCGCACGACAGGCACTTCGCCGAAGGGCATCAGCAACTTGTTTTGCCCAAAGCGTGTGGACATGCCCGCTGCTAACACAAGCACGGCAAACGTCGGGGTCACGCGCTGTGGCGCGCCTGGAGTT
>JANWZM010000253.1 GCA_025054635.1 Thermoflexales bacterium
CTAGTCATGGTGTTCACCTCGCTGAAGACGCCAGCGGACACGTTTAGCTATCCACCACGCTTGCTGCCAACGGAGCAGGTGACCGTCGAGCTTGCTGGCTACGACCGCCCCCTACCCTTGCACTATGTCGAGCAGGCGCCAGGTGAGCGCGTGCCGATGGCTTTGGTAGAGGACAACATCCGCGTCGGCATCTTCGCGCCTTTGGATCCCAGCGGCGCGCCCGACTTGAGCCGACAGGTCATCCGTCGTTTCGGCGAGGTCAAGGTTGCTGGGGGCGAGTCGCCCAAGACAGTTTCGTTGAACGGGAGCACCGCGCCAATCTATGAAGTGCCTACGGACGATGGGATTGTCGAGATGGTTGTCGTCACGCGGACGGCAGTCGGGCGTTTTGTCAATCCTGACAACCCTGCCGAGACAACGTTGGCGAACGTGCGCCTAAGCCCGCCCGTGACGCGGTTGACAGCGCACCCCGAGAACTATCTGACGGTCGTCAATCTGCTCGGCTTTGACCGCGCACTGACAAACACGGCGCTGATCACAATCCTGACCGTGATTGGGCAACTGACGACCAGCGTGCTGGGGGGCTACGCCTTTGCTCGGCTGAAGTTCCCTGGGCGCGACTCGCTGTTCTTGTTGTACCTCGGCACGGTGATGGTGCCGTTCGTCGTGCTGATCATCCCGCTATACCAGCTCATGGTCGCGATTGGCTGGGTGAACGCAATGCCGGCGCTGATCTTGCCCTGGCTATACACTGCCTACGGCACGTTTCTGATGCGCCAGTTCTTCATCACCATCCCGAAAGAGATCGAGGAGGCAGCGCTGATTGACGGCGCGTCGCGGCTGACCATCCTGACACGGATCTTCTTGCCCGCTAGCGTGCCAGCGCTAGCGACGTTGGCGACGTTCACCTTTTTGTACGCGTGGAACAGCTTCTTCTGGCCGCTGGTCGTGGTCAACACCGGCAACACGCGCGCCCAGGTGCTCACCCTAGCGCTGAACGTGCTGCGCGGTCGTGCCTCGGACAGTCCGAACCTTATCCTTGCTGGCGCGGCTATCGCCATCATCCCGCCGACCATTGTGTTTGCGCTGGCACAGCGCTACTACGTCGAAAGTGTTGCGAGCACCGGCTTGAAGGGCTAACTTCACAACGTCCCCGCACATTCCTGAGTTTCGTAGAACGCCTATGCCTATCCATCTTGGTGCTGCTTGGTACCCCGAGCATTGGCCCGAGTCGCGCTGGGCTGAAGACCTACAGTTGATGCGCGAGGTTGGCTTAACCGTCGTGCGCTTGGGCGAGTTCGCCTGGGCAGACCTCGAGCCTGAGGAGGGAAGATTTAACCTCGACTGGTTGGAGCGCGCGGTTGCGCTTGCGGCAGCGCACGGTCTGGCATGCGTCCTTGGCACGCCGACGGCTGCACCTCCCGCTTGGCTGACCCAGCGCTATCCCGATGTGCTGGCTGTAAACCCAGACGGTCGTCCAGCCGTGCATGGCACGCGCTGCCACTACGACGTGACCAGCGAGCGCTACCTAGCTTTCTGTCGGCGCATCGCTGAGAAGCTGGCGGAGCGCTTCGGGCAGAACCCGCATGTGATCGGCTGGCAAATTGACAACGAGTACAACACAGTGAGCTACAGCGAGGGCGCACGCAGCGCCTTTCAGGCTTGGCTGCGCGAGCAGTATGGCTCCTTGGACGCGCTCAATGCAGCTTGGACGACAGCGTATTGGTCGCAGCGCTACACCGACTGGTCGCAGATTCCCCTGCCGCTCACTGGCGCGCATGGGTTCAACCAGCCGCACAGCCCGGCACTGCGCTTGAAGTGGCGACAGTTCGTCACCGAGGCATACCGGCGCTACCAGCGCAACCAGGTTGAGGTCATCCGCGCACATGCCCGCCCTGATCAATGGATCACGCACAACTTCATGGGCTTCTTTGACGGCTACGACCACTACACCTTATGCGAGGACTTGGATTTCGCCTCTTGGGATCAGTATTTCCCAGAAGGCGCACTCGACTTTGAGCGGGATGCGGCTGGGCACGACTTGACGCGCGGATTCAAGCGGCGTAGTTTCTGGCTAATGGAGACCCAGCCGGGCACGATCAACTGGGCGGCAGTCAACCGTGCCCAAGAGAGAGGCGAGACTTTCGCCGTCGCCTGGACGGCAATCGCGCACGGCGCGGATGCCGTGTGTTACTGGCAGTGGCGAAACGCCTTGAATGGTCAGGAGCAGTATCACGGTTCGCTCGTTGCGCCGGACGGCAAGCCACGCCCGATCTTTGCCGAGATCAAGCGCCTGGGCGAGTCTCTGCGCCAGGTGGGTAATTTGCTCGACGGCGCTCCCGTTCGCGCAGAGGTGGCGCTGCTGCACAGCTACGAGGATCGCTGGGCACTTGACTTCCAGCGCCACCACGCTCAGTTCGACCCGTTGGCATACTTGCGCTCGCTGTATGCCCCGCTCGCTCAGCGCAATATCGCAGTGGACATCCTCTCCACGCGCGCCTCGTTGCAAGGGTACCGGCTCGTGATCGCTGCGCCGCATCTCATTGATGAAGCTATCGCGCAGTCGCTGCACGATCACGTTGCCTCAGGCGGCGGGCTAGTGCTTGGTGTGCGCAGCGGGATGAAGACGCGCGATAACGCCCTGTGGACTCAGCGTCAGCCCGCGCTGCTTCAAGACTTGGCTGGTGTGCATGTGGAGGAGTACTTCGCGCTGGACAAGCCTATCCCCGTGCACTTGGCAGAGATAGTCAGCGGTAGCTTGTTGCACGGCATGGGCACCGCAACGATCTGGGCGGAGTGGCTGATCCCGGCGCAGGGCACTCAAGTGTTGGCGCATTACGGCGCGAGCAATGGCTGGCTGGACAACCAGGCTGCACTAACGCTCCGCGTCCATCCGAGCGGCGGATGGGTGCTGACGCTCGGTGGCTGGTTTGATCCGACATTGCAGAGTGCGCTGATCGGCTGGGCAGCCGAACGCGCAAATGTGTCGCCCGTGATGCCGATCCCGCTTAGCGTCGCACACGTGATGCAGCGCGGAGACGCCTACATCGTCATCGCCGGGCGCAGCGGCGCGCGCATCAGCCTGCCTTGGCGCGCCTATGATCACCTAAGCCGCGCGCACGTCGCCTCGCTGGAGTTGCCGGCTTGGGGTGTCGCTGTGTTGACGCCAAGGTCGGATTAACCGCCGCCTACGGGCGGGAAGATGTCCACCACGTCGCTGGGTTTGATCAACGTGTTGTGCCCATTCGTGTAGTGCACATCGCGCCCGTTCACGAAGAAGTGAATGTGGCTGTATAGGTTGCCGTTCTCATCTACTAGTTGTGGGCGCA
>JANWZM010000065.1 GCA_025054635.1 Thermoflexales bacterium
GGATGAGATGACTGCTTTCATCCAGCAACACCACATCCTCGTAGCGATGATTGCAGTGCCTTCAAGCGCTGCCCAGGCTGTTGCCGACCAGCTCGTTGAGGCAGGCGTGCGGGCGATCCTGAACTACGCTCCAGTGACGCTTAGCGTGCCCTCTTCGGTCCGCGTGGAGAACATTGACCCCGTGCTGCACCTGCAGCACATGACCTACTACCTGGATGGAGACTCGTCGGAGTGCACGGGCGCAACAAAGATGTGACGGGCGAGCTGCTCCTGTACCTCAAGCTCAGCCCCGTCCACGAGGCGCACACGCTGCGTGTGCTGCGCCAGGTTGTAATCTATGACCGTAAGCACGGTGCGTGGAAAGAGCCCCAGCGCAGCCAGCTTGCGCAAGACCTCAGCGTCTTCGTCGCGCACCCGCTGGATCTGGACTTGTGTTCCTGCTTGCACTTCGCACAGCGTCTGGTGTGAGGGCACGGGCATCTCTCCTTCCCGAGTGGGGATAGGGTCGCCGTGCGGGTCAACTTTCGGGTCGCCGAGGATGCGCGCCATGCGCTCAGCAAACTCCTGGCTGATGGCGTGCTCGAGCCGTTCTGCCTCGGCGTGCACTTCGTCCCAGCGGTAGCCCATCGCCTCAATCAGGTAAAGCTCGAGCAGGCGGTGGTGCCGGACGACCTCGAGGGCAACACGCCTACCCGCAGGGGTCAGCTCCGCTCCCTGGTAGGGCTCGTATTCGACGAGATTTAGCTCAGCTAATCGCTTCAGCATCCCTGTGACTGAGGCTGGAGTGACGTTGAGCCGCGCTGCCAGTGCGTTCGTCGTCGCGCGCTGGTTGCTCTGGATCAGCTCCAGGATCACCTTCAGGTAATCCTGCATGGACTCGGAAAGGATGGACATTCGGGCTACGCGTGAGTATAGCGACTGTGCTTTAAGGCTCACGCAGCAGCCGCTGGGCAAGCGCCAGGGCTTGTTCGCGAGTGTTGACCTCGCCGAGGAACTGCGCTTCGCGCACCGCCTCTAAGATCTGTCCTAGGCGCGGGCTAGGGGACACACCTTGCTGAATCAGATCATCGCCGCTGATCAGCGCAGGGGCACGCTGCAGCGGCAACCAGCGGTCAGAGTACGCATCCACGATCGCGCGCGCAACCGCCTCACTGTTGGCACAATCGTTGCTTGCTCGTTCCTCCGCGCTGCGCTTTGCCCAGCAGTCGGCGATTGCAAATAGCGCCAGGGCAGGCGCGACCTCTCGCGCTTGGCGGAGCAGACGATACAGCGCGCGGTCGTTGACCGTGCCCTCGCGCGCTATGCGATTAGGCTCACTGTGCAACGCGATGAAGACGCGCACCCAATTCACCTCGTCGCTGCTCAGTCGAAGTGCGCGGGCGCGAGCGGCTGCCCGTTCCGCACCCTTAGCCGCGTGCTCAGCCGATGAAGCATCGGGCTTTGCGCAATCGTGCAGCAGTGCGCCAAATCGAACCAGGCTGCGCACCGGGCGCTCTTCTGCAAGCGTGTCCGCCAAATACTCTTCCATCGAGGGCGCAAGCAGCGTGAGTGCCGCGCTGCCTTCGTCGAGCGCAGCCAGGGCATAGAACGTGTGCTGCAGCACGGTAAACGGCTGCGACGCATACGCAGCGCCTCGCATCCCCTCAACCTCAGGTATCAGAGTTGCCAGAAGCCCTAGCTCGTCAAGCTGGGTCACAGCGGGTGCAGCGCGCGGCAGCGCCAAGATCTCGAACAGCTCGTCGCGCAGCCGCTCGGCGCTGACTCGATGTAGCGCCCCACATGCAGCGGACAGCAGCCCAAACGTCATCGGGTCTATTCGCAGACCGAGCTGATGCGCCAGCCGCACCGCGCGCAGTGCCCGCACTGGGTCGCTGACGATTGCACTGGTATGCGTCGCGCGCAATACACCCGCGCGCAAATCGTTCAGCCCACCTGTGGCGTCAACGAGCTCGCCTGTGCCCAGATCAATTCCAATCGCGTTAAGGGTGAAGTCGCGGGCACGCTGATCGGATGCCCAGTCGTCACCGATGCACGCAGCGAAGTCGAGCGTGATCGGCTTCGCTGCAGGCTGGGTCAGGATCACGCGCGCTATGCCGCGCCGTGCGTCGAGCGGGTAAAAATCCCCGTCGAGCGCATTTGCAACCCATCGCCCAAGCGCGATGGCATCGCCCCGAACCGCAAAGTCGAAGTCGCGTGTCTCGCGCCCAAGCAGGGCGTCCCGCACAGCGCCGCCAACCAGCAGGACAGATGCGCTGCGCTCAGCCGCTAATTTGCGTACGCGCTCAACCAGGGGATGCTGCAGCAGTGCCGCCACAGCAGGTAGTTCGCTCATTCGCCTTGCACGACGCGCGTCATTACGTCTTCCCAGAATCGCCAGCAGCGCTGGATGTCGTCTTTTGTCTTGTCATCCAGCGGGTGGCGGAAGGGCAATGCCTCGACGCGCTCGTTGAACTCGGCGACCAGCGCTTCCACGTTCATCGTGAGCAGGCGGTGGTCGCGCACGACGACTCTGCCGTTGACGATGACGTGGCGCACTGATTGTCCTGTCTCGCAGTGAACGAGCATCCCATAGGCATCGTTTGCGGGAGCAAGCAGGGGGGTGTTTAGCTCCAGCAGCACGATGTCGGCGAGCCAACCCTCGCGCAGTGCGCCGAGTTGGTCGTGCAGCAGCAGCGCAGCCGCGCCGCCGAGCGTGCCCGCCTCAAAGGCTTCCCGAGCGGTGATCCACGTGGATGGGTCGTGGTGATTGAGGTTGTGAATGAGCGCGGCAAGTTTAATCGCGTCGAACAAGTTCTGGTTGTCGCTGCTGCACGCGCCATCCACGCCGAGCGCAACAGTGACGCCACGGTCGAGCATTGCCCGCAAGGGCATCAGCCCGCTGCCCAGCTTGAGATTTGCAGCAGGGTTGTGGACAGGCACAGCGCCACTCTGCGCTAGGCGATCCAAGTCCGCCTCAGACCGCACCCAAACGCTGTGAGGCAGCGAAAGCTGAGGACACAGGACGCCCTCGTCCGCGAGCCAGTGGATCAGCGTCTTGCCATGAACTCGACGGATGCAATAGTCCTGCACGCGCGTCTCGACGCAGTGCATGTGCACGCCAGCGCCGTGCTTCTGCGCCAGCGCCAACGACCGGTGCAGGCACTCCGCGGTTACAAGCTGACCGGCTGCTGGTCCGAGGAACGTCTGTAACCGCCCCTCTCGCCCGTGCCAATCGCGCATCCACTCGTCAAACATCGCCAAGGTGTCTTCGAGCACCGCGCGGCGGTAGGCGTCGCGATCTGGACGATAGCCGCCGTGTGACTGACCGTAAATGCTGCCGCGCAAATCGTGACCTAGGGCGTCGGCGACATCCAGCACGTAATCGTGGTCGTCATACATCGGGGCGACCGCTGCGCGGATGCCAGAGTCAGCGTATGCCTGCAGCGTCGCGTCTAGATACTCGCGTCGCCACAGCCCTCCATGCCAGAGATGGTCAAGCGAGGCAGTGACGCCACTGAGCAGCATCTCAATTGCGCTCATCGCAGCGCACAGGTAGTGGTCGCGCGGAGTGTATTCGCCGCAGGTGCCGTATAGCCAGACCAGCCACGGCTCGAGCGGCATGCGCTCAGTTGCACCGCGCATGTAGTTCTCGGGTGAGTGGGTGTGCGCGCTGACCAAGCCGGGGATGGCGAACAAGCCGCGCCCGTTGATCACCTCGATGTTGCCTGCTCCAGGTTCGCTGAGCACGGTTGCGAGGTTGAGTTCGCGCGCAGGCGCGATGCGCCGAATGCGGTTTTCGATGACCCAGATGCTTTGATCGCGCGCGATCGCTCGCGGCGCGCTCGGGTCGAGCAAGTCAACGTGTTCGATCAGCAGGCTCACAGCAGGGATGATACCTGTGGCTGGTGGGCGAAGGGCGCTTCATTTCCTCAGGAGCACTTACGCCTGGGTTCCGAGCGGCGAGTTGGCAATACAATCCAGCAAGAAGTGTCGGCTCAGACTCTGCCTGCTGCACAAACTGAAGAGCGCACCTCCTCTGTTCAGCAGCTCTCTCCGGAAGTGCTCGCTGAGTACTACCGCGCCCTAGAAGCGCTTGTCACTGAGGACGATGAACCTGTGGACAACCTCTTCTCCGAACGCCAACAACGCTTGCTTGCCGACGCTCTGGAGACCAGTTGGTCACACCCTAGATTCGGCAAGCGCTTCCTCGCCGCGGTTAACGTCGGCGTGTTCTACGCGCTGGACCAGCCTGCTGTTGTGCCTGACCTGCTCCTCAGCATTGGCATTGAGCCACATCGCAGCGCTGTGAAGAAGGAGGAGAAGTCTTATTTCATCTGGGTGTATGGAAAGCCGCCTGAGCTGGTCGTTGAGATAGTCTCGAACACCAGAGGGAATGAGCTTGGGCAGAAGGCGGATCTGTACGGATGGATGCGGGTGCGCTACTATGTGGTGTATGACCCCCAGCGGCTGCTAGGGGCGGAAGGGCTGCATGTGCTGGAGAATACGCTGATGGGATGGCAGCCCATGCCGGGTAGGTGGCTGCAAGGGCTGAATTTAGGAGTGACGTTGTGGCAAGGGGTATACGGCGGCATGGAGGCAACTTGGCTGCGCTGGTGTGATGCGGCAGGACGAGTGCTTCCAACGGGACAAGAGCGCGCTGAGCTCGAGCGCCAGCGCGCCGAGCGTCTGGCAGCGAAACTGCGCGCCCTTGGCGTTAACCCAGACGACTTGGCTGACTAGGTCCAGCACAGACCTTGTTCCGCGAGCCGGCATCCATACGGGCGAGTACAGACTTGCGGATAGCTCAACGATGCGCGTTGCGCTGCTCAGCTTGCATACCTCGCCGTTAGCGCCTCTTGGGGGTAAAGACACAGGCGGAATGAACGTCTTCGTCCGCGAGACAGCGCGTGAGCTAGGGCGGCGCGGCATTCCCACCGATGTTTTTACCCGTAGCACAGGCACACATGCGCTGCGAATCGACCCGCGTCTGGGTGAGAACGTGCGCGTCATTCACGTGCCCGCTGGACCAGAAGCACCTCTGCCTAAAACTGAACTCCATCAGTATGTGCCCGACTTCGCTGATTGGGTCGCAGGCTTCGCTGCAGACCAGCCCCCCTACACAGTTATCCATGCTCACTACTGGCTTTCGGGTCTTGCCGCGGAGCGACTGCGCGCGCGCTGCGGCACGCCGTTCGTCATCACCTTTCATACCTTGGCTGCGTTGAAAAACCAAATCGCCGAGCGACCTGAAGACCGTGAGAGCGAACTGCGGCTGCGCGGCGAGTGCCACCTGTGCGATTGCGCCGACCGCATCACTGCGAACACCGCCGTGGAGAAGACTCAGCTCGTCCGCCTCTACGGCGCAGGCTCATCGCGCATCAGGATTGTGCCGCCTGGGGTTGACCCAGCGCAGTTTCACCCCATCGCACAGAGCTATGCCAAGGCGCTTGTCGGCATCCCTGCGGATCACCGCGTGTTGCTGTTTGTTGGGCGAATTGAGCGGCTGAAGGGGATTGACATCCTGCTCAAGGCAGCAGCGCTGCTGCGTGACCGACGATCTGATCTGTCCTGGGATAAGTTACGCATCATCGTGATCGGCGGTGACCCGAGCGAAGAGGGGCGACGCAAGAACGAGGAGATGGCGCGCTTGCACGCCCTGCGCGACGCGCTCAGCCTCGGCGATCTGGTAACTTTCGTTGGTGCGCTTGACCAGGACGCCCTCGCTTTCTACTATGCTGCTGCTGAGATGGTGATCATGCCCTCTCACTACGAGTCCTTCGGCATGGTTGCACTTGAGGCAATGGCGTGCGGCACGCCAGTGGTGGTGTCAGATGTTGGAGGCTTAAGTGTGCTCGTGCAGCACAACAAAACCGGGCTGCGCGTTCGAGCAAACGATCCGGCTGCATTAGCACAAGCAATCGGGCGGCTGCTGGACGATGAAGCGCTGCGACGTCGGCTTGGTCAGCGCGCACTGTGTTACGCCGAAGCCTATGCTTGGTCGAACATCGTTGACCGCCTGCTGAACGTGTATGCGGAGATCGCTCGACCTATCCCTGCTGGAACTCCTTCTTCACAACACCGATGAAGGGCAGGTTGCGGAAATACTCGTCTAGGTCAAGCCCGTAGCCGAACACAAATTCGTCGGGGATCTCAAAGCCGAGGTAGGCGATGGGCACATACACCTCGCGGCGCGCAGGCTTGTCGAGCAAGGCACACACCTTCAGGCTGGCTGGGTCGCGCGCGTGCAGCAAGCGCAGCACGCTGTCCAGCGTGAAGCCGCTGTCCACAATATCTTCTACCAGCAGCACGTGCCGCCCGCGAATGTCAGTGTTGAGGTCAAGCGTGATGCGCGGCTGTCCACGTGTCGCTCGCGCACCAACCCCGTAGGAGGAGACTGCCATGAAGTCAATATGGTGAGGAATAGTCAGCGCGCGCACCAGGTCGGAGAGAAACATCACACCACCGCGCAAGATACACACCAGCAACGGCGTTTTGCCGACGTAGTCAGCGCTGATCTGCGCGCCAAGCGCGGTGACCCGCGCCCTCAACGTTGCTTCGTCAATCAACACCCGGTCAAGGAAGGCTTGGTAGCCCTGCTGAGCTTGAGCATCGGTTAGGGGCATGGCGTTGCCTCCTAGTCCAACATAGCGATGAAGGCAGGTTGCAGGCAGGACGCCTAGCTAAGGGGTCATCCTTGCTCAGCAAAATCGAGTTGAAGCTGGAGCTGCACACGCTGAGGCTTGCCTGGCACACGATGATAGCGACGCGCACGCGGCTCGTAGCTCTCGTGTGCCCCAACCAGGATCACTGGGTCGTTGTAAGACGCGGGCTTGCCGTTGATGATCCGCTGCGTTCGCGTCGCTGGCTTGCCGCTGACCACGCAGATCGCGCTGAGCTTGTCCACGCGATCCGCAATGCACAGCAAGGTTGGCATCGGTCCGAACGGCTCGCCGCGGAAGTCCAAATCGAGTCCAGCGCAGATCACGCGCTTGCCAGCGTCCGCGAGCGCATCCACAACAGCGGGCAGCGCCTCGTCGAAGAATTGCGCCTCATCGATGGCAACAACGGTGGTGTCAGGGCGGAGGTGATCCAAAATCTCATGAGCATTGTGGACGGGGATCGCCGCGACCCCTAGCCCGTTATGGGAAGTGACGTGATCCGCACTGTAGCGCGTGTCGAGCTGAGGCTTGAAGACTTGCACCTTCTGTCGGGCGATGATGGCGCGGCGCACGCGCCGAATCAGCTCTTCCGTCTTGCCGCTGAACATGCACCCACAGATCACCTCAACGCTGCCGTCGGGTGGTGTGTAGAGAGACTCCATGATGCGGTGTAACTCCAACCTCTCTTGGGATGAGCGTTTGGTTGCAGCAGAGGTGCGCTGCACCTGGATTGTAGTCCAACCATGCCGCGGCTCGCTCACTCCCTATCCAGCGAAGGGATGGGGCTTGAACCCGATTGCTGCGGCTCTCGCAACCTGCTCATCTGCAAGCCGCTAGACTGGTAGCCATGCAAGCCAAGGCAGCCCAAGATCAATGCATGCTCGATCCAAGCAGCGCGCGTGATGAGCAACGAAGCGCCTGCCTCGTTGGAAAGCTAACTGCACTGATTGCGCTTCTTTCCCTCGCCGTGCTCGCTGTCCCAAGCCGAATTGCTGCCCAGTCACCCAACCCATACGCGCGAATCGCGTTGCCGGCGAGCAATCAAGTGCTGCGCGGTACGGTTACGATTCAAGGCACAGCCACTCACCCCGCCTTTGTGCGTTACGAGCTCGCCTACGCGCGTGAGCCAGAACTGAGTTGGATTCCGCTGGGAGGCGGTGTCCAACCTGTTGAGAACGGCGTGTTGGGGGGGTGGAACACCCGCCCAATTCAGCCTGGGAGCTATGCGCTACGCCTGCAGGTCTTCGCAGCGGATGGCAGTGTGAGCGAGAGTGTGGTGCGCAATTTGACTATTGAGGTTGCTGCTTCGCCCACACCCGACACGACGCAGGCGAGTGCCACACAGCGGGCAAGTGTGTCCGAGTTCCAAACTGCGCGCACTGTGCTTCAAGCCGTCGGCGACATCCTCGCAGCTGCGCCACGTGCTTTCCTGCGAGGCGTGCAGTTTGCTGGCGCCTTCTTCGCTGCGCTCGGAGGGTATCTGCTGCTGCGTCGCGCAGCGCTGGCGATCTACCGACGCTACGTCGCGCGCCCACAGCCCTACAGGGATTGAGCCGTGAGCACGCCCCGCAAGCTGATTGTTGGCTTGGGCAACCCAGGTTCAACGTATGCCCAGAACCGCCACAACGCAGGCTTCCTCTGCATTGATGCGTTCGCCAGCAAGCACGGACTATCCTTCAACAAGATGATGTTCCGCGGGCTGACGGCACACGGGACTATCGAAGGACAGAGCTTGGCGCTGGTCAAGCCGATGACGTTCATGAACCTGAGCGGTGAGTGCGTCGGTTCGCTAGCGCGCTTCTACAAGGTGCCGCCTGAGGCAGTGCTCGTCATCTATGACGACCTCGACTTGCCCCCGGGGCAACTCCGCCTGCGTGCTCAGGGCGGGGCAGGCGGGCACAATGGGATGAAATCGATCATCGCCCACTTGGGCACAGAGGCATTCCCCCGGCTGCGCATTGGGATCGGTCGTCCGCCTGATCGGATGGCGCCGCGCGATTACGTGCTGCAGGATCTCACCCAAGTCGAGCTCGACCAGCTCCGCGCGACGTTTGACCGTGCGGCAGAAGGCATTCGCCTTTGGCTGACCGAGGGCATCGAGCGGGCAATGAACTGGGTCAACGCAGCCCCCGCAAAGCCAAAGTCCCAGCAGGCGTCAAGCGACGCCATCGCTCGAGATGGCTGAAGCTCAGAAGACGAAGGGCACGAATCGCCTTGTTCGACTCATGTAGGCGCGATATGCCTCGCCAAGCTGACTAACTAGCAACTGTTCCTCGCGCGGCACGCGCACAGCGTAAGCCCAAATCAGCATCAGCGCGCTGACCAGCGCGCCAAGCCAAGTGCTCAGCATCAACCCAAGCCCGACGCTGGCGAGGAAACCACCTGTGTAGGCTGGGTGTCGCACCCATCGGTAAGGGCCGCTCTGGACGACGGGCTGCTGGGGCTGAACGGCAACTGCGCCGATGAAGTAGCGCCCGAGCGCATGCTGTGCCCACAATCGCAGCCACCAGCCCAGCAGCGCTATGCCACCTCCTGCCCAGACAAGTGCTTCGCGCAGCTCGCCGCGGAACACACCGACTTTGAGAAAGCCGAACCCCAAGCGTGCTGCAAACCCAACTGCAAGCGCCAACCAGAGCGGGGGAAACATGGGCTCGGCTCGAGCAAGCACATTCAACGCCCTACGGCGCTGGCGTGACTCCGTCATCAGCAAGCCGACCTGGACGAAGACGAAGAGCACCGCTGCCGACGGTGAGGGGAAGACGCCCTCCAGCCCGATGAGATAGCCTTCCATCGCTAGCTAGGTGGACAGCGCGCGGGCGACAACCTCAGGCGTGACTTCCTTCAGCGCGTGGCGCACCGCGTAACGCTCGACCTGAGCGCGCAGCTCTCGGCTAGCGCTGATGCGGCTGATCCAGGGGATGGTCTCCAAATGTTGCTCAAGCTGTCGCCGCGCCTCTTCTGTCCAGACGAGTCGGCTTGCCATCGTCAACGGGTTGACGACCTCCCTAAGCTGGGCGCCACCAGCCAAATTGTCGAACGGCAGGAAGTTGAACACCAGCTCGTAATACCGGTTGACGATCTCCTGGACTAGATACACCACACCGCTGAAGCCCATGAACGGTGTGCCAAGCGCGCGGCGCACAATTGGCAAGGGGAAGGCGGCTGGGATGAAGTGAGTTGCCTTCGCTTGCACCTCGGTCAGGTAAATCTTCTCGTTCATGCTGCCGAACACGAACGCAGGCTGCTTTTTGTGCAGCGCCTCGCGGATCTGGATGTTGTCCATCTCACCGGGCAGGCGCGGGCGACCGCTGGCAAAGTGCAGCTTCATCCCCAGCTCTTCAGCGAGCAAGCGCACCAGCCCATCGGCGTAGGTGCGACCAGCAACCACGGCGAATTCAGTCGTGGGAAACCAGTCCCCTTGCGGCCCGCGCCAGAGATCCCACAGCGGGGCAAGGGTTGTTTTCTTCTCGCGCGCGAGGAATGCCTCTGCCTGCGCCGACGTGCCCATCAGCTCACCCAACTTGCGCACAAAGTCCGTCGTCTCGCGGATGCCGACTGGGGCGAAGAGGTAGGGCTTGTCGAGCGCTTTCGCCAACGCCTCGCCGAACTCTCGATACATCACTACGTTGACTGCGCTCTCTGCCAGGCGCGGGGTGTCCTTTAGCGTTGCCTCGAAGGGATACACCAAGTTCACCCTGCCGCCCGCGCCCTCGACCAAGCGTTTGACTTCGTGCAGGTCAGAGGGCGAATTAAAGCAGCCGTAGGTAGGACCAATGATATTGACTGCGTTTGGTGCCACAGGCTCGGTGCGAGTTGCGCGTGGTGCGCCGAAGTGCTGCCAGAGCCACAGCAGAACGCGGTCGCGCCCTGCCCACTCGTCGCCTTCCAGGGACTGACTCCAGAAGAATGGCACAGGCGGGTTGAGTTTGCCCAGCCACTCACGGTGGTCGGAGGAGATCATCTCGCTCTCGGCTGTGCTGACGACGATCACTTCCTTGTCGGGATGGAGCTGGCGCACTGCTTCAACAGCTTTGCGCACAGCACCAGCCGTGCCGAGCATGGTGACTTCTTGCTCGCGCATCACGCTCGGCGTGATGTTGTGGATGTGCGGGATGGCGTCGGTGTAGTCCGGGACGGCGGTAGCGACCAAATTGAAACATCCGATTGGCGCATCGCAAATGAGGTGCACATCGGGCATCGTGCACATCGTCCACACAGCAGCCCAGTAGCCACTGGTGCTCTCCAGGTCGCGGATCAGTTCCACAGCGGGGCGCGCCTCGCCTGCTTGTGGCGTTTCGACAGGTGAGGACACAGGCTGAGATTGAGCCATGCCCAACATGTTACTCTCTCGCGCGCGGCACACAAGCAGCACAGGTTGTCTGTGCCTCATCGTCTGTACTTCTCTTCCGCCGGGAGAGGGGACGGAAGGTGAGGACAGGGGGGAACGCATCTTGTCTAATCGCCATCTCCACATCGGGAGAGTGCCTGTGTTCGAATGCGCGGCGCTTAGTGCGTTGATTTGCTCTCACCCCCATCCCCCTCTGCCCAAGCGAGAGGGGGCGCAGGGGTGAGGGCAATGTGACAAGACTTGCAATCTACTTATGAGGTCACTCCCCCGCTATCAGCAGGTAACTCCATTGGGTAGATACAATCGCTGCCATACTTCTCGAGAAGGTCCAACGTATGAAGGCGAGATTCATACTAGCTCTTTCCGCGATCCTTCTTTCCGCGTGTCAAGTGCCACCCGCACCCCCCGTTGCCGCCCCTCGGCAGCAACAACCCTTTGTCTTCATGGCTGGCTACAAGCCGCAAGCCAACCTGCCTTTTGTCGGCGCCTACGTGGCGAAGGAGAAGGGCTTTTTCGCGGCTGAAGGGCTTGATGTCACCATCGAGCACTCGTCCGGGCAAGGTCAGCATCTTCAACTGCTGATGGCAGGTCAAGTGCAAGTTACTACGTCCGATGCAGGTGTCGTGCTGCAGCGCCGAGCTGACCCTGGGCTACCCTTGGTCAGCATTGCGCTGATTGGTCAGCGCGGTCAACAGGCGTTTGTGGCGAAGAAGGCTTCCGGGATGACCACGCCGAAAGACTGGGAAGGGCGTCTAGTCGGCTACAAGGGCACACCCCCGCCTGACCTCTTTGCCCTGCTCAAAGCCGCAGGCGCAGATGTGGACAAGGTTCAGCTTGTCAACGTTGGTTTTGACCCGCGCGTATTGGTCGAGGGCAAGGTTGACGTTTACCCTGTGTTCAAGTCGAACGAGCCTTATCTACTAACCAACAAACTCGGGCAGGAGTTGGTGATCTGGGATGCAGCCGAATACGGCGTGCCGACGCTTGGGCTGACCTACGTTACAAACGAGGCGCAGCTTGCCGCACGTCGCGATGACCTGCAGCGTTTCCTGCGTGCGGCGCTCAAAGGGATTGAATATGCTCGCCAGAACGTGGATGAGGCGATCCAGATCGTGCTCAAGTATGCCGGCCCAGAGACAGACCCACAGCACATGCGCTTCATGCTCGAAACTGAGCTGCGCGACGCTGAGAGCGCAATCACGCGCGAACGCGGGATTGGCTGGCAAACAGCGGAGCAGTGGCAGGCACTCGCCGACATGCTACGACAGTATGGCGCGCTCGGCGAGGTTGACGTGCGCGCAGCGTTCACAACAGCACTGCTTGAAGGCGTACGCTGATCTTTGGTGTGAAAGGCTGTCGAGCGAGCCTGGTAACGCTGCTGCTGGCTGCTCCAGCCCTTGGTTTCCTCGCCCTCTTTTTTTTCTATCCGCTTCTTCGCATCCTCTGGGTGAGTTTCATCCCGAGTGACCTGAGCCAGGGGACACCCCCTTGGCAGGTCGCTCGGGATGCGACTTATCTGCGCGTTCTAGCGTTCACGACGGGGCAGGCTGCGCTTTCGACCGGCTTGACGCTGCTCGTCGGGTTGCCGATTGCGTTTGCGTTGGGGCGCTTTCGCTTCCCAACGCAGCGCTTGTGGCGCGCGTTGGCAGTTGTGCCATTTGTGATGCCGACAGTGGTCACGGCGGCTGCGTTCAGCGCGTTGCTTGGACCGCGCGGTGCAGTGAATCAAGCCTTGCAAGCGGTGCTCGGCGTCAGTCAGCCGCCAATCCAACTTCAAGGCACTTTGACGCTGGTGTTGATCGCCCATGTGTTCTACAACGTTGCAGTCGTCGTCCGCATCGTTGGTGGATTTTGGGCTGCGTTCAACCCGAGAGTTGAGGAGGCAGCAGCCTCGCTCGGCGCGACACCTTGGCAGACTGTGCGCCACGTCACGCTTCCGCTGGCGCTCCCTGCCATCGGGGCAGCTTGTGCGTTGACCTTTTTGTTCACGTTTACCAGCTTCGGCGTGATGTTGCTGCTCGGCGGGGCGCGTTTCGCCACGCTCGAGGTTGAGATTTATCGTCAGACCGCCCAACTGCTTCGCCTCGATGTGGCGACCTCGCTTGCGCTGCTCCAGCTCCTCGTTACTGCGACGGTAAGCTGGCTCGCTGGGCAACTCGAGCGCCGAGCGGCTGTGCCACTGGAGTCGCAGACCGTTCGCTTCGCAGGGCGCGCGCCCGAAACATGGGCTGCGCGCTTGCTTGTCCTTGGCTCAGTCGTTGTTGTCCTGCTGCTGCTCGGCGCGCCGATGTTCGCGCTTGCGGCGCGCTCGCTGGGTGAAGCGGACAACCCACTTCGCTTCTACCTTGCGCTCGGTCAGAACACACGAAACGCTTTCTTCTTTGTTCCGCCGCTGAGCGCGGTGCGCAACTCGTTGATGTTTGCGCTTGCTGCGGCGCTGATTTGCATCGGTCTCGGTCTGCCGTTGGCATACGCCATGGCGCGCGACGCGGGATTCTCGCGCGTGATGGAAGGGATATTGCTGTTGCCAATTGGTGCGAGTGCGGTCACACTTGGCTTAGGTTATGTTGTTGCTTTCAGCGCACCCCCGCTCAACTTGCGCACGTCACCGCTACTCGTCCCTGTCGCCCATGCGCTGATTGCGCTGCCTTTTGTCGTCCGCAGTGTGTTGCCTGCCTTGCGCGCGCTGGACACGCGCCTGCGCGAGGCAGCCCAATCGCTTGGTGCTGGGCCACTTGCGGCGCTGCGCCATGTGGACTTACCCTTGCTCAGTGCCCCGTTTGGCAGCGCGGCTGTGTTCGCGTTCACGATCTCGATTGGCGAGTTCGGCGCCTCACTGCTCATCGCGCGTCCCGAGTTTCCAACCATGACAACCGCGATCTTTCGCTTTCTGGGTCAGCCTGGTGAGATGAACTACGGTCAGGCGCTGGCAATGAGCACGATCTTGATGCTAGTGACGCTGGTCTCAGCGCTGCTCATCGAGTGGCTCAACGAGCGCTGGCGTTGAGCCAGGGCGTAGCTGAGCGAGGACTTAAAATCCTCACGCATGCTGACTGGGCTGCGTTGCCCGCGAGGGCTGTGGACGTTGGGCTCTGCTTCGAGAGAGGCTTGTGGCACATCTCTGGTGCGCTGACCAGCACGTGCAGAAGTCCCTATGTCGAGCGACTACCGAGATAGCATTGAGCAGCATACACAGGCGCGAGGGCAGGAGCTGCTGCGTCGCATTGCTCGGCGCGATAGGGACGCAATGACCGAGTTCTTCCTGACTTACGAGATCAGCGTCTGTCGCTACGTGCGACACGTCCTCTCTGGGATTGGGGAGGAGGACCTGCGGGAGATCGTGCAGGAAACCTTCCTTGCCGTGCTGCGCAGTGCGGCTGCTTACCGCGCAGAGGCGAGTGTGGCAACGTGGCTGCTGCAGATTGCGCGCCACAAAGCAATGGATTGGCTACGCCGAGAGTACCGCGTCCGCAAGCACGAAGTTGCACTTGATGACCCAGCCCAAGCCGGAGACAGGTCAGCCCTCACTGAGGTCACAGACCTGGACGACGACACACTCCAAGTACGGCGGGCGCTCGCGCTGCTTCCACCCGATCAGCGTGAGGCGCTCACCCTGCGCTACGTGCTTGGGATGAGTGTGGACGAGGTCGCCCAGGTGATGCGCTACAGCCGACGCAAAGTCGAGCTGCTGATCACGCAAGGGCGATCTGCTTTGCGCACTCTCCTGTCGCAACAGGGAAGCAGGTGAGCCATGACGCAGCGCCAAACGCCTTCACCAGAGAATCGCTGGAGCGACGCACAGTTGGAACGCCTGCTCGCTGAGTCAGGTCGTCGGACGAGCAGCCTGCGCCCAGAACAGCGGGCTCAGGTGCTCAAAGTCCTACTTGCTGAGCAGGAGCGCCTGAGACAGGAGGCGATAGCGCAAGCGCGCGCGCCTCAGCGTCCGCGCTGGTCTGCAGCAGACTGGCTCAGAGTTGTCGCTGGAGCACTCGCGGCTGCGGCAGGGCTTGCGCTCGTCCTGAGCCTGTATTTGCTTTTCGGCGGCACACGGCTGCCCGCAGAGGCAACGCTGAGCGGACTCGCTAGCATCAGTGAGCGTCGTTACGGGTTGTTTGGTGCGTCCTGGTCAATCGCCCAACCCGAGCAGAGCTATGTCTCACACCCTCTGGCGCGAGGCGATGAAATCGTTGCGCGCTCGCAAGTCACCGTGACTTTTGCTGACGGATCCACAGCAGCCTTGTCGGCAGGGGCACAAGCGCGAGTGCTGGAAGAGGGTGTGGGGCTATTTTTGCTATCAGGCACAGTGGAGAACGTCGTCCAGCCGCGCAGCGCAGCGTCGCCCTTCCGCATCGAGACCCAATTTGGCAGCATGATCGTCGAAGGAACGGTCTTCCGCACAACCCTCCAGCCTGAGGCTGCGCTTGAGTTCACCGATGAGGGGGTTGTTCTGGTCTCGAACGCAGTCGAGGCGCGACGGGTGATCACCGGCGAGCAGGTGCGGGTCGTATCAGTCGAGCCGCTGCGTCCAGAGTTACAGCCGCCGCGCGCGCGCTTTACTTCTCGTCTTGCTGACCGTATCTTGACCAATGAAGCTGCCCTGCCGTTTCAGGCAACCATCTACCCATCCGCGACGCTGGTAGTCTATGACGCACGCACGCAGTCCGAGCTAGGGCGGTTTAGAGCAGATCGCGCTGGAAGGGTTTCTGGGGCAATACCGCTCGCTGAGGGACAACGGCAGCTCCAGCTCCGTCAGATCAGTCCTGACGGGCGGCAAAGCGCGCTGTCGCCTGTGATCCAGGTCGAGGTAGACCGCACCTCGCCTGCGCTGCAGCTCGAGCCCATTGTTCGACAAGGGGCACGCCTGCGGATTGTGGGTCGTGCCGAGGTAGGGGCGTCAGTCACCGTCAATGGGCTAACGGCGCCAGTCCAGGCGGATGGCAGGTTCGAGGTGCTCATTGAGCAATTACGAGCACCTGTGACGGTCGTCGCGCGTGACGCAGCAGGCAACACGACAACGATTGTCAAGCAGGTGGAGTGAGACCTGTGCTTCCGCTGCTTGTGCGCTACCGCTGAATACACAGCGGGGCTTGTCACACTGCCCCCACCCCCGTCCTTCTCCCTCAAGGAGCTATCCATTACTCACAATGCTGCGGAGAAGCGCATCCAACCCGTCCAGCGTCCACGTTTGAAGCACAAGCGGTAAGCAGCCCGCAAAGCATAGGGGAATGGCAGGGTAGGGGCGCGCTGCATGCGCCCACTGCGCATCCCTGCGCTCCTACAAGGGGGCTGCTTGAGATGTGGGTGATGAAAAGCCCGCAGGGAGAGGGGCTTAGGGGTAAGGGCAAGGCAACACACGACGCACCATGTGCATGTATTCGAGCCTAGGCACTCCTAGCTACTCTCGCAACCGCGCTTTCGCGGTACGGCGGTACAATAGCGAGCCTTTCAAGAGGAAAGAGACAACCTATGGTTCGCATACGACTTCGCCGCACAGGCGCAAAGAAGCGGGCGTCTTACCGCATTGTGGTCGCCGACAAGGAAGCCCCGCGCGATGGCGCCTTCATTGAGACAGTCGGCTTGTATAACCCGCGCACACAGCCTGAGCTGATCCAGCTTAGGGAAGATCGGGTTTACTACTGGCTCGGGGTTGGCGCACAGCCGAGCGACGCTGTGCAGCAAATCTTCCGCAAAACGGGCACCCTGGAGCGGTTCGAGCGCTTTGTCAAAGGGGAGCCTGTCGAGGCATTGCTGGCAGAGGCTGAAGCGCGCCTGCAGGCGCTGCAGCCAGCGAGCTTGCGCACGCGCGTTGGGATCAAGCCAATACCGAAGCCAAAGAAGAAAGTTGAGCCTGCCCAGGCTTGACAAAAGGGCGCACCCCACTCTGAGAATCGCTCAACAGCAGCGCTTGAGTTGAGCAGGGATGAAGGAAATCGTTGAGTTCATCGCTACACGCTTGGTTGCTGATCCCACCAAAGTGGTCGTTGTCGAACGAGTTGAGCGTGGGACTGTGTTTCTGCGCTTAAGCGTCCCGAAGGAGGAAATGGGGCGCGTCATCGGGCGCGAGGGAAAACTGGCGAACGCGATGAGGACGCTGTTGCGCGTCGCTGGCGCACGAACGCGCAAACGCGTCGTCCTGGACATTGTCGGCTGAACGCGGCTTGCGACTGTGCCCAGAGGCACTGCTGAGCTACTGCAGGTTGGTGAAGTCGTCCGCCCTCATGGGGTTGCTGGGGAAGTCAAGGTTGCTGTCGCACCAGAGTACCTAGACGCGTTCCTTGAGGGTATATCTCGCGTCTACCTCGGTCCACAACAAAAGCCACACGCAGTGCTCAACGCGCGCCCGCATCAGGGCGCGCTGCTGTTGCTGCTGGAGGGCATACAAAGCCGAAACCAGGCTGAACTGCTGCGCGGCGCGCCGGTGTTCATCCGTATAGCTGACTTGCCTCCCTTGCCCGAAGGGGCTTACTACGTCCATGAGCTGCTCGGGTTACAGGTTTACGACCAAGACACCGGCGCGTTGCTCGGTGAGCTAGCTGAGGTTTTGGCAACAGGCAGCAACGACGTGTACGTCGTACGGCGTCCTGGTGGCAGGGAGTTGCTGCTGCCTGCGCTGGAGAGCGTTGTTTTGCTCGTTGACCTCGACGCTGGGGTGATGCGCGTGCGCGTGCCGCCTGGACTCTAAGCAGCGTGCGGCGATGTCGGCTGAACTGCCTTACTACCTTGCTTTTGCCCGTGTGCAAGGCATCGGCGCAGTGCGACTGCGCAAGCTCAAGGCGCACTTCGGTGACTTGCAGTCAGCCTGGTCAGCCAGCGAGTTCGACTTAGCTGCTGCTGGACTGGAGCCGCGCCTCATTGGCGCTTTGGTTACTACGCGCCGAACCGTTCACCCTGAGGCAGAGGTGGAGCGTCTGTATCGTGCTGGGGCTCAAGCCGTCACGTGGGATGACGCAGACTATCCGCGCCTGCTGCGCGAAGTGCAAGACCCGCCGCCGGTGTTGTTCGTCAAAGGATCGCTCAGCGAGGCAGACCAATGGGCAGTTGCCGTCGTCGGCACGCGCAGCGCAACCGTGTATGGGCGACAAGTGACCGAGATGCTTGCTTCTGATCTGGCGCGGAACAACATCACCGTGGTGAGCGGGCTTGCGCGGGGCATTGACGCAACGGCACACGAAGCTGCCCTCAAAGCCGAAGGGCGCACGATAGCTGTGCTGGGATGCGGCGTTGACGTGGTGTATCCCCCCGAACACGCGCGCCTAGCCGCGCGCATCGCCGAGCATGGCGCGCTGGTCAGCGACTACCCGCTGGGCACACCTCCCGATGCGCGCAATTTCCCGCCGCGCAATCGCATTATCAGCGGCTTGAGCCTCGGCGTCGTCGTTGTTGAGGCAGACGAGCAGAGCGGCGCGCTGATCACGGCGCAGTTCGCGGGTGAGCAAGGGCGCGAGGTCTTCGCCGTGCCGGGCAACATCTTCAACCGCTCCAGCCGAGGCACAAATCGCTTGATCCAGCAGGGCGCTAAGGTCGTGCTGGACACCCAGAGCATCTTGGAGGAGCTGAACCTGTCCATGATCGCCGAGCGCGTTGCCGTCTCTCAGGTTGCGCCTGAGAACGACCTGGAGCGTTTGCTGCTGAGCCAGCTTTCACATGACCCGCTGCCGCTGGACGATCTCGTGCGCGCTGTGAACCTGCCAGCCGAGTCCGTCGCAGCCGCGCTCGCCCTGATGGAATTGAAAGGCTTGGTGCGCAACGCAGGCAAGATGAGTTACGTGCTGGCACAATAACAGGCAAACGATGAACTACTACGCCCTGATCATGGCAGGTGGCGGTGGCACACGCCTGTGGCCGCTCAGCCGAAAGCATGCTCCGAAGCAAGTGCTGCCGCTCGTCGAAGAGACGCGCAGCATGTTCTGTGTGACGGCAGAGCGGCTTTATCCGTTGATCCCCCCTGAGCGTATCTTGGTCGTCACCAACGCTGAGACTGCCCAGACGTTCCAGTCCCAAGTGCCGGCAATCCCGCCTGCAAACTACGTGCTCGAGCCGAGCGCGAAAGACAGCGGGCCTGCAGCAGGGCTGGGGATCGCCCACATCTATCACCGCGACCCCCAAGCGACGGTGGCGATTTTGGCTGCTGATCACCACATCGGCGACGTGGAGGGGTTTCTCCAGGCGTTGCGCGCCGCCTACGACATCGCTCAGGAAGGGGCAATCGTGACTCTGGGCATCAACCCTTCATTTCCGTCCACGAGCTTCGGCTATATCGAGCGCGGCGAGCGACTCGGCGAGTGGCACGGTCTGGCTGCATACCGCGCTGTGGCGTTCACCGAGAAGCCGCGCGTAGAGCTTGCTCGTCGTTACCTGATCACAGGTCGTCACACTTGGAACAGTGGGATGTTCATCGCCTCTTGTGCCACTTTGCTCAGCGAGTTTGATCGTCAGCAGCCGATGTTTGGGGCAGCCCTGCGCAGGCTTGCGGAGGCAGTCGGCTCGCTAGACTACCCAGCCGTGCTCGCTCAGACGTGGGAGGTCGCGCCGAGGCGCTCGCTGGACTACGCCATCATGGAAGGCGCACGGCATATGGCGGTGATCCCAGTCTCCATCGGCTGGAGTGACATTGGCAACTGGGACTCGCTGCTGGAAGTGCTGCACAAAGACCAGAGCGGTAACGCGCTCAGCGGGGATGTGCTTGCGTTGGACACGCACAGCTCTTTGGTGCGCGGCAACGGTCGGCTGATCGTCACGCTGGGCATACGCGATTTGATCATCGTGGACACGCCCGATGCCCTGCTCGTGTGCGCGCGCGACCGCGCGGCTGACCTCAAGCAGGTCGTTGACCGCTTACGCGCGGAAGGGCGCGAGGAGGTGTTGTGAGCAGCCTGCTGCTCTACGCGCGCATCCTGCTGCGCCGCTGGGTGCTCGTTGTTGCGCCGGTGCTGGTCGTCGCTGTGGTCTCGCTGCTCACTGCGCGTCCCGCGCCAGTGACCTATCAGGTGACGCTGTCATTTGCTGTCGGGTTACCCCCCGAGCCGCTGCGCGAGCAGGTCTACAACTTTGACCGTCACTACAACTGGCTGGCATCGGAGTACGTCACCCAGGGCTTCTCGCTGATCATTGGTAAGGGTATGTTTGCGGAGGCGGTGCAGCAGCGGCTGGCGAAGCGCGGCGTTGCGTTAGGTGCGCCTTTGCTGGGCGCAATTCGATCAGAGTATCGCTCCAGCGTCATGGTGGTTTACATCACCTGGCCCGCAGCAGAGATCGTCGCGCAGATCGCCCAAGCCGTCGTTGACGAGCTGAACGAGAACTATCAAGCCTACTGGCCTCAGCTCAAGGGCGCGCCCGAATCGCCGTTCCGGCTGATGGACGCAATCACACCTGTGCCCGTGGCGCTACC
>JANWZM010000273.1 GCA_025054635.1 Thermoflexales bacterium
GTGGCGTAACACGCGCCGCGCTCGGCTTGGGTGATCACAGCGACTTTGACGCCGCGCCGCACCAACTGTCGTGCCGCGATCAGCGCGTCATCCGAGGTGAGGATCGGCGACTCGTCCAGCAGCGCCTCGGCTTCGGCAATGTTCGGCGTCACCACGTCAACGAGGTGCAAGTAAGGGCGCAGCGACGGGGCGCGCATAGCTGACGTGGGATCGATGCAAATCGGCTTGTGATGGGCGCGAGCAAGGTGGATCGCTGTGCGCAGCGCACCTTCGCTCAGGTTGAGGTCAAGCGCGACCAGGGCGCACCCCCGAAAGACATCCTCGTTGCGCTGAAGATACTCAGGGGTGACATGCCGCAGCACGCGCAGGTCGTCGAGACCAATGAACAAGTCACCCCCCTCGTCAAGAACTGCCAAGTATGTGCCTGTGATCTCACCCTCGACCACAAGCGCCCGCGAGACGTCAACCCCAACCTCGTTGGCGCTGTCCAGCAGGTCTTCGCCGGCATAATCATCGCCAACGGCGGTCAGCAAGGTGACAGGGACGCCGAGCCGGGCAAGATTCTCGGCGATGTTGCGGGCGACACCGCCGAAGCTGGTTCGGATCAGCGCTCGATTCGAGGATGTGAGCTTCGGTGAATGCTGCATGCGGCCCTTGATGTCGAAGTTCGCCGCGCCAACGACAAGCACACCTTCGCCCATACCTGTTTAACTCCAGGTGAAGATTAAATCACAACTCGCGTCGAAGCGCAGGGTAAGGAGTGACGGCGCGAATGCAGGGCGTCACACTGCCCCTCACCCCCCACCCCTTCTCCTGCTAGGAGAGGGGGCAGGGCGTGAGGGCAGGAAAGCGCGCTCAGGCAACAAGCAGCGCGTATTCCATCGAATCAGCTAGCGCCTGCCAAGACGCCTCAACGATGTTCGCCGAGCTGCCCACTGTCGTCCATGTGCGCCGACCGTTTGTGGAGTCAATCGTGACGCGCGTGGTGGCTGCAGTGGCGTGTTCGCTGTCAATGATGCGCACCTTGTAGTCCACAAGCCGCACCTTCTTGAGCTTAGGGTAGTAGGGCAACAATGCCTTGCGCGTAGCCAGGTCGAGCGCATTTACCGGGCCGTCGCCCTCAGCAACTGTGTGGCTGATCTCGCCGTCCACTCGGATCTTGACGCTTGCCTCCGCGAGCGTGCCCCGCCCCTCGCGGTGCTCGACGACGACGACATAGTCCAGCAGCTCGAACATGCGCACGTAGTCCGGTTGCGTGCGGCGCAGCATCAGCTCGAGCGTGGCGTCCGCCCCCTCAAAGAAAAAGCCGCGGCTCTCCATCTCTTTGACTTGCTGCAGGACGCGGCGCACCTCCTCGCTGTCGGGGTTTAAGCCGAACTCACGAGCTTTGTAGGCGATATTGCCGCGACCGCTCAGCTCGCTGACGAGGACGCGCTTGCGATTGCCCACCCGCGCAGGATCGACGTGCTGATAACTCTCCTCGACCTTCAGGATTGCGGCGACGTGAATGCCGCCCTTGTGCGCAAACGCGCTCTGACCGACGTAGGGCTGGCGTGTGTCTGGCACCAGGTTGGCGATCTCATACACAAAGCGCGATAGGTCGGTCAGCCCTTGCAGTTGCTCATCCGACACGCAGTCGTCCCCCATCTTCAGCTTGAGGTTAGCCAGGGTCGTCACCAAGTCGCAGTTCCCGACCCGCTCGCCGATGCCGTTGATCGTTCCTTGCACCTGAGAGCACCCGGCGCGGACGGCAGCGAGCGCATTTGCCACTGCGACCCCCGTATCGTTGTGCGTATGGATGCCAAACTTAACGGCAGGCGCGCCCGGGTCGGCAGCGAGCTGGGCGATAGCGCAGCGCGTGATCTCCTCGATCTCCCAAGGCATAGTGCCGCCATTGGTGTCGCAGAGCACAAGCCAATCGGCGCCTGCGTCGCGCGCAGCGCGCAACGTCGCCAAAGCGTAGTCCTTATCCAGCTTGAAGCCGTCGAAGAAGTGCTCAGCGTCGTGCACGACCTCGCGCCCGTGGCGCTTGAAGAACGCCACGCTGTCTTGGATCATCGCCAGGTTCTCCGCCAGGCTGGTCTCCAGAACATGGGTAACGTGCAGGGTGCTCGTCTTCGCAACAAGGGTTACGACAGGCGTGTTCGCCTCACGCAGCGCTTGGATCTGCGGGTCGCGTTCGACGGGCGTGTGTGCCTTGCGCGTGCTGCCGAACGCAGCCAGCCGAGCATGCCGCAAGCTCAGCGCTTGTGCGCGCGCGAAGAACTCAGCGTCCTTCGGGTTGCTGCCGGGCCAGCCGCCCTCGATGTAGTGAATGCCGAACTCATCGAGCCGCTTCGCAATGCGAAGCTTGTCCTCGACCGACAAGTTGACCCCTTCGCCTTGTGTGCCGTCTCTTAACGTCGTGTCATACAGATAAGTGCTCATCTCTCTCACCTCAACTGTTCCCTGCTGGGAAAGGCTCGTCAACACAAAAGCCCTCCGAATCTCGGAGGGCTTTTGGTGTTTGCAAACCCGATGTGGGTCTAACCAGCCATCCTCGATTCGCGCAGCAGCACGCCACCCGAAATAATCGAGTGAATCGGTCGAATCGAGTGAATGGCAATGCCCATCATTGTCAAGCGCAGTTTACAGCATTTCTCAGGGCGGGTCGGCGCTCGTCGCGCCTCGAGTTGCTCGTGCAGGATGCCCAGCAGCGTGCCCTCGGGGCTGACTACCATCGCGCTATGCAGCCACAAGCTCCGCCGGGGTTTGCGGCCTAGCCCGCACGTGCGCAAATGGGCAGTGGAATCCAGCTCCGTCGAAGGTGCTCAGTTCTTAGTCTGCCCTGTTCAACCTCGTTGCCAGTCTTTGGGCAACAAGGTGGGATCGGGACAAGGCGTCACGCGCCGCTCGACAGAGCGCGCAACGTATGCTCCCCTTGCGCGTAAAAACGAGAGGCTTGCAGGCTGGTGCTTTGAGCGAGTAGGCTACGGCACGTGGCGATCTCGCTCATGACAGAGGCTGTGACAGAAGGCAGGCTTGAAGAACACGAGTTGATCCAGCGCGTGCTAAAAGGGGAGCGCGAAGCGTTCCACCCCCTCGTCGAGGCTTATCAGAAGCAGGTATATGGGTTGGCGCTGCGGATGTTGGGCAATACACACGAAGCTGAGGACGCAGCTCAAGACACCTTCGTTCAGGCTTACTTCAAGCTGCGAACCTATCGCCCAGAGCACCGCTTCAAGACCTGGTTGCTGTCTATCGCGGCGCATCTGTGCATTGACCGCCTCAGGCGCAGGCGGCTCGAGCCAAGCCTGTTTTCCGACCACGTTGACTCGGAAGACGCAGATGCTGACCTTGAGGTTGCCTGCCCTGCGCCAAACCCGGAAGAGGTCGTCATCCACAGACAGCGCCAGGCAGCCCTGCGGGCGATGCTAGCGGAATTGCCCGCCGACGAGCGCGCGCTGATCGTGATGGCTTACTTCAACGAGATGAGCCATGAGGAGATCGCACAGGCGCTGGGAACAACCGTAAGCGCCGTGAAGTCGCGCCTCTTTCGAGCGCGACAAAAGATGAGCCGCTCGCGCTGGGCAAGCGCCTTCCAGGAATGAAACATAATACGGGAATGCCCAAACTAAACACGCGGTGCTTGCTTTGTCCTCACCCCTGTGCCCCTCTCCTTCAGGGAGAGGAGACGAGGAGGAGGTGGAGGCGAGGGCAGCGCTACGCGCCTTGCTTCATCGTGTGTTCATGCAGTTTCCCAAACGCTCAGCATGCAGATCACAGAGGCTGAACTGCTCGACTACCTAGACGACAGGCTGCCGCCGGCGAAGCGCGCGCAAGTGGAAGCTTACCTTGCCCGCCATCCTGACTTGCGCGATGACCTCGAGCGAATGCGCGTCCATATACAAGCTTTGCGCGCCGTTGACACGCCGGCGCTGCCGCAGGGATTCGCGGCGCGCGTCTTCGCGCGGCTTGACCAAGAAGCATCGCAGCGGCGTCGGTTTGAAGCGCACGCTCAGCTCTTGCGCCTCCTGCTTGGCGGGCTGATTGCCTACGCTTTTCTACTTGCAGGCAGTGCAGGGTTGCTCTTGTTCGCTGACATCCCGCTGATTCAGCCCTTTACCACGCTTCTGCGCATCTTGGCGCATGCCCTGGTTCAGGTTCTTGAGCTGCTCATCACGCTGGTGCGCGCGCTCGTTGGGCAGCCGCTGGTCTGGGCTGCGCTGCTGCTCGCCGTCGGAGTCGTTGCGGGGTGGGGACGGCTCATCAGCCGCGTCTTGTCCGCTTCCGCGAGTCCGGCAAAACCCTGACTCAAGCTCATCGTATCACTGCACAGAGGTGAAACCAGATAACGATGTTCAAAGGCGTAGCGCGTTTACTCACCGCAGTTGTTGTCGGCGCTGTGTTCGGGTCTATGCCTGTGCCCTCAGCTTGGTCGCAACCCCTACAGCCCGGGCAAGCTGGGACGCAGCTATCGGGCGACCGCGTGGTCGTGGGGTCGAGTCTCGTTCTTGGGTCAGGTGAGACGCTGGCGGGATCTGTAGCAGTGCTTGCAGGGCAGCTTCTCATCGCACAAGGGGCAACGGTTGAGGGCGATGTTGTGGTGATCGGCGGCTCGGCGCAGATTGACGGCACCGTGCGGGGCGACGTCAGCCTCGTCGGCGGCGACATGGCGCTCGGGCAGAGCGCTCGCATCGAGGGCGATTTGGTGCGCCTCAGCGGCGCACTGAAACGCCACCCCGCAGCGGGCGTCGCAGGCATGGTTGTGGATGTTGCGCCCCTTTCAATAGGGATTGCCGAGCGAAACATCGGCGGATTGCTCGAAGGGCGACTGAGCCAGCAGACAGAGGAACAGCCCTGGCGCTGGCTCGAGCTGATCCTCAACCCGTTCCTCAACCTGCTGGGAGTCGTGCTGATCACGCTCTTCGCCGTCGCGGTGGCGGCGCTTGCGCCGTCGAACTTGGCTCAGGCAAGCCGTGACCTACGCGCGTACCCCTTGCTCTCGCTGGGGGTTGGCGCGCTGACGCTCGTGGCTGTGCCACTGGGGGTTGCACTGCTGGCAATAACGATCTGCTTCATCCCACTTGCTGCAGTTGTCGTGATTGCTTTCGCCCTGCTGATCTTGCTCGGCTGGGTCGTAGTGGCAAACCTGATCGGGGAGCGCCTGTGGCTGGCGCTCGGTCGCCCGAACGTCCTGCCGCTTGTTCAGACGGCTTCAGGCGCGTTGCTGCTGGCGCTGTTGGGCAGCGCGCCGATCCTCGGGGGGGTGCTCAGCGCGGTCAGCGTCGCGTTTGGGCTTGGCGCTCTGATCATCACTCGGCTGGGCGCGCAACCGTACGTCCCCGTGCAACCGCTCAGCCCACGGACGACAGTCTAGCGCGCTGCGGACTGCGCAAGAGCGTCCTGAACAACAGGGCAAGCAGCGTCGGCTGAACCTAACGCTGGTGTTGCTGCCGCGGCGCGAGTGGCGAATCGTAAATCGCAAACAGCGAATAGGAGGAGTGGGTAGGGCGGGACGAGCGTTACGCCCACCTGTTTTAGGCAAACTGGGGCAGGTAGCGCGCGTGGGCGCGCAGCAGGTCGTCTAGCAGATGCGTCGCTTGGGCGTAGCTGTGAATGTGCGGGTCGAGCAGCAGCGCTTGCAGCGCGGCGCTGCGGTCGCCATAAACCGCTGCTTGGACAACGAGCGCTTGGATATCCACCTCGCGGCGCATGACCGCCGCGAGTCCCTCGGGCAACGCACCAACGTGCACGCCGCGCGCGCCCGCAGCGCTGACCACTCCAGGCAGCTCGACAATCGCCTGCGCAGGCAAATTCGAAATGCACCCCTCGTTGCGCAGGTTCAGCGACTCCTCATACTGAGGCGCGCCATGGATGACCGCCTGAATGATTGGCACAGCGCGCTCCAAGCTCGGCGTCGCGACCTCAGCCAAGTCAGGCGGCTCGGGTGACTCGACGATCTGCCGCAGGCGGCGCAACCGCTGCTGCCCCCAACGTGCGTAAGCGTCGAAGTCGTAGCCGGTCAGCGGCAGCGTCTCTGCGGCAAAGCCGACGTATTCGCCTGCGTGCAAGTCGCCGCTGGCGCAGAACAAGCCGAAGACTTCCATCAGCCGCCGCGACAGCAGCGCAAAGTCGGGCGGCATTTGGCGCAATCGCTCGCGCAGCAACGGGTAGAGGTCAGCGCCTGTGTGCGCGTCGCGCACATCGAGGATGAATGAGAAGTGGTTCAGCCCCGCCGCAATCAGGCGCACCCGCGCACGGACAGCGCGCACGTCGGCGTCAGGGTCGCCAGTCTCGGGGACGAGCTTGAGCGCGCGGTTGACTAGGCGATAGCCCTCGTTGATCTGGTGGCACAACCCAACAACGCGCAGGCACGTGTGCCTGTCCAGCGCCATGCACACGCGGCTCATTGGATTGGTGAAGTTCAGCACCAGCGCGTTCGGGGCGAGGCGCTCGATGTCGCGGGCAATGGCAAGAGCAAGAGGAATGCTGCGCAGGGCGTGGCTGAGCCCGCCAGGGCCGCCGTTCTCGCCGAGCACATGGCGCACGCCGTGGCGCAGCGGAATTTGCCAGTCCAGCTTCCACGTCTCCAGGCGATCCACAGCCACGGAGAGCACGACGAAGGCTGCGCCAGGCAGCGCTTGACAGCGGTCGGTGGTAGCGCGGATGTCAAAGGGTGCGCCGAGGGCAAGGTTGACCTTCTCGGCGTAGCGCGCTATCAGTTCGAGCGTCTGCGCGTTGCAGTCCACCAGCCAGACCGTGCTGCCGCGCAGCGTCTCAGCAGCGGCAAACAGGTCGCCGAGGAGGGTTAGGCCGAAGCTCACACTGCCTGCGCCGATGATGACGATTGATGGGCGTCCGGACTCAGATGTTGTCATAGCGCACAGTGCACCGCCTCGCTCGCACTTCTGTGCTCTTCCCCGAAGGGATAGGTTGAGAGCAGAGCAATGCACCTTGCTGCACAGCGACAGATTAGATGGGATTATGCCCGTTGTGCATCATGCGCCAGGGACTAGGAGTAACGACATGGATGCGTAGCGAGGCTACTGCCCTGACCCCCATCCCCTTTCTCCGAGGGAGAGAGGCGCAGAGGGGGGCGAAGCAACCCATAAAGCACTGCCCACGGGACACTCTCCACGAACTTAGGTCTGAGGCACTCCCTTAAAGTGCGCGCAGCGCGCTGCTTGAACACGGCATCTCTTCTAGGAGCGCAGCCGAGGCGACGCGGGCGCACCTTGCGCCGCTCCAGGCGTTGTTCAGCGGATGACCAAGGCATTCGGATTGGCAGCGAGAAGTTGACGAGCGCGCTGCTTGACCGGTAGATCTTCGCCTTCGCCGTCGCACAGGGCAAGCAGCAGGATCGGGGCGAGGCTTGGCGCGGTCAGCAGCACGGGCGCGTTTGCGGCGACGATTGGGCGCAGCACCACCCCGCCGAACCCAACGAAGACATTGACTGCGTGCGCTGCAGCGAGGTCGCTTGCGCCGTCGCCGACGAGCATGGCGCGCTTGCCGCGCTCGCGCAGCCGCCGAATGACCTCCGCTTTCCCGTGCTGGGTGGTCAAGGGCGATTCGTCGTACATCAAGTAGGACTCCTCTGGGTTGCCGACCTCGGCACAGCGTTGGTAGTCCCACCAACGACCGCTGAGCTGGTTGTAAGTCAGCCCGACAGCGTGGATGCGTTCACGAGGCACGCCGAGCCAGACGCCGAAGCCGGTCACAGCGTCCGCAAGCCCGCCGCTGACGATGTGCACCGTGCGCCCGAATTGGTGCAGCGCCGCGATGGTCTCGCGGGCATCGGGGACGACGGTGCGACGGTAAGCCTCCTCGATGGCGCGCAGGTCGGCGCGCGTTGGAGCGAGCAAACGCAGGCGTTCGGCATACACCGCTTGCAGCGGCACGCGCCCATCCATCGCTGCGCGCGTGAGTTCGGCGATCTGCGCCTCAACCCCTTTCATCCGTGCCAGCTCGTCAATCCCCTCGATTGACGACAGGGTGCTGTCGCAGTCGAAGAACACCTCGTCTACTGGCAATGGACGCCGAAACGTCTCTGCCATAGCGACTGTTGTGATTGTAGGGTCGTCTAAAAGTTGATGGGGAGCACACTAACTCGGCGAGAATGCAGCTCTAATGCCAAGCGTGATCTTCATGGGGACGCCGGAGTTCGCCGTCCCCTCGTTGCAGGCGCTGCTCAAAGCAGGGTATGAGGTCGTCGCCGTCGTCACTCAACCCGACGCGCCTGCAGGGCGCGGTCAAGCGCTGCGGCCTTCACCAGTCAAGGTGCTTGCCCTGCAACATGGACTCACTGTGCTTCAGCCAGAGACGCTCAAGCCACCTGAGGTAGTTCAGCAGTTGCGCGCGTTGAGCCCAGACGTCATCGTCGTAGCGGCGTTTGGGCAGATCTTGCGCCCAGACGTTCTGGAGATTCCTCCGCACGGATGTGTCAACGTGCACGCTTCGCTCCTGCCGCGTTGGCGCGGCGCCTCACCGGTGAGCGCTGCCATCGCCGCCGGCGATACTGTCACGGGGGTCACCTTGATGCTGATGGACGCCGGGCTGGACTCCGGTCCAATCCTCGCCCAGCGCGCCGAGCCGATTCGCCCGGAGGACACGACGGGCACGCTCACGGCGCGGCTGGCTGAGCTAGGCGCGCAGTTGCTGATTGAGACATTGCCACTGTGGCTCGGGGGGGCAATTGCCCCACAGCCGCAAGACGCGTCGCTGGTCACGCTCGCCCCGCGCCTGAAGAAGGAACAAGGGCAGATTGACTGGTCGCGCCCTGCCGGCGCGCTTGAGCGACACGTGCGCGCAATGTCGCCTTGGCCCTCAGCGTTCACGTTTTGGGAAGGGCAGCAGCTCAAAGTGCTACGCGCTGCCGTCTGCGAGCACTTCGCTGACCCGGCTGTGCCGATTGGCGGTGTCACCGTTGATCGCGGCGCAGTTGTGGTGCGATGCGGCGAAGGGGGACTACGCCTGCTCGAGGTGCACCTGGAAGGTAGACGTCCGATGCCGGCTGAGGTCTTCCTGCATGGTCATCCGGCGTTTGCCCGTGCAGTGCTTGGCGATGCGCGTGAAGTGCGCCATGAGTGATTGGCGATGTGCGCGCGCTGAACGCATTGGGCTTTGG
>JANWZM010000087.1 GCA_025054635.1 Thermoflexales bacterium
GCTGCCGGCGAGCCAGTGCTGTTCACTGTCTCTGCGGCAGCAAGCGCGGGCGTGGCGCGAATCGAGATCCAGCTTGATGGGGTTAGCGTCGCCACGCGAACCTTCGACCCCTCTGAGCGCACGCTGACGACTCAAATCCCCTATCAGCCCCAAGTGCAAGGGCGCTTAGCGTTTCAGGTTGTCGCTGTGGATGCTCGGGGCGTGAGCAGCGCGCCGTTCAACCTCTCTGTCATCTACGGTCAAATCCCGACGCCGACCCCAAACCCTGCAGTGGTGACGACGATTGTCGTTGGCGCAGGGGGGTGTCGGCAGGCGGCAGTCTTTCTGCAAGATGTGACGGTTCCCGATGGCACTGCCTTTCGCGCGGGAACGCCTTTCACGAAGACCTGGCGGATGAGGAACGCCAGCAGTTGTGACTGGGGGTTTGGCTACACGCTGGTGCACGAGTCCGATAGCTTATTTAGCCCGGTCTCGCGCGTGCCTGTGTCGCCGACGCCAAGCAACGCCAACGTGGACATCAGCGTGCCGATGGTTGCCCCTGCTCAGCCTGGCATCTACACCAGCACGTGGCGGCTGCAAGACCCGCAAGGGCAGTGGTTCGGCAACCGCGTCTTCGTCGTGATCCGCGTGCTCCCCAGCAACTAAAACGCGCCGCGCCCGCTGAGGACGACCGGGATTGTGCGCACCAAGATCACTAGGTCGAGCCAAAGCGAGTAATTTCGAATGTAGTGCAGATCGTCCTCGACGTGGAGGTGCATCGGTCGCTCGCTGCGACCGTTGATCTGCCACCAACCCGTCATCCCCGGCGGCACAGCGAAGCGACGGCGCTGCCACGTCTGGTAGCGCTCGACAAGCCACGGCAGCTCAGGTCTCGGGCCGACCAGGCTCATCTCCCCTTTGAGCACGTTGAAGAGCTGCGGCAGCTCGTCCAGGCTGTAGCGGCGCAGCCAACGACCAAGCCGAGTGACGCGCGGGTCGTTTGGGCGCTTGTGATAGCTCCCGGCAGGCAATGGGTGCTCCGCGCCAACGCGCATGGTGCGGAACTTGTACATCTGGAACGGGCGCCCGCCTTCGCCAATCCGCGTTTGCCGGATCAGTGCAGGGCCGGGCGAGTCCAGCTTGATCGCGATGGCGATCAGCGCCATCAGTGGGAGCGTGCACACCAGCATCGTTGCGCCGATGAGCAAGTCCATCAGGCGCTTAACTGCTCGTATCGGTCCGTCCAGCGGCGATTGGCGCAGGCGCAGCACGGGCACCCCGTTGAGGTCTTCAACGCGGGTCAAGAACCAGGCGAGGTCGAGCACGTCTGGGGCGAGGCTGAGCTGAATCGGCAGCGCCTCCAAGTCGGCGATCAGCTCGAGCAGGCGGGGGTAGTGCTCGCGTGGTAACGCCAGAATCACCTCGTCTACGCTTTGCTCGTCAGCAATGCGCGCGGCGTCGTCCACTTTGCCCAGCGCGGTCACGCCAGCGCAGACAAGCGACCCAGCGGGGCGAGCATCGTCGAGGAAGCCAATCACGCGCACCCTGCTAGGCTGAGCGGTTAAGCGTTCAGCGAGCGCCTTGCCCAATTCACTCGCGCCGACGATCAGCACCCGCCATTGCTCGTCCTGCCGCCGCCGACGGACAGCGCGCCCGAGGTGCGCCGCGCTGAGCAGCACTAGCGTGATCAAGCCAAAGGTGATGAACTGCAAGCGCGACAACTCGCGGAAGGTGAGATAAAGCGCGCCTGCCATGATCAGCAGCGCAATCCCTGTCGCCAGCACCAGCGCGCCAAACGTGTGCCGCAACCGATGCGGGCGCTGCACATACAGGTTGAAGTGAGGAAAGACCGCTGCCCAGACCAGCGCGACCAGCAGGTAGACCGGCCAGTCCACATCCGCTTCGCGCAGCCGACGACCGAAGGGCAACAGGGGGCGGATCAGCGTGCTCAGCCATAGCGCGAATACCGCAAGCCCAGTGTCGATCCCTACATCGAGCAAGAAGCGGTTGACTTTGAACGGCGCAGGCATGGCAGTTAGGCGCGTTGGCGATAGAGGCTGGGGTCAATTGCCTGAATCATCGCAGCCTCATCGAGCCCACCGCCGAGAAAGCGGTTGACCGCCGCAACGTGGGGCGCTGGGTCAGCGATGAGCGCGTTGTAATTGAC
>JANWZM010000168.1 GCA_025054635.1 Thermoflexales bacterium
GGGGCCGCGCTTTTTCACGCGGATCAACGGGATGCTCGCGCAGAAAAACCTCAAGCCTCCCAAGCTTCAATGGGGCCGCGCTTTTTCACGCGGATCAACCGTTGAGGCTCGTGGAGAGCGCGCCCGGTATCAGGTCGCTTCAATGGGGCCGCGCTTTTTCACGCGGATCAACCCTGCTTCGCCCTGCCTGCCGCGCGTCCATTCGCGCCAGCTTCAATGGGGCCGCGCTTTTTCACGCGGATCAACGGCACTCGCGCCAGTGGGTGAAAACCTACCAGTACAAGAGGCTCACAGCACCACAAAGCCTTGCCAATTCCACTCACCTTGCTAGATTCTACCACCCAGTGGTGCATCACGCACATGTCGCCGAGCGACTCAAAGCAAGCTAGGCAGCACGAAGTGAGATGCCCATGCACTCGATGTTGCCCAAAGCTTCTCCTTGATCCGCTCCCGCGAGCGCCGCCTCGTGTTTCAGCCGTCATTGCGCCGCTCGCAAAGGCAGCGCTAAACGTATTCCGTTGTTAACGTGCTACTCCCTCATCAGACCACGATCGCACCGCGACGGGGCGGCTCGCATTGCCGCCCTAGCACCTCAATCTGCGAGGCATCGAAGCTATCCTCCGACCCGAGCGAGAAGAACAGCACTTGGTCTTCGTCATGTTTGATCACTTGCGACAAGCGCTCCATCAAGCTTACCTTGGCTCGGGCAGAGAGAGAGCACCGAAAGACAGAGTATTGCAGGTGGTCGCCATATCCCTTCATCACCTCGAACACCTTGCGCCAGCGCTTGTCGTCGCTCACGTCGTAGGTCACGATGTAAACCGTCCGCATCGCACTCGATTTAGCCTCGTCGGTTGCGTCCTTTGCTGCTAGATAGATCTTCGGTCAATAGCTGCTACCGCGTTAGGAACTGCGGATACTCGTCGATCTCGCCTTGCAGCCAGCGCCCGAGCAGACGCAACTGCACCTCCAACACACGTCGGTAGCTGATGCGGTAGCCGAACAGCGGATGGGTGATCTCGCCGCGCAGCCGCGCCTCGAATGCTTCAATCACCGCCTTGCGCGCTGATGGCGACAGTGCAACAGATGGACCAGCCCGCACAAAGTCCTGCGGTGTAACTACGCCGGTATTGATCACTGTAAGCACCACAGAGTCTGCAATCAGCGGTCGAAAGGTCTCCATTACATCCAGCGCGAGCGCTGGTCGCCCATAGTGCGGTTGGTGGTAGAAGCCTAGGAAGGGGTCAAACCCACATTGGTGCGCCAGAACAGTTAGCTCTTTGGCGAGCAAAGCATAGGTGAAGGACAACAGCGCGTTCACTGGATCTGTCGGCGGACGGCGATTGCGGCTGTTGAAGTCGAATGCCCAGCTCGCCTTGCCTTTCGGCTTGAGCATCCCGCTGAACGCGCTGAAGTAAGCGCGGGCAGCGTTGCCCTCGATGCCGAGCAGCACCTCAAGGCTAGGCGCTTGCGCTGCCTGCTGAGCGAAATTCTTGAGGGCTTCCAAGGTATCCTTGGGCGGGTTGATGTGGTTACGCATCAGCAGCGTGCGCGCGTTGCGCACTTTGCTGGCGACGAACGCTCGGGCTAGCTTCAGACAGCGCTGCGGGTCGAACGCGGCGCGATACTGCGCGATGCGCAATGCGACGTTCTTGTGCGCTGGTCCGTGTGCGATCCCCTTGAACCAGCCGCCGTAGGTGAAGAAGCTGACGACGATCCCTCGGTCAAAAGCCTCGTTGAGCGCTGGCACAGTCATGTTCACCCCACCGAACAAGGCGATGTGCGAGGTCTCAGCGATGCGCGCTTCTGCTAGGCGCTCATCCTTAAGCCAAACCTCGAAGACCTCGCCGCGTTTCGTGACGCGCGCGCCTTGTGTCTGCACGTAGAGCGGCGCAGCATCGTCGCTGCGTGGCAGCACGCGGCGCAGGGGTTGGCGCTCCGCCTCGGGGGTGCGCAGCCAGTTCACCTCATCGGGCAGGCAGATCGGCGCTAGCGAGCAGCGCAGGCACTTGGGGCTGTCCTCTAGCGGAGGCGGGATCTGACCGCGGGCTGCCATCTCGCGCAAACCATGAGCCAGCTCACGCGTGCGCGCGACCAACGCGTCGTCGAACGGCACGGTGACGCGGGTTTTGCTGGCGGCGTAGTAGATTACGCCTCGGTCGCAGGTGAAGCCGTTCTCGCGCAAGATCAAGCCCTGCGCGCAGAGCTGGACGCGGTCGGCTTCCCAAGCGCCTTCGGGCAGGTCAGGTGCAGCACCACGCTTGTAGTCCACAGGCGTCACCACCGTGCCCTCACCCTCAATCAAGTCAATGCGCGCAGTGAGCCCCTCATTAGGGGCAGACAGCCAAACCGAGCGAGCATGAATCGGTTCGACCTCGGCGGCTATCTCAGCAGGGTCAGGCAGATCGCCGCTAGGCTGGTTGACGACGCG
>JANWZM010000170.1 GCA_025054635.1 Thermoflexales bacterium
TTTCGCGAAAACCTCTTGACACTAGAACATGCGTTCTAGATAATCGCGGGCATAGAACGCCTGTTCTGGAGTCGCACGCCATGTATCACACCCTGTCCGCAACCGCAGACCGCATCGAAGCCGTCCTGCGCGAGCGCCGCGCCCCCGCCCAGGTCGTCGGCGGCAAGGTGCTCCCCACCTTCGTCGAAATGCTCCTCCGCCCCGCCCCAGGCGTCAAGGTCACCCAGCTCCGCGCCCTGCAAGCCGACTTGGCGCTGGCGCTCGGCAACGCCAACATCCGCCTGGTGCAGCACGGCACTCACCTCGCCCTGCACATCCCCCGCGCCCAGCGCAGCGTGGTGCGCCTGTCCGCCCTGCTCAAGCGCGTCAAGCGCGCCCCAGGCTGCAGCGCCGTGCTCGGGCTGGCGCAGGACGGGGCTGTCCTGATGGCAAACTTCGCCGCCGCCGAGGTCGCCCACGCCCTGATTGCCGGCGCCACCGGCAGCGGCAAGACCATGCTAGCGCGCAGCATCGCCCTCAGCTTGTGCGCGCAGTATCACCCCGCCGAGGTCGGGCTGGTGGTGATTGACCCCAAGCGCAGCGTGGACGAGCGCTTCGCGCGGGCGCTGGGGCGGCATCTGCTGCTGCCTGTGGCGCGCGAGCCCGAGGCAGCACGCGCCGCGCTGCAGCGCGTGGTCGAGGTGATGGAACGGCGCGCGGTCGGCGGCGGGATGCAGCCGCGCGTGGTGGTGTATGTGGACGAAGCCGCCGACGTGTGCCAGACTGGAGGCAGCGAGACGGTCGGGCTGCTGACGCGGCTGGCGCAGCGGGGGCGAGAGGCAGGGATACACCTGGTGGTGTGCACGCAGAAGCCGACGGCGCGGGCGGTGGGGGCGCTGTTGAAGGCAAACCTGCCGCTGCGACTGGTGGGGCGGGTGGTGAGCGCCGAAGACGCGCGCGTGGCGGCTGGAGTGGGGGGCACGGGGGCGGAGCGGCTGCTGGGGAGCGGGGACTTTGTGGCGGTGAGCGGGGGGCAGGTGGTGCGCTTTCAGGCGGCGTTGGCGGACGTGTATTGACGGGAGGTGAGGGATGCGGCGGCTGATTGGGCTTGGGGTGGTGAGTTTTTGTGGGGCGCTGGGGGCGGTGGTTGGGCTGCGGCTGAGCGAGGGGGTGTTGGCGGTGTTGGCAGGGGTGGTGTTGGGCGGAGGGCTGGTGGTGGCGATGGGGGGCGTGGTGGCGTGGGTGCTGGTGCGAGAGCGGCGGGCGGAGCGGGATGAGCTAGTGCCGCCGAGGGTGGTTGCGACGTGGCGGCAGGGGGCGGCGCAGGCGATGATGCCGGCGGTGGAGCGGCAGTTCTACGTGATTGGTGAGTCCGGCGAGGTCATTGAGCTAACGCCAGAGACAGAGCCGCGCGCGCTCGTCCAAAGCACGCTAACGGCAGAGCTGTGAGGCATTGGCTCAGGGCGCGCCGAAATTCACAACAAAGTAGTAGCCACCGCGCCCCGCAGCAATCCCAAAGCCGACCTCAACGTAGCGCGGGGAGAGGATGTTGTTCAGGTGCGGGCCGCTTGGCATCTCACGGTAGTACCACATCTCGAAGGCTTGCTCGACGCTGCGCGCCCAAGCCCAGTTCTCACCCGTGATACGGCCGGAATATCCTGCACGCGCGATGCGCTGGCTGCTGCGCGAACCATCAGAGCCGATATGGCTGCACGAACCGCGCGCAGCGCAGTCGTCCGCATGAGCCTGGGCGGCGCGCTGCAGTACGCTGGAGTAAATCAGGGGTGACACGCTGTTTGCAGCGCGCGCTTGGTTGTGCAGCAAAAGCAACGCCTGGCGCATCCCCTCGATGTCGCCCGCTGACACGCCACTCGAAAGACGTGCGGGTATCTGCGCAGCAGCAGGAGTCGGGGTAGGAACAGGCACGAGCGGGATCAGCACAACGGCTGTCGGCTCAGCCTTGGGCAAAGCCGCGTCAGCAGGAATGACCAAACGCTGTCCGACGTTGAGCTGATCTGGGTTCGCCAAGCGGTTAGCTCGCACAAGTGCCTCGACTGACACACCGTAACGCAGTGCAAGCGCCAGCAGGGTATCCCCCGGTTGAACCACATGCGTGCGCGGCACTGGCGCGCCAGTTGGCGCTGGAATCCGTAGGCGCTGACCCACTTGAAGGTGGTCAGGATTGGCAAGGTTATTCGCGGACTGGATGGCGCTCACGGTTGTGTTGTAGCGCACCGCAAGCGCAAGCAACGTATCGCCAGGTTGAACAATGTGCTCGACGCTCTGGGCGTGCGCTCCTAGGCTGATCCAAACCAGCGCGCACACACACAAGAGCGACTTCGCTCCCAGATGCACAGATGACCGAGCGCGATTGACTGCTTTGTGCATGAGGCTTGATTCTAGGTCACAGCCTCACTCGCACTGAGGCGCGGGAGTGTCTGGACTCGAATGCAGAGCATGCGATGCCGTGCCCTACTCGCCCCTGCGCTCCTCGCGTCCATCCTGATCAGCACCAAAACATTTCCTCGTTGCGCGGCTATCGGCTGAACAGCCGCTGCGCGACAACGCGCTGCAAATGCAGCACCTCGGCGATCCCTAGACTGCGAGCGATCGCTAGATAGGTCGCTGCGCCGAGCCCAGCCGGCAGCACCACCGCCGCTAGATGATTAACGAACGTTGCGACAGCAAACCGCTGCACTGTCTCAGTCATCACCAGCCAAGCTACGCCTGCCATGACGAGCGAAGCCCCAACAACTTTGACCAGCAAGCTGCCGATGCCGTAGCCGCTCAGCCCCTGAATCCGCCGTCGCAGCAGGATGCCCATTAAGGCAGCGTCGCAGCCGGTCTTCAGCGAGTTGGCTAGGATCAGGTCTTCTAACGTAAACGGTCGGCTGGCATACGCCTCGAGCAGCAGTTGCCCACCGACCAGCGCAAAGTAGAAAAGCGTAGAGAAGATACCGACCAGCGTCGGTGTGCGTGTGTCGCGCTGCGCGTAGAAGGCATAGATCAGTGGGATGTCTATTGCCGCGAAAAGCAGCCCCGGGATCGCCGCGCGCAGTGCAGAGGCTGTGTATGCCGTGCTCTCCGCTGTGAACGCGCCGCGCTCGAACAGCAAGGCGACGACTGGCGACGCTAACACATACAACCCGACCGACGCTGGCACCATCAGCACGCAGACCAACCGCAGCCCCTGTGCCAGGGTGCGCTTGAAGTCCTCGCCATGCACAGCAGACAACGCGGGCAAGATCGCAGCTGCAACCGCGGTCACCACCATGCCGAGCGGGAACTGAATCACCTGCGCTGCGTAGCGCATGGTCGCTGGACCCTCAGCGCTGATGCGCGAGGCGAGGATAAAACTCACCTGAACAGCGATCTGTGCTAGTGCTAGTCCGCCTGCCACTGGCAAGAACAGTCGGATCACTTGGGCGACACCAGGCAAGCGCCAGTTCAGCGACAGCCTGAGCGGCACGCCGCGCAAGCCGGGCAGTTGGATCAATACTTGGGCGATGCTGCCGCTGAGCAACCCGATCGCAAGCGCCTGTGCCCCCAAGGCTGGTTCGAGCAGCACCACGCAGACGATCATCACCAGGTTGTAGGTCGTTGCGGTGAACGCTGTGAAGCCAAACTTGCCGCGCGCATGCAGCGCGCTGGTCAAGATGCCGCTGAGGTTCAAGAACAGGATCGCGGGAATTGTGATGCGCAGCAGTGCCGCGACCATCTCAGCGTCTTGGTTTGGCCCGCCGATAATGACGCGAGCGATGGGCAGGGCAGCGAGCCAGAGCAGAGCAATCAGCGCGCTCAGCAGCGCGAAAGCAAGCCCGATCAGCGCACCGAGCAGTTCGCCGAACGCGCGCAAGCCGTCGCGCCGCGGGTCTGCCATCGCGCTAAACGTCGGCACAAGTGCGGAGCTGAGCATGCCGCCGACAAGCAAGTCGTAGAACTGGGTGGGGATGTTCGCAGCAAGCTCGAACGCACTTGCGGCTTGACCGTTGCCAAAGTAGAACGACTTGACCATCTCACGGCCCAAGCCAACAATGCGACTGCTCAGGTTGCCGAAAGAAGTCAGCGTTGCGGCGCGGGCTATCGAGAGGCGCGGTTGGATCGGCATCTCGGGCGGCACGCCGAGCAGCGAGTCGCCCTCTGCGCTGCGCATACAAAGGATTCTACGTGCCCCTTGGCGCGAGGGTGCTGCTACAATCCCTGAGAGGTATCTTAACGATGAGCCAAATACGTCCCTCAGGTCAAAGAAACCTCCTCAGCACTCTCCTGGGTGTTGCTCTCCTCGCTGGGTTGTTACTTGCGGCAACGCCCGCAGCGCGTGCAGCGTCTACACCCTCTGCAGGGGCAGCCGACCCGAACTGTTTGTACTACACTGTGCAGCGCGGCGATACGCTGCTGGAGATAGCTGCGCGCTACCAAACAACCGTCCGAGCCATCCAGCGAGCGAATGGACTGCGCACCACGCGCATTTCTGTAGGTCAGCGCTTGTGCATTCCGCGACGCGCGCCAGCGCATCCTACAACACCATCTGGCGGGCCTTGGTACGCTGAGTACTGGAACAACACCTTGCAGTCCGGTCCAGCCTCGCTCGTGCGCAATGAGAGGACGATTAGCTACAACTGGGGATTCGGCTCACCCGACCTGTCGCGAATCCAGCCGGACAATTTCTCTGCCCGATGGGTGCGCAACTTGAACTTTCCCGGCGGCGTCTGGCGCTTCACGGTCAGCGCTGACGATGGTTTTCGCCTGTTTATTGACAACCAACTCGTGCTGGACTTCTACACCTTCGTTGGACAACAGCAGCGCAGCTTCGACGCGGCGCTGGGTGCTGGATTGCATAGCGTTCGGCTCGACTATGTAGAGTACGGCGGTCAAGCAAATATTCGGCTCGGCTTCACCCGACTCGGCCCACTGCCAGGACAGCCTGGACAACCCAGCGACGGGGAGTTCAACAACGGTCCATGGCGAGCGGAGTACTTCTCCAACCCGACCTTGAGCGGTGCACCCGTGTTTGTTACCACGCATTGCTGTTTGCGGTTCAACTGGCGCGGCAATTCTCCCGCGCCGGGCGTGCCTGCCTCGTTCTGGTCAGCGCGATTTACTCAACTGCGACCATTTCGAGCGGGGGTGTATCAGTTCGTCGCCCGCGTGGACGATGGCGTGCGGCTCTCGATAGACGGCAACCTCATCATCAACGAGTTCCGCGAGCAGTCCGCGCGCACCTTTACGACACAGGCGGCGCTGGCGGAGGGGAATCGAGGGATCGTTATTGAGTATGTCCAGTTTGGCGGTGATTCCAACCTGTCGCTGTATTGGAACTTCCTCGGCAATCCTGGCGCGGCAGGTATGGGCGCGATGAGCTTAGAAGGCATACCTTTCTTCCCAGCACTTTCACCGTAAGCAACCTAGACGAAGAGCGGCTCACCTCTCATGGTGAGCCGCTCTCTATTCGCTTCGGTCTGAGGCTATGCGCCTGGCGGCAGGATCACCGTGTCAATGACGTGGATCACGCCGTTGGATGCCATGATGTCGGTTTGGATCACCTTCGCACCGCTGACATACACAGCGCCATCCTCGACCTTGATGGTGACATCCGACCCTTGCACGGTCTTGGCGCTCGTGAGCTTGACCACGTCTGCAGCCATCACCTTGCCGGGGACGACGTGATAGGTCAGCACGGCAGTGAGCTTGTCCTTGTTCTCGGGCTTGAGCAAGCTCTCCAGGGTCTCCTTGTCCACCTTGCCGAACGCCTCATCGGTCGGTGCGAACACAGTGAAAGGACCTTCGCCCTTCAGTGTGTCCACCAAACCAGCCGCCTGCACGGCTTGCACCAAGGTCTTGAACGAACCAGCTTCAACTGCAATGTCCACAATGGTCTTCATCTCGCTCATCGCAAAACCTCCGTATCTTCTGGTGTGTAAGTCGAGTTTCAGCTTGGGACAGGTGCAGCTCAACAAGCACTGCCGAGCTGCACCCGTAGTGAGCACCTGTTGGTCACTTGGGCTGGATCACCGTGTCAATCACATGGATCACGCCGTTCGTCGCTAGCACATCGGTCTTCAGCACCTTTGCGCCGTTGATGAACACATCATTCCCCTTGACCTCGACGGTGACCTCCTGCCCCTGCACGGTCTTGATCTTGGTCTGCTTCACCACGTCTGCCGCAAGTAGCTTGCTGGGGACGACATGGAAAGTGAGGATGTTGGCAAGCTGCTGCTTGTTCTCTGGCTTGAGCAGGTTGTCCAGCGTCGCCTTGTCGAGCTTGGCAAAAGCCTCATCGTTCGGGGCGAACACCGTGAATGGGCCCTTCCCTTTCAGCGTCTCGACCAACTCGGCTGCCTTGACTGCGCGCACCAGCGTGGTGAACGAGCCAACGCCGATTGCAGTGTCAACCACGTCCTTGTCGCCCGCAACTGACGGCGGCAGGATGACCTTGTCTATCACGTGAATCATGCCGTTGCGCGCTCGGATGTCCGTGGTGATGACCTTGGCGCCGCTGACGAACACCTCTCCATCCTTGGAGCTAAACAGCAGCAGCTCGCCCTGAACGGTCTTGATCGTCGCTGCAGCCGTGTCGGTGATCGCTGCAAGCTGAATCACCTCACCTGCGACAAGCTGGCGTGGGACGACGTGGTAGCTGAGGATCGCTGCGAGCTGTTCCTTGTTCTCTGGCTTGAGCAGGTTGTCCAGCGTCTCCTTGCCGAGCGCTGCAAACGCCTCGTCAGTCGGCGCGAACACAGTGAAGGGGCCTTCTCCCTTCAGAGTCTCGACTAGACCGGCTGCCTCAACTGCCTTGAGCAGCGTGCTGAAAGTGCCAGCACCTGTAGCAACCTCAACGATGTCCTGGCCTAGCTTGTTCACCAGTGAGGGCGGGATCAGCACTTCGTCAATGATGTGGATGACGCCGTTGCTTGCAGCTACGTCGGCTGTGAGCACACGCGCCGAGTTGATCTCGACCCTACCTTCCACGACTTGGACGCTGATCGGCTCACCCTGCACGGTGTTCGTGAGCGTGAGCTTGACGACATCGGCTGCCAGCAGCTTACCAGGCACGACATGATAGGTGAGGATGGCGACCAGCGTGTCCTTGTTCTCAGGCTTGAGCAGGTTGTCCAGCGTCTCCTTGCCGAGCGCTGCAAACGCCTCATCGGTCGGCGCGAACACCGTGAATGGACCTTCGCCTTTGAGGGTCTCGACCAAACCGGCTGCCTGCACTGCCTGGACAAGTGTGTTGAACGTGCCTGCGGCAACTGCCGTGTCCACGATGTCCTTCTCCTGCGGCTGCGCCAGCGAGGGCGGCAGGATCACCGTGTCGATGACATGGATCACACCATTCGAAGCCTGAACGTCTGTGGCGATGACTTTTGCGTTGTTGACGAATACATCATTCCCCTCGACCTTGACGGTGATCTCCTCGCCTTGGACGGTCTTCAAGCTGGTCTGCTTGATTACGTCAGCCGCGAGTAGCTTGCCGGGGACGACATGGTAGGTGAGAATGGCGACGAGTTGGTCCTTGTTCTCAGGCTTGAGCAGGTTGTCCAGCGTCGCCTTGTCAAGCTTGGCGAAGGCGTCATCGTTCGGGGCGAAGACAGTGAATGGCCCCTCCCCCTTCAGGGTCTCGACCAAGCCAGCCGCCTGCACAGCGGAAGCCAACGTATTGAACGAGCCAGCCGCCAACGCGGTGTCAACGATGTCACGCGCCTGCGGTGTGGGGGTCGGCGCTGGCGTCGGTGTCGGTTCTGGTGTTGGCGTGGGAGCTGGCGTGTCTGTTGGCGGCACGGGCGTTGGTGTTGGAGCTGGTGCGACAGGAGCGCACGCAGCCAGAATCAGCGCACTTGCAAGGCTTGCTGCGAGTATCCTCTTGTTCATGTTTATCACTCCTTACCTGTGCTCAACGGCTCTCTGTCTCGGCAGAATGTGGGTCAGTCCACAAGCCGCGAGAGATCATTAGCGCGGCATGTGAGTTCAAGCTGACCTGAGCCTGAAACGAGATGCAAAAGGGAGTAAGCGTTGGCGGAACGCCAGGTAAAGCTGGGGTGAGACTTAATCTATGCCTAACACGGCTTGAACCGCCCTTCAAGCGCTGATCACAAAGCGTGTTCCTCCAAGACAGTATGTGCTCGAGTTAATGCCGATTTCGTGGACTCCCTGACCAGGCACGCACAACGCGCTAGCGTCGAACACATCTTCTACTTGGGGCTGGGTCGTATGCCTATAATGCCACTTGCTGCGGGGCTCGTTGGAAGAGTTCAAAGTGGTGGCACGGCACTGACACACATGCTGCGCTCCTTTGCTACCCGCGGACGTGAGGTTGATTGCTTCGCCGTTGGATGAGGATCGTAAGCATGAACACAATCAGAGTGGGAACGGTGCTTGCACTTGGAGCGATTTTGTGGGCAGTGCCTACTACCCAAGGCAAGATAGCGTTGGGCATACATGCCTCTAGCAATGGCAGCCGCACCGCTGCGCCCAACCCGCAGGGCGCGGTCTTGAGCGGCGCTCGAGCGCTCGCCCTCGGTGCATATCACACTTGCGCCTTGATGGAAGCAGGTGAGGTCTTCTGCTGGGGCTACAACGTCCAAGGTCAGCTCGGCGACGGGGAGACAAACTACGATCGCGCCAGACCAAGCAGGGTGAAGCTCCGCAATCTGCGCGCAATTGCAACGGGCTGGTATCACACCTGTGCGCTCACAGAAAAGGGCGGAGTTCAGTGCTGGGGGAACAACCTGGACGGTCAGCTTGGGAATGGCAGCAGGATCAACAGCAACGTCCCTGTCGGTGCGCTCTATCTGGACGAAGGCGTGCGTGCGCTTGCCGCTGGCGCCTACCATACCTGCGCCCTCTTGGAGGACGGCCTTGTCGAATGCTGGGGCGCAAACAATTCTGGGCAACTCGGCATTGGGACGACCGATCCCAGCAACACCCCTGTTGCACTGCCTCAACTCAGTCAGCCAGCTCGAGCGGTTGCCGCAGGCGAGCTGCACACCTGTGTCATCGTGCAGACTGGGGAGGTGTGGTGCTGGGGCAGCAACGACGCAGGGCAACTCGGCAGCGATGGCGATCAGAGCACTGTGCCTGTTGAGGTCGTCGGGCTGAGCAGCGCAGCTCGAGCGATCAGCGCCGGCGCGCGCCACACCTGCGCCTTGCTGGACAACGGCACGGTTCAGTGTTGGGGCAACAATGCCAATGGTCAGCTCGGCAACGGGGAGATGGGGAGCAGCTCAAGACCTGTGTCTGTGCAAGGGCTGAGCAACGTTCGTGTGATTGCCGCTGGTGGATACCACACCTGCGCGCTGACAGCGAACAATCAAATGCGCTGCTGGGGGGCGAATGCTTTGGGGCAGCTTGGCGATGGCACGACCAGTGACCGCGTAGCACCGGTTGCCGTGCGCGATGTGAGCGACGTGCGCGCAATCAGCGCAGGCTTGTATCACACCTGTGCTGTGGTGCAGCGCGGCGAAATTCGTTGTTGGGGATTAAACGACACAGGTCAGCTCGGCAACGGCGAAGCAGCAAAGGTGCTCGCCCCCGCGAGTGTCAGTGGTTTGACAGGTGCAGTGCGCGCCCTTGCTACTGGTAGCGAGCACACATGCGCGCTGACAGCCGATAGCAGCGTGCGCTGCTGGGGCGCAAATGGCTACGGACAGCTTGGGGACGGCAGCCAGCAAAGCCGCGCTACACCCGTCGCTGTGCTAGGCTTGAGCGGGAGCGCACGCCTCATCGTTGTAGGAGGCGGACACACCTGCGCACTAGTGGACAGTGGCGACGTGCTGTGCTGGGGGCAAAACCAGTCCGGTCAACTAGGCAACAACTCCACTGATAACTTGAGCTCCCCCGAGCGGGTGCTCACGCTGCCCCGCGACGTGCAGAGCCTCGTGGCAGGCAGCCAGCACACTTGTGCTCTGACCGCTGCCGGAGGGGTGTTGTGCTGGGGAAGCAATCGCGATGGTCAGCTTGGCGATGGGACGACGACGGATCGGCTGCTGCCTGTGTCCGTGCCCAGCCTAACCAGCGGCGTGCGCGCCTTGGCGGCAGGCAGTAGTCACACGTGCGCGCTCCTGGCGAACGGCGTCCGCTGCTGGGGCAGCAATACCTCTGCTCAGCTCGGCAATGGTCGCGTAGGCGGATTTAGCCCGACGCCAGTGGACGTCCTCGGGCTTGGGGCTGATGTGCAGGCACTCTCCGCCGGCGATGGCTACACCTGTGCGCTGCTGCGTGATGGCAGCGTGCGCTGCTGGGGGACGAACAGGTTTGGTCAACTCGGCGATGGCACAACGCTGACCCGCCCTGAGCCTGTCCAAGTTCGGCAGTTAGGTGGCAACGCACAAGCAATCTCAGCCAGTAGCACAAGCCATGCCTGCGCAGTCGTCGCCAGCAGCGTAGCGTGCTGGGGCAGCAACAATGAGGGTCAGCTTGGCGTCCAGCGTGTCGTCCAAAGCAGCATCCCTGTCCCCGTGTCGGGTTTGAGCAACGTGCAAGCTGTGGCGGTAGGCTGGTACCACACCTGCGCCCTAACCCGCACAGGCGGCGTCCAATGTTGGGGGCTGAACGGTAGCGGGCAAGTCGGCAACGGCGCGATGGGTTATCGCGCCCAGCCAGTCAGCGTCATCCGCTAGCAATAGCGGGGCTTGTCGCACTGCCCTCACCTTCATTTCCTCTCTCACAGGGCGATGGGTGTAAGGGAGGGCGCAACATGTAGTCGCCGACCTGGTGCGCGCGGCGACAGATAATCTGACGAGCGAGAGTCATGTCGAGCATACCCAAAAGTATTGGTCGTCTCATCCGTGTTCCTCTGCGCGAGATCTGGCGCCACGAGGCGCAGGACTTCACCCGCTGGCTTGCTGATCATCTCGACGAGATCGAGGAAGTCACAGGCTTGAGCCTCACTTTGATCGAAAGAGAAGCGGCAACAGGCAGCTTCGCCGTGGACATCCTCGCTGAGGATGGCGAGGGCAGCCTAGTGGTGATTGAGAACCAACTGGAAGCCACCGACCACGACCATCTGGGCAAGCTCATCACCTACATGAGCAACCAGGATGCAAAGATCGCGATCTGGATCACCAGCGACCCGCGCCCAGAACACGAGAGGGCGGTGGAGTGGCTCAACGAGACCTTGCCTGCCGATGCTGCGTTCTACCTCATCAAGGTCGAGGCGGTTCGGATCAACGACTCGCCGCCAGCCCCGCTTTTCACAGTCGTTGCTGCGCCTAGCCTGACGAGCCAGCAAGTTGGCGAGCAGCGCAAGGAGCTTGCCCAACGGCACAAGCAGTATCTGGAGTTCTGGGCGCAGCTCCTAGACAAGGCGCGCGGGCAATCAAATCTGTTCTCGGGCGTCTCCCCTAAAAAAGACCATTGGATCAGCGCTGGCGCAGGCAGGACAGGGGTGCAGTGGTCGTATGTTGCCCTGAAGGATCACGCCCGGGTGGAGCTTTACATCGACACAACAGACAGCGAGAAGAACAAGCAAATCTTCGATGCGCTGAGCCAGTATTGGCAAGCGATTGAGGCGAGCTTCGGCAGCCATTTGGTTTGGCAGCGTCTGGACAACAAGCGCGCATCCCGAATTTCCCATGAGATCCACACCTTCGGCGGGATCAGCAACTATGACCAATGGGACGCGCTGCAAACCGCGATGGTCGAGGCGATGGACAAACTGGAAAACGCGCTGAAGCCTCATCTCGCCAAGTTGCCGAAAACGTGATCAAGCCATGTTGAGGATTCTGCTAATCGGCGCAGGGGGATTCATCGGCGCAGTGCTGCGCTACTGGCTTAGCGGCTATGTGCAGCGCTTAGCGCGCAGCGAGCTGTTTCCCCTCGGCACGCTGGGCGTCAACGTGCTCGGCTGTCTGCTGATCGGGTTTCTGTCATACCTCGCCGAAGCGCGCAGCGCGTTCACGCCGGAGTTGCGCGCGTTGGTGTTCACCGGCATCCTCGGCGGGTTCACCACCTTCTCGACCTTCAGCAACGAGACGTTTAACTTATTGCGCGGGGGCGAGGGGCTGTCAGCGCTGCTCAACCTAGTAGCGCACGTCGTGCTCGGCATTGGCAGCGTCTGGCTAGGGCGGACGTTAGCCTACGCGATTTGGCGGTGACTGAGGGAGCAGCGATGTTCGACGCGGAGGAAGCATATCTGCTGCGGTTGTTCATTGACGAAGACGACCGCTGCGCCGGCAAGCCGCTATACGAGTGGATCGTGCTTCGCGCGCGCGAGCAGGGCTTGGCTGGCGCGACGGTGCTCCGCGGGATGATGGGTTACGGCGCAAACAGCGTCATCCACACCTTCAAGATCGAGCAGCTCTCCAGTGGGCTGCCAATCGTGATCGAGATCGTTGACGCGCGCGAGAAGCTGGAGGCGTTCCTAGCTGAGATTAACGACAAGATCCCCTCTGGTTTGGCGACGCTGGAGCGGGTGGCGATCCGCCTCTACCGCAGTGCGCGCGGCAAGGACAAGCCCAGCCGATGAACCGCGTCTGTGCTGTTGTGCTGACCTTGAACGAAGCGCGCCATATCGCTGATTGCTTAGCGACGCTGGCATGGGCGGACGAGCGGCTGGTGTTCGACTCGTTCAGCACTGACGACACGGTTGCGCTTGCCGAGCGCGCGGGGGCGCGGGTCATCCAACACCGATTCCAGAACTACGCGCAGCAGCGCAACGCAGCGCTGGAGGCAGTTGAGTTGGAATGGGTGTTCTTCGTGGACGCCGACGAGCGCTGCACGCCTGAGCTTGCTCAGGAGATCCGCGCCGTCTTGCAGGCGCCGCAGCACGATGTGTACGCCGTGCCACGGCACAACTACTTGTTCGGTCGGCTAACGCGCGGAGCGGGCTGGTATCCCGACCATCAGGCACGCCTATTTCGCGTCGGGCGAGCGCGCTTTGACCCGCGCCGCGAGGTGCACGAGGTCGCGGAGTTCCAAGGCGAGATGGGCAAGCTAACGCAGCCGCTGATCCACTACAACTACGACAACCTAGCGCAGTTCCACGCCAAGCAGCGCCGCTACGCCGAGTTCGAGGCAGGCATCCTGTTTAAGCGCGGGATTCGCCCCAAGCCGCACAACTTTGTGCTCCAGCCCCTGCGCGAGTTTCGGCGCCGCTTTCTAACCCTGCGCGGCTACGTAGACGGGCTGCACGGCTTGCGCTTGAGCTTGCTGATGGCTTGGTACACCTTCGACACTTATCGCCGCCTAGCCCGTCGCTGGCGTGAGGAGCAGGCTCCGTCGCAGCCGCAGCAGAGCGGGCACGGCAAATAGCCCCATGGCAAGGAAGACACACACGGCAATCGTCGGGCCGCCCCAAAACAACGCATTGGCAACGCTTTCGCCCACCCAGACGATGGCGTAGGCGAGGACAGGGAGAGCAGCTGCTGACGGATGGGTAGGTTGGGGCGCGCGATCAATCGTCAGCCAGGCGAGGTAAATCAGCCAAGCTGTGATGAACCAGCCGACAAAGTTGCTCAGCGGAATACCAAAGTAGTGTAGTGCACCGGGGTCTTCCCAGACCCAGGCGCCATCGGCGACCATGCGCGGATCTAGGCTGAGATCCCACGCTGTCATTGCCCCTGCGGCAAGCAGCGTGCGCGACAGAGGGGATGAAGTCAACGTCCCAGCAACAGCCCAGGATGGATACAGCATCATGAACCACGCCAGCGGAACGATCAACGGCACTTGACCTAACACCTTAGGCCCGAGCAGCTCGGTGTAGCGGTATGCGCCGAAGATCAACCCGTGTTTGCTGCCCAGGTACTCCATGGTCAAGGCGATGACAAAGGCGACGGCGAGCATCTGGCTTGCTCTGAGCGCACCGCGCGTCTGCGTCGCGTGAGCTGTGGAGAAGGCGAACAGCAGCAGCGCAGTGAATGCTGTGCTGATGCTCAGTGCCTCCTCATCCCCGCTCAAGCGCACCAGCGCATATGCGGGCATTGAGAGTGCGTAGGTTGCCAGCAGACCCATGGACAGCCGCCCGGCTGAAAGCACGTTGGCGTAGGTCAACGGGAGCTGAGCTGTCGAACGGTCCATAGGATGCGGGGCATGCGGCGGAGCTTGCCAGCAAAAGTCAGGTGCGCACGGCGGGTGAACACGTCGTAGTCGTTCTCCTCGATCTTGTCGAGGATATCTCGGTAAAGCATCGCTGCGGCAGCGACGGCAAGGCGTCCATCAGGCTTGAGGGCAGCGATCGCGGGCAGGCTGCGCGCGTAAAGCTCACGCGCGCGCGCGATCTCAAACCGCATCAGCGCGCGAAAGCGGTCGTCAATGACGCCCGCAGCGAGGTCTTCTTCGGTGTAGCCGAAGCGGCGCATGTCCTCCTGCGGCAGATAGATGCGCCCGCGCTGCAAGTCCTCGCCCACATCGCGCAGGATATTGGTGAGCTGCAGCGCCACGCCGAGCTCAATTGCGGCTGCTTTGCTCTGCTCCAAGCGCTCGGGCGAGTCGTCCACCAGACCGATGATGCACATGCTGATAAGCCCAACCGTGCTGGCGACGCAATAGCAATAGCGGCGCAGCGCCGACCAAGTCTCGTAGCGGCGGATAGTGAGATCCATCTCGCAACCGTCAATCAGCTCCTCGACGTATTGCTGAGGCACGCGGTAGGCGTCCCGAATCGCAGTCCAAGCCGCAAGCACAGGGTTTTCCTGCTCCTCCGAGCGCAGCCGCGAAGCGCGGCGCCAGGTGTCTAGGTGATGACGGGTTTCCGCTTCACCACGCATCAGCACATCCACCATGTCGTCGGTGGTGCGGCAGAACGCATACAGTGCACGGATCGCGCGCCGCTTCTGCGCAGGCAGGAAGGCTGTGCTGAAGTAGAACGACTTGGAGTGGTCGCGCGTGATCTCGTCGCACAGCGCATACGCGCGGGACAGGTCAACCCTTGGATCAGCCTCTGGGGGCAATAAGCGTATTCTGAGAGAACGGAGCATGGTCGGTTTCACGCAACGAGGGATGGCATGATTGATAGAGGTAGCCACTGCGCTACATCGCAGCGTTGCGGAATCCCCAGGAGGTCAACAGCTACGCAAGTCGGTCTAGCGGTGATGTACATCTGAGTGATTAGCCTCCTTCGGTTGTTCTGCATATTCCATCGCCTCTGCGTCCTCCACAGATGCTCGCCGAGAAAGCACGGCTCGGTTCGCCCGTATTCTCGCAGGTTGCGATGTTCCCTTAGTTAAAACCAAGTTCCCTGATCCAAGCTTTGCGCTTACGACGCGAGTGATTGCACAGATCAGATTGGGCGCGTTGTCTTAACCTCACGGCAAGCCCCACACGGTGAGGCGGTTGCTGGTGTCGCCGACGGCGACTCGCTCACCCCTCGCATCCACTGCCACTTCCCACAGAGGCGACTCAGTCTCGATTCGGCGCAGTGCGCGCCCTGTGTCGAGGCTCCAGAAGACCAGCTCGCCGCGCACGAACCGCCGAGAAGCGCCAGCGCGGTCGGCAGTGTCTTCAGAGGGGATCATCGCTGCGCTGACGAGAACCGGCGCGCTGGGCAGGAAATCAAACCCCAACACACTGCCTGGAGGAAAGGTAAGCGCGCGCGACGTTTCGCGGCGCAGGTCGAGCACCTGCAAGCTGCCGTCGAACTGGATGACGAGAAACTCGCCCTCGGGCGAGAAGCGCGCTAGCAACCCGGGGCGTTCGAGGCGTGCTGAGGTGCGCTCGCGCTGATCGGGTAAGTCCCACACTGTAACCTGGCTGTCAGTCAGCACCGCAACCTGGCGCGCTGCGCGGTCGAGCGCCAGCGCGCGCACGCGCTCGCCCTGCTCCAGATTTAACGTCGTGCTGAATTGGGAAGCGCCTGATAGGTCAAGTACGCGTAGGCTGCTCCCAGCGCTGACGGCGACCCAGCTTCGCTCGTTGTCGCAGGCACTCGTCGCGCTGACCCCGCGCGGCAGCGCGATCGCGTTTACCTCGCGGTCGCGCTCAATGTCATGCACGCGCAATCGCCCAGCATCAAAAAAGACGACGCGGCGATCGTCGCTGCTCAGGCACAGCAGCGCGCGAGATGCCTGACCTTCAGGAGCAGCAATTCGCGCGCGGACTCTGCCATCCTCCAAGCTGCGGACAACGATCTCGCCCTCCTGCGTTTGCACAGC
>JANWZM010000182.1 GCA_025054635.1 Thermoflexales bacterium
CGCGCGCAGCAGCGCCAAGCGTCTGGATCAGCCACTCAAAGGCTTCTTTGTTGAAGTATTCGACACCCCGATACGTGTGCACGTTGAGCAGCGCTCGGGCGTCAGGGTCTTCGAGCAGTGCGCGCAGGTGCGCTTCGGATGCATCTGTGAGGACAACACGACTGTGTGTAATCATCAAGCCAACGCCGAGCGCTGCGCGGTTTGCTGTGTCAGCGTCCACGCCGAACTCGTCGAAGGCATCGCGCAGCGCCTCCTCGAGCAGCAAATCGCGTAGCCAGACGCGACTTTGTGCCTCGCCCTCGGCGAAGGAGACCAAGTCGCCGAGACGCCGACAGCTCGCCCAGGCGAGCACCATCGCTCGCGTCAGTGCGTCGGCAGATAGCCCGCCGAGGGTGTCCTCGTCGGCGTTTGCTAATGCGCGGACATCAGCAACGATGGCGCGCGCGGTTCGCCTAGCGTTGCTCTGCGAATTGACGTAAGCCTTAATTGCCTCGAGCAGCGCTAGCGCATCTGTCTCTAGACCAGCGATTGCCTGGAGGCGCAGCTCGACCTTGTTGCTACTCCACAGGCGCAGCCGTTCTGGGCTGACCAGAGCGCGGAACGCCACAAGGATCGGTTCGAGGTGCAGCCGGGCAAGCTCCCGCGCGACGCTTGGTACACCGCGTCCGCCAAGAACCGCATGCAACCGAGCGTAGGGATGCTGCTCGTCGTCCACAACTTCATGAATGTCCAAGAAGACGCGGCGCTCGTAGGCGTGTAGCTCGACGAACAGCCCTTTGCGGATCAGCTCTTGGCTAGGGTAAAGGAACTCCAGTCCGCTGACGTGGTCGCGGAGGATGATGAACCGGCGGGGATCGTCTGTCAGCTCCAATGCCTCACCGAGGGTTGACTGAACCAGGCGCTTTGCTTCACCGTCTTTCACGGCAAATGCAGCCGAGGTGTGAATCCAGCCGCGGGCAGTCGCAAAGCGGTTGTGGTACAGCACCAAGGTGTGCACCTTCGACCCTTCTGGCGCGATGTAGCAGTTTGAGTAAGCAAACACGTCTTCGTTGACTGTGCCATCCTCGGTGTAAAGGTCGTATAGGCGGAAGTGATCCACGCCAGCAAACCAGTGGCGACGGCGCAGCAGCGGGAAGATCTCGCGCTCGTGCCGAGCGATCAGCGCCTCGTCTGGCGTCTCCCACCATCGCGCGTAGCGGAACTCCATGCCGTACTTTTCGGCGAAGCCCTCGATCTGCCCGTGCCCAAACATCGGCAAGCCGGGCATCGTGCACATCAGGGTGGTGACGCCGAAGTACTTGTCGCCCTTGCCGAATTGCTCGACGGCAGTCTTCTCGTCTGGGTTATTGAGGAAGTTGACGTAGCGGCGCAGCACCTCGGGGTCGAACTCGATGGTGTTTTTGATCACGCTGCGGTAGCCGGCGTTGTTCTCGTCGCGCAGCATGTTCATGAAGGCGCTGTTGTAGACGCGATGCATGCCCAAGGTGCGGACGAAGTAGCCCTCCATCAGCCAGAACGCTTCAGCGAGCAGCAGCGTGTCGGGCACTTCGACTGCGACGCGGTCAACCACCTCGCGCCAAAACTCGTTGGGCATGAGCCGCTCGAATTCCTCGGCGCTCAAGCCATGTCCAGCGCGCGAGGGGATCGCGCCGCCCTCACCAGGGGCAGGAAACCACAGCCGACGGATGTGGCGCTTCGCCAGTGTCATCGCTGCGTCGAAGCGAATGATGGGGAACATCCGTGCCACGCGCAGGATGGTTTGCATCACAGCCTCCCGCGCTTCGGGGTTGAGGTAGTTGATCTGCGCCGTGTCGTTCCACGGCATCGAAGTGCCATCGTTGCCGTGGTAGATGTAACGCACTTCGCCAGTCCAACGGTCTAGCCGCTTGAACACGACTGCGGCGTCCGTCCGCGTGTAGTAGTGATCCTCGATGAAGATGCCTACCCTCGGGTCATCTGAAAGATCAGGACCGTTGAACGTGTATGAGGGGAAAGGCGGATAAGGCAAGGAGAGGAAGTAGTCAGGATGGTCGATCACCCAGCGCGAGTCGATCCCCATGTGGTTGGGCACCATGTCGCTGGCGAGGCGAATCCCGCGCTGCTGGGCACGTGTTTTCAGGTCGTTGAGCGCTTCCTCTCCCCCGAGGTCGGCAGCGATTGTGTAGTCGTAGAGCGAGTAAGCAGATGCCATCGCGTCGTGGTTGCCCATGATCTGCTTGATCCGCTGCGAGGCACGGCTGCGCTCCCACAACCCGATCAGCCACAAGCCAGTAATTCCCCAGCGGGCAAGCTGGTCAAGCTCTTCGTCGGGGATCTGATCGAGCTTGGTGATTGCTCGCTGATACTTGCGCGAAAGCTGATCAAGCCAAACGTAGGTGTTCTTTGCGATCAGCACTAGACGGGGCATCCAGTCGCGGTCGGGGGTGAATGCCTCGTATTCAACGATCCGCAGGTCATCGGTTGCGAACACGCCGCGCAGCGACTCCAGCGTCGGTACCGGCGTCGGTCCTGGACCAACGCCACCCGCAAGCTCGGCTTTGCGGTCTTCGCGCAACACGTCGAAGCTAATCAGCAGGCGCTGAAAGAATCGACCGAACGCCTCACCGAAGTACGGCGCCCAGCGCTGCTGGATAAAGGCAAGCTGATCTTCGAGCGAGTTGGGCGACGCCTTTGCTGGCGCAAGCAACATGTCAATGAGTGGTTGATTGTCCGGCCCGAAGGGTGGAAGTTGATTGAAATACTCACGCAGCGCCTCAATTAGCGCGGTGTACGCTGTGCCCTGCGCAAGCTCGGTGTCGTCAAACAACTCACTGAAGACCTGAAAGGCAGGGTTGGCGTTCTCCAGCCAGAGCATCAGCATTTCTTCGAGGGCTTCGATGCTGTGCATCGCGAGATACCTAGCTGGTGATTGCGCACCGCGATAGACCGCGACAGGCGGAAAGCGCTGCGTGAACTGCTCTAGCGCCTGATAGACTGTTGTTGCGCCGAAGCGCTGCGTGAGCGCGTCGAGCGCCCGGGCAAACGCGCGCTGCGGCATCCCGTGCTGCTGCTTCAAGTGGTCATCGTAAAGCCGCACGACGAGGTGGCACACCTCGTCAATGATCCCCATTGCGTTGACCTGACCAGGGCTGACGAATCGCGTGGGGTAACGCAACATATCGCGGCGGTCGTTGAGCTTCTGTGCAAAGACGCGCGCAGCCTGCACGTCGCCGATCACCGCGTTACCTGTGAACTCGAACAGCGCCTCGTCGAACTGGTAGCGGTCGCGGGCAGCACGAGCGATGTGGAACTCGTACATCAGCTCAAATGTGCAGCAGGTGGCTAGGGCTGGATCAGCACAGCGCCAAGCAGCCGCGCCTGGGCGCGCTGAAGCAGGGACTTCGCCTGCTCGACATGAGCGCGGCGGGTCTTGCCTGCGACAACGACAAGCACAGCGCCGTCAACGTGTGTGCTGAGCACGGCTGCGTCAGCGAAAGCCGCGACTGGCGGGGCAAGCATCAACACAACGTCCGCCATTTCTTTCAATCGATCCAGTGCAGCGCTCATGCGCGGCGAAGCCAGCGCGTCTGCAGCCGCCAGCGCGCGCTTGCCTGTGGGCAGTACGTGCAGTCCCTCGACTGGACCTTTGACAAGCGCGGGAGCACTGCTGGGGTCAGCCAACCATTCGGATAGACCGCTTTCGTTCGGGATGCCGAAGGAGGTATGCAGTGCAGGTTGGCGCAAGTTCGCATCAAGCGCGATCACACGCTTTTCAATATTTGCCAGGGCGACTGCGAGGTTTGCTGTCACGCCAGCAGCGTCGCCGACATCTGCCGCTGCGATCAGCAGGGTGCGCAGCGGGGCTTCGAGCGCAGCAAAGGTCAAATTCGTTCGCAACGTGCGGTAAGCCTCAGCCGCAGGCGAGTTCGGGGCAGAGAGCATCACGAGGTTACCCATTGGGCAGGTTCAAGCTTCATTGACGACAGCCAGCACCGGCAGCCCGAGTCTGCGCTCAGCGTCGCGCGCGTCGCGCACCCAGCCTTGCTCGCGCCATTCGATCAGCGCCACGATTAGCGTGCCAACGACCAGCCCGACGATGCCTGCCGCAGCCGTGTTCACGCTGGTTCGCGGGAAATCTTGGACGTAGCGCGGTGCGTCGCCCAAGATCGCCTCAACGCGGTCTTCGCGGCGCTGCTTGGCGTTGTCGCTGTTGCGGAACTCGACGAACAACTGTGCCCATTCGTAGGCGATGCGGTTCGCTGTCTCTCCATCGTAGTCGCGCACCTCGATCTCAATGCCGAACGTCGCCGCGTCGTCTGCCATGCGCGTCTGACCGAAGATGTAGGCAGGTGAGTAGTCCAGATTCAACCGCTTGCCGACTTCAGCCGCATTCTTCTCAGTGCGGATGATGCTGATGTAGGAGGAGAGCAACGTCTTCGCCGATTGGGTCAAGCCGAAGTCGGTGCGGGCAGGCTGGATGGTGACCCGCATCGAGGACTTGTAGATCGGGGTCTGTAGGCGGCTGAACACGAATGCGCTCGCCGCAGCGCACAGCGTCACGAGCGCCACTATCCACCAGCGTCGCCGCGCGATGCGCAGGTAATCCTGTAGTTCCATCAGTGCAGCTTGTGCATGCGCAGTATAACTACTCGGCGCTGGCAGTTCTGTGGTCGTGGAGCAGTCTGCCGCGCTGGGTGCGGCGCGTCCGCCGCACGCGAGGGGTTACTTCAAGATGTAGTAAGTTCCCCGCTTGTCCCCGATGCGCAGAATCACGCCACGCTCGACCATTTCGTTGAAGTCACGCCGCAGCGTCTCGGCGTTGACTTCTGGGCACAGCTCTTGGTACTCGCGGCTGGTGATGCGCCCATGCTGCTCTAAGAAGGAAAGCATCTTCTGAATGCGCACTTGCTGGGGCGAGAGGGGGACAGCCGCAGGGGTTACCTCGCGGATGGGAGCACGGGCAAACAGAGTGACCGCGAAGCCGCCGTCGGTCTCTTCAAAGAGCGGCTCCGGATGCCCCGCCTCACGCATCGCTCGCACCATGCGGTCAATCCCGTAGCCTAGTCGTTCGATGAATCCCAAATCCGCTAGCACCTGGACGATCGCCTCGTTACGCGAGTAGCGCTCGCGCAACAGGTTATCCAGCGTGACATGCCCAGGCAGCCGCCCTGGGCTGCGGACTTCAACTCGGTCAGAGAAGATGAGCACATGAATTTGGCTGCCCGTCAAGCGGTAGTCACGATGCGCGACGGCGTTGACAACCGCCTCGCGCAGCACGCCAGGGGGATAGGGCGGCACATCGCTGCGTTGCCAGGTGGTCAGCCGAGCATAGCGTGGCAGATGGTCGGCGAGGAAAGCCTCAGCGCGGCGAATTTGCTCGGGCAGCGTGCCATCGATCGTCTGCCGCGCGAACGCATCGCCCATCTCAGTGCCTTGAAATCGCGCGCACAGGATCTCGGCGCCGCGCACCCACTGCTGTGGCGCTCGCCCAAACAGCAGCAGCCCGGCATGAGTTGGGTGCAGGGTTGAGCCACGGCGTACCACACAACCCCGCCGCAACAGCAGACCAAGCCAATCTGTCTCGTTCATCGCGCGCGCATAGGCAGATATCTTGTCCAAATCCAAGTCCTCAACCATGGCGTCGGGCGGGCAGAGGCTTTCCCATGTGTTTTCGCCGCGTTGGAGCAGCAGCATGTGCAGCGCTACGCCATCGAGAGGCTTGTTCTGTGCGCCGTCGCGGATCAGGTAGCGTCCCTCCAAGCCGTAGACATTCGGCAGACCGTCGGGTACTTCGACGATGAGTGCCTGTGGCGCAGCGTCGCTCGGCAGAAGGTAAGGCAGAGGGACGATCAGAGGCGGTTGACTGCGCAACAATGCGCTAAGCGCGCGCTCGCGCACCATCGGCGCGGTCGTCGCATCGGTCAGCGGAATCACAAGTACACCGCCGCGCCCGTTTGCAAAGGCGACGAGGGTCTCGGCAACTGCCTCTGTCGTTGCTTGTTCAGGTGAGAGGATAGCTGCATGCGCGCTATTCCCTGCCTGCAGCACATCCTTCAAGTCTGCCAGCGTGAGCATCTCTAGCCCTCGATTTAATCACAAAGATCGCGCTCACGGGCACAATAGGGAGGACTCCACGAACGCATAACAAGGCGTACCGTCCTACCGTATGTTCGCTAGAATGGGCTGCGTCTGCAAAGCAGAGATGCCGCTACCACTATCTGCCTTGCTGATTGCGCTCCCGACGTTGCTGTATGCCCGTTGGGTTCGCAACATCGATCACTTTGAGAAAGAGCCGCCGAAGTATGTCGCAGCGGCTTTTCTGTGGGGTGCAGTCCCCGCGGCGCTGCTAGCGCTGATCTTGCAACTTACCTTGTCTGTGCCAACGCTGGTGCTGTTGGGCGAAGAGGGCAGTGATGTCATCCTCTCGGTGATCTACGCGCCAGTCACAGAAGAGCTGGTCAAGGGACTCGCTGTTGCGTTTCTGTACTTCTGGCGGCGGCGCGAGTTCGACGGCTGGGTAGATGGGATCGTGTATGGCGCCACAGTCGGCTTTGGGTTTGCCTATGTTGAGAACATCCTCTACCTAGCAAACACAGAGACGCTCGGTGATTGGGTGGAGCTGTTCTTTCTTCGGGTGATCGTCTTTGGGTTTCTGCATGGGTTTTACACCTCGTTGATCGGGATTGGGTTTGGACTGGCGCGCTACGCGCCGACAGATGCTCACAAGCTGTCCTACATTGCGGGCGGCTTTGCAGCAGCGATTGTGACCCATGCTATCCATAACGGCTCGCTCGTGCTTGCGGGCGCGGTCGGTCCGAGCGCAATCTGTGGCACGCTGTTGAACTACGCGCTCTTGTTCGGGCTGTTGCTGAGCTTGCGCTTCGTCAGCCGCCGCAACGACCAGCAGATGTTCAAGACCTACCTCGCTGATGAAGTGCCAAGCGTGCTCCCCCCACAGGTTTACGACGCCTTGTGCGCGCTGCGCTTGTCTGCACTGCCTCAACCGCGGGCGGCTTTTCTGCAAGCTGCGGCTGAGCTAGCACAGCGCAAGAAGCAGTATGTGCGTCACGGTGAGATACCTTCTCCAGATGAAATCGCCAGTCTGCGCGCAACGCTAAGCCAGATGTGTGCGCGCACCTTGCGAGAAACCCAGTAGCGTCTGGAAGCCGTGAGATGGACTTGGCTCACGGATGGACAACTTCTGTCTGATCCAAATATTCGATACAATTCTAAGTAGTGATTAAACCCAGCAGTAAATGGGAGGGCTATTCATGATCGACAGACCATATCTCTTCAGTCGGCAATGGGCGGTACGACTTATTGCTGTAACGCTCAGCTTTGCTCTAGTGCTATCAAGTTATGCACACAACTCGAGGCTTTTTGCCCAGGCTGACTCAACACAAGCGGCAGCGCGCATGCGGACACTCACAGTGGAGGCGAAAGCCGTAACGCAGGAACTGCTTGCTGTTGAGCCAGTTGATTCGCAACCCACACGCCTTCCAGTAAAACTTGACCCAGCACTTAACCCTCAACGCAGCGAGATGGTCGAGCTAGTGGTGCAACTGCAAGACCCGCCGCTAGCTGTGTTTGTTGCTGCGCAGCACGAGCAGTTTGGCGCACAAGCAACGGAAGCGGCGCAGGCTGCTTACGCGGCACAACTTGCCTCTCAGCAGGACGCTTTCATGCGCGCCGCTGCACAGTTAGGTGCTCAAGAAGAGGCACGTGTGAGCAAGGCGTTGAACGCGGTGATTGTCCGCGCGCCAGCAAGTCAAATTGAGGCGCTCCGACAACTGCCTGGTGTGAAATCAGTGCGCCCCGTGCGCCACTACGAGCGCGACTTGAGTCAAACTGTGCCCTACATCGGCGCGAGCTTTGTGCATAGCTCACTGGGGATCACCGGCACGGGCGTCACTGTCGCTGTGCTTGACTCAGGTATTGACTACACCCATGCCAATCTTGGCGGACCAGGCACAGCAGCCGCCTTCCAAGCTGCCTGGGGCACTTCGATTTACAGCATCCAAAACAAAACCGTCACGCTTCAGACAGGATTTCCTACTAGTAAGGTCATCGGCGGCTACGACTTCGTCGGCGAGCTGTGGCCAACCTACGGCGGACGCAGCGCGGATCCCAATCCGATTGACGCTCCGCCCGGTCCATCACCGGCGGCAGGGGGACACGGCACCCACGTCGCTGACATCATCGCTGGTCGAAACGTCAGCAACACCCATCGTGGCGTTGCGCCTGGCGCAAAGCTGTATGCGGTCAAGGTGTGCAGCGCTGTGGCGCCAAGCTGCAATGGGATTGCTTTGCTAGAGGGGATTGACTACGCGCTCGACCCGAACAACGACAACAACCTGAGTGACAAGGTGAACATCATCAACATGTCGCTCGGGGCATCTTACGGTCACAAAGAGGACGACTTGAGCGAGGCTGCCGCAAACGCGGTGCGCGCTGGCGTCGTCGTTGTGGCTTCAGCAGGCAACAGCGCTGACCGTCCCTATATCGTCAGCTCGCCCTCGTCAGCGCCCGAAGTGCTCAGCGTGGCACAGACCCAGATGCCGAATGTCAGGACCTACCCGCTCGTGATCAGCGCGCCAATCACGATCGCAGGGAGTTATTCCAACACCGCAACCGTGGACTGGGCACCGATCGTGAACGGGTTCACAGGACAAGTCGCCTACGTCGGACGCGGCTGCCCAGCGACTAGCAGCACTCCCGCAGACCCTTACCTAGCTAATCCAGCGGGCAAGGTTGCCCTGATTGACCGGGGGCAATGCGCCGTAAGCCTGAAAGTCAATCGCGCGGTGATCTCAGGCGCAATCGGCGTGCTGATCGCTAACAACGTGCCCGGTGACCCGCCCTCTTTCAGCTTTGGTGGCGGAACCAACATGACTGAGACGCTGATCATTCGTCTGGATGAGGGCAACTTGATCAAAAGCCAGACCCCAACCAACGTGGTCACGGTCATGGTCTCGCCCTTAATCAGCGTCTCGATGGCAGGGAGCATGGTTGGCTCGTCCTCACGCGGTCCGAGCCTCAGCTTCAACAGCGTCAAGCCGGATATTGGTGCGCCAGGCGCCTCGGTTTCAGCGCGTTCGGGCAGTGGCACAGGGCAAGCTGCGTTCGGCGGCACTTCTGGCGCAGCGCCAGTAGTCGCTGGGGTTGCTGCGTTGTTGCTGAGTGCACAGCCGAGCCTGACACCAGCCGAGGTCAAGGCGCGCCTGATGAATACTGCTGCGCGCGGTGTGTTCATCAACCCTGCAGCGCAGCCCGGCGTGCTGGCAGAGATCAGCCGCATCGGCAGCGGCGAGGTGCGCGCTAACCGAGCCCTCACCAGCACCACAGCCGCATGGGCAGCCAATCCTCAAATCCTCAACGGCGAGCCATACACTGATGGTGTCAGCCTATCGCTTGGCTACCATCGCTTGTTGACGGGGACGCACACCTTTACGCGCAGCGTCGTGGTGCGGAACTACAGCAACACCCCACGTCAGTACACCATCACGCCGACCTTCCGCTACACCAACGATGCACTCAGCGGCGCAGTGCTCCCCTCGGTGCAGCCAACGATCACCGTGCCTGCAAACGCCAGCGCTCAATTTGTCATCACATGGACGGTCAATGCGGGTGCGCTGCCTATATGGGGCTACACGCCAAGCCAGCTAGGGAATGGCAGCTTGCTGCGCGACTTCGAGTTCGACGGCTACCTGCTCATCAGCGACATAACCGACACCATTGCACTGCCGTGGCATATCCTGCCTCACCGCGCAGCAGGGATCGTGACGCCAACCCTGACCAGCACTGTAGTCACGACGACAGCCACGATCACCGCTGCGCTGAACAATGGGCAGGGCGCGCGAACAGGGCGCGTGGACGCCTTTGCCTTAACCGCGATCAGCCCGCGCGATTTCATCACCCTGCCTGGGCGTGGCGACAACAAGGCAAAGCCTGATCTACGCTACGTTGGCGTCCGCCCCGTGGAGATAGTCACCGGAGAGTTTGGTGTTCAGTTCGCAGTGAACCTGTGGCAGCCGCGCACGCATCCGAACTACCCCGTTGAGATCGAAATCTACGTTGACACGGATCGTGACGGTAGTGACGACTACGTGATCTACACCGCCGAGCAAACAGGCTTCGCTGCCACAGGGGTTAACTCGGTCTTTGTCGGCCCGCTGCCAAACGGCCTATACAGCGCGTTCTTCTTCACCGACTCGGACTTCAATTCCAGCAACGCCATCTTGACTGTGCCAGCGAACCGAATCGGACTGAGTCTGACCAATCAATCTGCTTGGCAGCCGTTTAACTTTCGGGTGCAGGTCTGCGACAACTACTTCACACTCGATTGCACCGACAGCACACCTTACATGACGGTCAACCCAGCTTACTTACGCACGACCACCAGCCTGGCGCCAGAGCCAGTGCCCATCGGCGCGAGCAGCACGCTCAGTATCACCCCCGTGCCTCACAACGACCAAGAATCGCCGTCGCAGCGGGGCATCCTGCTGCTCTACCGCGACGCTCGGCACGGACGTGAGGCAGACATCATCACACTGGACTTCCCGAGGATCGTCCTCACCAAGACGGTCGGGCTGAGCCCAGGTGGATGCGCGACGACCAAAGCGATTACTCTCACCACAGCGAGCGCGACGGTGTACTACTGCTACACCGTGCAAAACACGGGCAACATCACGCTCTCTACGCACACCTTGACAGACACCGCGCTCGGCGGACTGCTGAACGGGTTCTCCCACAACCTCGCTCCAGGGGCGACGATCTTCGTCACTGCCAGCGCAACGCTGACCCAAACCACAGAGAACACGGCAGAGTGGACTGCGTTTGCCAGCGGCGGGAACTTTCCAGCGTATGACTCTGACAGTGCGCGGGTCGTCATCTACACCCCGACGCTGACGACGCTAGCTCTCACCGCAACACCCAGCACGTTATTCGCCAACGGCATCAGCACGACGACAGTTGTGGCTACTTTGCTCGACCAGCTCAACGTGCCAGTCACTGGTCAATCTGTCACGTTGCTGGCAAACCAAGGGACGCTGTCTGCCAATGCGGGCACAAGCGATGCAAGCGGTCGAGTCACTGTTACGCTGACTGCGCCGCCGACAGCAGGTGTGGGTACGATTTTCGCAATTGCTGGACCATTGAGCGCTACCAGGCAGGTGACTTTCGTCCAACAGGTCACTGGCACAGCGAACTTCAGCCTGAGCACATTGGCACAGTCCACAAGCACAGTGCAAACTGGTGGCGTCATTACTTACACCTTCACGGTGACCAACAGCGGTCCTGGCAATGCGACGGGTGTGCTCATGTTTGCGCCGGTTCCCAGCGGCACATCCTATGTGGTGGGCAGTGCCTCAGGTGGAATTCCCTTCGGAGGTAGTTTGATGGCGCTGCTAAGTGGTGAAACCACGTTCGCTCCTGAGGCAGGGTCGTCATCGGTGACTGCCATCGTCTGGCAGGGCGACATTCCAGCCAATGCCAGCCACGCTATCTCCTACGCAGTGAAAGCGAACTTGGTTGTCGGGGTCATCACAAACACATCGAGGGTCTACCTGAACAACCAACTGGTTGGCGCGCACACACAAGTAGCGACCGTTGAGCCGAAAGCCAGGGCGATTGTGCCGATTGCGCGCAAAGCCTGACTTGCAGCTTCTCGCCCTGCTGCAAGGCACCAAGAGCAGCGCCCACTGCGTCAAGGTGGGCGCTGTTCAGTTGGCTAGGTGTGCTTGGTGAATGGGGGTGAAAGCAGACGCTCAGCTGGCATCTACAGTGCAGCCGCCGCAGGCTGCGCATGCTGCGCTGCAAGTTGTTCCTTAGCGACCCAGCAAGCTGCCAGGTGTCCTGGGCGCAGCTCTTCCAGCGGCGGCTCCTCCACGCGGCACTTGTCCACAGCGAACGGGCAGCGCGTGTGAAAACGACAACCGCGTGGGGGATTGACTGGCGAAGGCACGTCGCCCTGCAGAATCATCCGCTCCCGCTTGACGGTTGGATCGGGAATTGGGATCGCCGAGAGTAGGGCTTTGGTGTAGGGATGCAGCGGATCGCGAAAGAGCGTCTCGCGGTCGGTTAACTCAACCAGCTTGCCCAAGTACATCACGCCGACGCGGTCGCTGATGTGCTCGACCACACTCAGGTTGTGGGCGATAAACAAGTAGGTCAAGCCGAACTCTGCTTGCAAGTCCTTGAGCAAGTTGAGCACTTGGGACTGGATGGACACGTCGAGCGCGGAGACCGGCTCATCGCAAACGATGAACTTGGGACGCAGCGCCAAGGCGCGGGCGATGCCAATGCGCTGGCGTTGTCCGCCAGAGAATTCATGAGGGTAGCGGCGGGCGTGATACTCCTCCAAGCCGACTTTGCGCAGCATCTCGATGACGATCTCGTTGCGCTTACGTGCATCGCGCATACCGTGCACCATCAGCCCCTCCGCGATGCTCTCGCCGATGGGCATTCGCGGGTCGAGCGAGGAATAGGGATCCTGGAAGATGATTTGCATATCTTTGCGCAGCGCCTTCATCGCCCGCCCATCCAGCTTGAACACGTCTTTGCCCTCGAACAGCACTTGCCCGCCTGTGGCTGGGATCAAGCGCAGGATAGTGCGCCCAACCGTTGTTTTGCCGCAGCCCGATTCGCCGACCAAGCCAAGTGTCTCGCCGCGCTTGACCGTGAAGGACACGTTGTCCACTGCTTTGACCTGAGCAACGACGCGCTGGAACAGCCCGCCGCGAATTGGGAAATACTTCACCAGATTTCTGACCTCGAGCAGTGTCTCGTTCTTAGTGTTGCTGCTCATCGCATCCCTCGCAGGGTCTAGTCGTAGAGCCAGGTGCGCACCCAATGACCAGGCTCGACCTCGCGCAGCGGCGGCATCTCGGTGCGGCAGCGCTCGCGCGCAACTCCTTCGCACACTTGGCAGCGCGGCTCGAAGCGGCAGGCGGGCGGCGGGTCAAGCAGGTTCGGCACCGTGCCGGGGATCACGTCTAGGCGGTCACGGATTTGCCCTAGGACTGGGATTGAGCCAAGCAGACCCTGCGTGTAGGGGTGTAGGGGGCGCGAGAAGAGCGTCTTCACGTCTGCCTGCTCCACGACTTGACCGGCATACATCACCACGACGCGGTCGCACATCTCGGCGACTACGCCCATGTCATGGGTGATTAGCATGATCGCCGTGCCCGTCTTCTCCTTCAGCTCGCGCATGAGGTCGAGGATCTGCGCCTGAATCGTCACGTCCAGCGCCGTGGTTGGCTCATCAGCAATCAGCAGTTCAGGCTGACATGCCAGCGCCATGGCGATCATCACCCGCTGAGCTTGACCGCCGGAGATTTCATGCGGATAGGCATGCGCGCGCTTGGCTGGCTCGGGAATGCCGACCATGCGCAGCAGTTCGACAGCGCGCTCCCAGCCAGCTCTTCGACCTAAGCCCTGGTGGATGTTGAGCACTTCGGCAACCTGGTCGCCGATCTTGAAGACTGGGTTGAGGCACGAGGTCGGCTGCTGGAAGATCATCGAGATCCGGTTGCCGCGGATGCGTGTCATCTCGCGTTCGGGCAGCTTGAGCAAATCTACGCCGTCGAAAATGATTTGCCCTTGCACGATCCGACCAGGCGGGCTGATCAGGCGCATGATCGAGAGCGAGGTGACGCTCTTGCCACAGCCCGACTCGCCGACAATGCCTAACGTCTCGCCTCGGCGGACATACAGGTCAACGCCATCCACAGCTTTGACGACGCCATCCTCAGTATAGAAGTAGGTCTTCAAGCCGCGCACATCGAGCATCAGGTCGCTGGATGTGCTGTTCTCAGCTTGTGTGCTTTGGCTCACCGTTGTCATCAAAGCTTCTCCAGGGCAAAGGCGCAGCTACATCTTCAAGCGTGGATCAAGCGCATCGCGCAACCCATCGCCGATGAAGTTAAACGCCAGCGAGGCAAACACAACGGGCAAGCCTGGGATCAGGGGCACCCAGGGGTTAACCAGCATGAAATTCGTCGCGAATTGCAGCATGTTGCCCCAAGTCGGTGTTGGGTCAGTGATGCCAATGCCGAGGAAACTCAATGCGGTCTCGGCTGTCAGCGCGCCAGCTAGGCTTAGGGTGTAGCTCACCACAAGCGGGGGAAAGGCGTTAGGCACGACATGGCGCAGGATGATCCAGGCGTCAGACGCGCCCAGCGCGCGCGCAGCCTCAATGAAGTCGCGCTCGCGCACAGACAACACCATCCCGCGCATCAGACGCGCTGCACCTGTCCACCCAAAGACGGTCAGCACGACGATGATCACCACCACTTGTGCGCGCTCGTTGCCCACGGGGCTGAGCAGCATCAGCGTCCCTAGAAAGTCCAACACGAACCGAGGGATCGGCAGCAGCTCAGGGTCGGTAACTAGGATAGAGGCAATGATCAGCAGAATCGGAAAGTCTGGGATCGACGCCATGAATTCCAGCGCGCGCATGACGATGCTGTCCACAGTGCCTTTGAAGTAGCCTGCCAGCGCGCCAAGCGCCATGCCGATCAGCGTCGCCAGGGTCGCAACGAAGAACGACACGCTCAGCGTGATGCGCGCAGCATAGAGCAGGCGGGTGAAGAAATCGCGTCCGACGTGATCCGTGCCTAGCACGTGCAGCTTGCCCTCGTGCACAGTGAGCGGCGGCGAGAAGCGCGGGGCGAGTCCAACGGCATCGCGCGGGAACGGGGCGAGAACCGGGGCGAGCAGCGAGGCGATGAAGATCACCAACAGGATCGCCAGCGAAATCATCGCCATGCGATGCCTGCGAAATCGGCGCAGGACAATCGCCCACTGACTTTCCGAGCGCGTTTTGAGCGCTGCAGGCGTTGCTTTCGCGGGGAGGGAAACGCTTGTCGTTGCCATATCAAGTTAGGCGAATGCGCGGATCGACGACGGTGTAGAGCACATCGGACAACAGGAAGCCAATCAGCGTCAGAAATGTGGAGATCAACACGTAGGCAATCGCAACAGGATAGTCGCTTGCAGTCAGCGCGTTGATAAACAAGCGACCGATGCCGGGCCAGTTGAACACACTTTCGGTGATGATCGCCCCGCCGAACAGCGTTGGCAGCACGCTTGCAAGCAGGGTGACGAACGGGATCAGCGCGTTGCGCAGCGCATGCTTGAGGATGACAAACTGCTCGGCTAATCCTTTGGCTCGTGCCGTGCGCACGTAGTCTTGGCGCAGCACCTCGAGCATGGACGAGCGGATGAAGCGCGTCCACCCTGCCAGACTGAAGAAGGTGAGCACACTGACGGGCAGCACCAGATGCCAGATGCGGTCGAGCAGCGAGCCCGCCTTGATCGTGCCGATCAGCGGCACAACCTCGTCGCGGTTCGACACAGCCAGACCGGAGGGCAGATAGGGCAAGCCAAGCCGCTGGAAGAGCAGCGCAAAGATCAAAATCCCCATCACCCCAGTAAACAGCGTGGGCATCCCTGAACCGAAGAAAGTCACTGTGGTGAAGAAGTAGTCAAAACGCGAATACTGTTTCACCGCCGAGTAAATCCCGATCGGGATCGAGAGCGCGATAGCCAGGAAGGTCGATAGCCCCATCAGCAGCAGGGTGTTGCCCAGCCGCGATTCAATGAGTTCAGCGACGGGCTGCTCACGGGCAAGCTGCTGCGAGCGTCCGAAGTCCAGCGCAAGCACACCGTTGCTGACGGGGCGACCCGCAAGGTCTCGCAGAAATACGGGCTTGGCGCAGTTGATCTCGACCACGCGCCCATCGGGATAGACCAAGCGCGCTTGACCTTCTTTCAAGCAGCCTACTTGCAGGTCGCCGAAGTACTCCTGACCGTTGATCACAATTGGCCCACGCGGGTGACCTACCAGCCAACGCAGATAGCGCACCATCATGTTCAGGTCAAGGTCGTAGCGCTTCATGATGCGCTCAACCTCGTCAGGGTCAGGGCGTCGGGTGGTGCTTTGGAGCGCAGCTAACTGCTCGAGTGGCCCGCCAGGCGCGGAGTAAAGCAGCACAAACGACGCCAACGAGATGACAACAGCCATCACGAAGACCAACACAACGCGGCGAATCAGGTAATTCGTCATACGGCGTTAGCCCTCAATTCTTGCATACTCTGAGCAAAGCGTTTACCTGTGCAGGATTTCTCTGCGCTAGGTAAAACCGTAGCCGTGGCGCCGCAGGATAGCGCGCGGTGGCACGCCTAAGCGTGCTGTAGCTACTGCTTCTGCCGACCAACTGCGCTGCCCATCGCTCTGCCCTGTTGACCACTCAATGCGCCTAGCCCTCGCAGCGTGCGAGTCAAACTAAAATTCAGTGAGTGAGCGAGCGTCCGCACTCGATGAGCGTGCACCACGTCGGTCCGATTCGGCGAGCGGACGTCGAACTCGGTGACCTGACCGTGCTCGTCGGACCGCAGGGCACGGGAAAGAGCCTGTTCTTGCAGCTGCTTCGTTTAGCGCTGGACACAGGCTACGTGCTCGACCAGATGCGCAAGCATGGGCTTCAGTGGAACAGAGATGACTTTAGCACCTTCCTGGATGCCTACCTCGGCGAAGGCATGGGCGCTGCCTGGGACAGGCAGCACAGCAAGTTGGTGTTCAACGGTCGGGAACTAGCCCCAGAAGGCTTGATCACCGCTAAAGGCAGGCGCAGCAAAGAGCCAGTCGTCTTCTATATCCCAGCTCAGCGCGTGCTCTCGCTTGCAAATGGCTGGCCCCGCCCGTTTCAAGGATTTGCCCCTGGCGACCCCTTCACGCTGCGTGACTTCAGCGAGACGTTCCGCCTGCTTATGGAGCAAGAATTCAACCGTTTGCCTGTTGTCTTCCCGAAAAGCAATCGCTTGAAGGCAGCCTATCGGGATTTGCTGTCCCAACACCTGTTCTGCGGATTTAGCCTCCAGGTGGATCGCTACGGCTCCCAAAACCGGCTCGTGCACACACGCGACGGGTCACCGGCTATCCCATACCTAGTCTGGTCTGCTGGACAGCGCGAGTTCGTGCCTTTGCTGATGGGCTTGTATTGGCTGCTGCCCCCTGCGAAGATCACCCGACGAGGACAGCTCGAGTGGGCGATCCTCGAAGAGCCAGAGATGGGGTTGCACGACATGGCGCTTGGTGCTGTCTTGCTTCTGATCTTAGAGCTGCTCCACCGCGGGTATCGGGTATGCATCTCAACGCACACCCCAGATGTGCTAGGGCTGATTTGGGGGATTCGAGTTGCTCGGGAGCGCGGGGCGAGCATCGAGCCTTTGGTTCGAGCACTTGGTATGGGCAAACCAGACAAGAGCCTGTGCGCAAGCGTGCTGCATAAGGACTACCGCGCCTACCTGTTCTCGCAAGAAGGCAACAGTGCGGATATCTCGGATCTCTCGCTTGAGAGCGAACGCGATGACCAGGTGTGGGGCGGACTTGAGATGCTAGCGAGCCGAACGAATAGGTTTGTTATGGATTTGGTCAGTAGCCCTGAAGATGTCCAAGAGAGGATCTAACTGGTTCAGAAACGCGCTCAGCAAGACGAATCCATCGCTGCACGCACACTACAGAGCCGGGTTGAAGGCGCTGGGGGCAAACTCGAGTAGCATCACTCTAAGGCAGTTCAGAGCAGTCGGCAGTGTTGACGTAGATGCTGCTTTCAGGGAACAGTATGGGAATCACTCAAGGTGGGATTTCGCGGTTGGCTTGCAGGACAAGAAAACAGGACGCCCGAGGGTTGTATGGGTTGAAGTTCATCCAGCAAGCAGCACCAGCATCAGCCAGATGCGCGAGAAGCTCAAGTGGCTAAAAAAACACATGGTTGCCGCAGCACGGAGGCGTCTTGCAAAGCATAACCAGCGCAAACGATTACTACTGGCTCGCCTCTGGAGGGGCTACCAACATACGACCTGGTTCGCACCAGGCTAGAGCGTTGGCACAAATGAAACTGAACGGTTCAAGCAAAACGCTCGTGTTTTGAGAGCTGTCACCCTGATTAAGTGATGATTCAACACGATGCTAAGGTTTCTCACTGCCGGCGAGTCGCACGGCCCTTCACTCACTGCCATCCTGGAAGGCATGCCTGCGGGTCTGCCACTCTCCTCTGCTGACATTGACCGAGACCTCGCGCGTCGCCAGCGTGG
>JANWZM010000199.1 GCA_025054635.1 Thermoflexales bacterium
AGGTGACAGGGCTGCCGCTGGCGACGATTCAGGCGGGCGGCACGCAGGTGAAGAACACGGTGCAGGTCGGCGACGGCAGCCAGCAGATCAGCCGCCAGTCGGCGGATGTGACGGTGCTGCCGCGGCAAGCCTTCGTGCCGATAGGACGGAAGTAGCCGTGACGAGCGGCACGCGGTTTGGAGCATGAGGTTGCGCGGGGCGCGGCGTGGAGCTGCGCCCCGCGCGCATTTGGGCGCACGATGTGCGAGAAGCCCCTCGCCTGCAGGGTTCTAGGGGAGAGTTGTTGGCTGTTTCCGCGCGCACCGCGTCCTGCGCCAGCAGCCCGTCTGTGTGGCATACGCGGTCATCCTCTGCAGGTCGGCGGCAAGCACCGCTTCATCGCTCAGCCGCGGCATACTCCAGCCAGTCCCTGAAACAAGCGCTGGACGCTGGCGAACGGCAGCAAGACGAAGACGCGTCGAAAGGTGAGGGGGCTCTTCGCTCGTGCTGTCCTGCTTGGGAGGGGCTGGTCGAGCGTTGATCACAGCGTGGCAAATTGGTTTACAGCAGGACGAAGCATGAACGTGTCAACTGGAACTAGCCACTCCCCTCCCTTCCATTTGGCACCAAGCCTGTTATAATTCGAGGCGGTAGCCCCAATAGCTCAGGCTGGATAGAGCGTTTGCTTGCGGAGCAAAAGGTCGGGAGTTCGAGTCTCTCTTGGGGCACGCTCAGGCGCCGAGTGTGTGACCACTCGGCGCTATGTTTTAAGTCATGACCAGTCCCCACATCCGCGTTGCTCATCTGCGCAAGTACTATCAGGTGCACGAGAAGGAACCTGGTTTGATGGGCAGCGTGCGTGCGTTCTTCGCTCGCCGCTATCGCACCGTCAAGGCTGTTGACGATATCTCCTTCGAGATCGCTCCGGGTGAAGTCGTGGGCTTTCTCGGCCCAAACGGCGCAGGCAAGACGACGACGCTCAAGGTGCTTTCTGGGCTGCTCTACCCCACCGCTGGTGAGGTCAACGTGCTCGGCTTCACCCCGTTCAAGCGCGAGCATCCCTTCTTGAAGCAGATCACCCTGGTGATGGGGCAAAAGCAGCAGCTCATCTGGGACTTGCCGCCAATCGAGACCTTCTTGGTCAACCAAGCGATCTACGAGATTCCAGAGGCTGAGTTCAGAGCAACGCTCAGAGAGCTTGACGATTTGCTCGAGCTCGGGCCGTTGATCAAGAAGCAGACGCGCAAGCTCTCGCTAGGGGAGCGCATGAAGTGCGAGCTTGCCGCTGCTCTGCTCCACCGCCCGAAGGTGCTCTTTCTCGACGAGCCGACGATTGGGCTGGACGTCACCATGCAGGCGCGCATCCGCGAGTTTGTCGCGGAATACAACCGCCGCCATGGGGCGACTGTCCTGCTGACCAGTCACTACATGGCGGATGTGACTGCGCTGTGCGAGCGCATCATCGTTATTAACAAGGGGTGTCTGCTCTACGACGGCGACTTTCGCGCGCTGATCGAGCGCATGGCGCCCTACAAAGTGGTGCGCCTGCACTTTGAACGCCCTGTGACCTGCGCCCAACTGCAGGCGTTTGGACAAGTGGAGGCTTGCGACGGGTTCACAGCGACGCTCCACGTGCCGCGCGCTTCTGCTGTCGAGATTGCTGGGCAGTTGCTCACCCAGCTTCAGCCAGACGACCTGACCTTCGAGGACCCGCCGGTCGAAGACATCATCCGCGACCTGTTCGCGGGCGGGCTAGAACCACCTCCGCCAGCGATGCAGCCAGACGCGCCTGCAGCTTTGCAACTGTCACCCCGGCAAACAACGCCGTAGCAGCCGCCGTCGCAGCAGCAGCAACTAGGAACAGCACAGAAAAGCCCAGGGCTTGCTGGATCCAGCCACCGACGATTGGGCTGATCGTCGGGCCGATGTTTGCGCTGATGGCGATCAGCGTGCTGATGATGAAGTACTCCTCGCGCAGGGCGCTGTTGATCACGTAGACGCGGTAGAGCACAAGCAAGACCTGCGTGGCACATGCCTGCGCCAAGATCAACAGCGCACCAGCAAAGCTTGCTTGCGTTAAGCTGAGCAGCGTCACGATCCCCGCAGTTGCTATGCCGAAGACCAAGATAAGCGCACGCTCGCCATGCCGGGCGCTCAACGGCGATGCCGCGAGGGCAGCACCAGCGCTCATCGCTGCGCTTGCGCCTAGCAGCGTGCCGATTTGCAGGTCGCTCAGCCCATACCGCTCGCGCAAGAACAAGTTGAGAAAGGTCTGCACAAGCGCCTCTGAGAAGAGCAACGCGACAAGCGGCAGCGCCAGCGCGTAAAGCTGAATCCGCAGGCGCAGGAGAGCAGGCGGGCTAAACCAGCGCAGAGGGTCAATCTCGGGCAACCCAGACTCGCTCGCCGGCTGGCGCACTATCCCCCACAAGATCCCCACGCCAGCGAGGCGAACCAGAAAAGCGAGCAGCAACGCAGCCCGATACCCCTCTGCGCGCTCAGGGGTCAGCCCCAGAGTTGCCACCGCAAGACCGGGTAGGGCGCCGGCCGTGACACTACCGAAGAGCACCGCAAGCGTACGCAGTCCATCGGCAGCGCCGTAGACCTGAGCTCGATTGGCGCGATGGGTTGCATCTGCTAGGAGCGAGACGCTGGCGAGGCTATACAGCACTGTGCCAAGCCCACTGATCGCCTCGAAGGCGATAACGCCCTCGAAGGGCAGCGGAAGCAGCGTCAGCAGGCGCGCTGTCGCTGCCCAGCCGGCACCTCCGACCAGCGCTGCACGGCGACCGATCCGCCGGAAAGCGATCAGCGCGACGGGCAGCATCACTGCGCCGCCGAGCTGGCTGCTTGCGTGGAAGACCCCAAGCTGGATTCGGTCAAACCCGCGCGCCTCCAGGTAGAAATTCATCAGAACGTTGGGGAAGCTCATGGAAAAGGAAAACAGCGCAAGCCATGCGAGATAAAGCTGAGCGATGGGCGGAACTGACGCGCGCACCAGCACGCGCTGAGTATAGTTTTGCGCGTGAGGTGGATTCGCGCCTACCTCGCCCTAGCGCGCGCAGGCTGGGCGAGTGTGTTGGAGTACCGCGCCCAGATCGTGATCTGGATGAGCACCAGCCTGCTGATGATGATCATGCTCGCCGTCTGGTTGGGCATCAGCCGGGCAGGCCCTGTTAGTGGCTTCTCCAGCAGCGACTTCGTCGCCTACTTCATCGTCGGCTGGGTGGTCAGAAACCTCACCGCCGTGTGGGTTTCGTGGGAGCTGGAGTACGCGGTGCGCAGTGGTCAGCTTTCCCCCGCGTTGCTGCGCCCGATTCACCCCGTCCACAAGGAGATCGCTTGGCACTGGGTTGAGAAGGGGTTTCGGATGGCGATTGTGCTGCCGATAGCTACACTTGCCCTGGCGTTGACACCAGGTATCTCCCTCGCCCTCGATCTGCTGAGCGTGGTCGCTTTCGTCGTCTCGGTTTTTCTCGCCTGGCTCATCCGCTTCATGATTGACTACTTGATCGGGATTCTCTCGTTCTGGAGCTCTCAGAGCACTGCGCTTTCCACAGGGATGGAGGGCATCCAGCTTGTGCTCACTGGAACGATCGCGCCCCTGGCGCTCTTCCCTCAAGCCGTGCAGGACGTTCTACGCTGGACGCCCTTCCCCTACCTGCTGAACTTCCCGGTCGAGATTGTGATGGGGCGTCTCTCGACTGAAGGCATCGCGTCTGGCTTGGCGGCTCAGCTCGGCTGGTCTGCGCTCGGCATCGTTGCTGCTTGGGTTGTCTGGCGCACAGGGATACGCCGTTACGCTGCGTTTGGCGCATGACGCGCTACATTCGCCTGCTCGGGACTTTCCTGCGCGCGAGTTTGCTGGCGGAACTTGAGTACCGCGCAAACTTTGTGTCGCAGTCGCTGCTTGGGGTGCTGTGGGCGGGGATCAGTGTCGCAAGCGCAACCGTGTTCTACACTCAGACCGATTTAGTTGGCGGCTGGCGCTACGAGCAAACGCTCATCGTCATCGGTTTGTTTGTTGTGAGCCAGGGCGTCATCCAGTTCTTGCTGTATCCAAATCTCTCTCAAGTCGTCAGCATGGTGCGCGAGGGGACGATGGATTTCGTGCTGGTCAAGCCGGTTGACAGTCAATTTCTGTGCTCGTTGCGCTACATGCGCTACTCAGGGTTATCCGACCTGCTGACAGGGGTAATAATAGTCGGCGCAGGGCTAACCCTCTCCGGGGCAAGGCTGGATCTCCTAGCAGGGCTGATGTTTATCGCTAGCCTTGCAGCGGCGCTCGCCATTCTTTACAGCATCTGGCTAGCGATGAGCGCACTGTCGTTCTGGTTTGTCCAGATCGACAACCTCGCCGAGCTGTTTAACTCAGCGTTCGACACAGCGCGTGTGCCGGTGACGGCATACCAAGGGGCGCTGCGCTTCGCGCTGACGTTCGTTGTGCCCATCGCGTTCATCACAACAGTCCCCGCGCAGGCAGCGCTCGATATGCTTGATCGCTCGATGCTAGTTGTAGGGTTGGGGATTGCGGTAGGGGCATTGCTCAGCAGTCGCTGGCTGTGGTTGCGCGCGCTGCGGAACTACAGCAGCGCAAGCTCATAGCGCATCCTTGCCATTATCTGCTGAAGCAGCGCGCAGGCAGGCGGTGAGCTGGCGCACCTGCTCAAGCAGGGCGAAGTCCTCAAGCGAGCGCGGGCGCGGCAAGGTCACTCGACAATCCGCGATCAAGCGCCCTGGTCGCGGCGCCATCACCAGCACGCGGTCGCCGAGCGCAACCGCTTCGCGAACGTTGTGGGTGACGAACAGGATCGTCTTTGCCGTCGCCTGCCAAATTCTGGTGAGTTCAGCATGCATCCGCTCGCGGGTCATCGCGTCGAGCGCGGCGAACGGCTCGTCCATCAGCAGAATGGCAGGGTTGATCGCTAGCGCGCGCGCAAGGGCAACGCGCTGGCGCATTCCGCCGGAAAGCTCATGAATGAAGCTGCGCTCGAAACCGGCGAGGTGAACTGCCTCAATCCATTGCTGGGCGATCCGTGTGCGCTCTGCCCGCGGCACACCAAGCTGCCGCAAGCCGAACTCGACGTTCCCCTGCACGGTCAGCCATGGAAAAAGCGCCCCGTCCTGGAAAATCAGCACACGATCTGGACCAGGGGCAGTCACACGGCGGTCGCCGACGAAAATCTCCCCTGTCGTTGGCTGGTCAAGTCCAGCGATCAGGTTGAGCAGCGTTGACTTGCCGCAGCCGCTCGGCCCGAGCAAACAGACAAACTCGCCTGGTGCAACATCGAGGTCGAGCGGCAACAGCGCCTCGACATCGCGGCTCGAGCCGGTGTAGGTCTTGCTCACACCGCGCAGCCGCAGCGGGGGAACAGAGTCGGCTTTGGTCATGGCGCGATGCTTACGGGAGGATAGCCGCGCTCAACCAGCAGCGCGTTGAGCAGGTGCACGTCATACAATCCTGACAGCTCTTCAGGCGATAAGCGCAGCAGCCCAAGTTCAGCCGCGCGCTCAGCTTGCGCTGCAATTGTGTCTGCCAGGGGGTCGTAGGTTGGCTCAAACATGCTGAAAGCACGGTCGAGCACCTCAGCGCGCAGCGGCTTGCCTGCTGCGCGCTGAATGCCTTGGTTGACCAGCGCCTTTGCTTGCTGAGGATAGCGCTGAATGAATGTAACCGCGTCAAGGTGTGCGCGCAGGACAGCGCGGACGAAGTCAGGGCGCTGACGGAGGAGATCGGCGCGCGCGATGAGCAGCGCTGTGGCAAAGCGCCCTCCGTGCCACAAGTCGCGCTCGTCCACGAAGACGACTCCACCCGCCTCGATGACAAGGCGCGAGGCGAGCGGCTCTGGCACCCACGCGCCGTCAACTTCGCCGCGGCGAAACATCCAGAACAGCTCGCCCGACTGAGCCGGAAAGATGGACACGTTGCCCGTAAACGGGTTGGGGTTGAGCCCGTGCTGGCGCAAGTAGTGCCGCAGCGCCACGTCCTGCGTGTTGCCAAGCTGCGGCGTTGCCAGTCGGCGCTCAAGAAGGTCTGCGGGCGTCCGAACGTCTGCCTCGGGGCGCACGATGAATTGCGCGCCCCCACTTGCGGCGCCAGCGATCACGCGCAGCGCACGCCCTTTGCTGCGCTGAAAACCGTTCAGGGCGGGGCTCGGCCCGACGTAGGCGAGGTCTAGCTCGCCAGCAAACAACGCCTCGATCGCGGCTGGTCCAGCGTTGAAGGTGCGCAACTCTAGGGTTGCTGTGGGTGGAAGCGAGGCAGTGAACATGCCTTGCTCGATGGCGACTAACGCTGCTGCGTGAAGCACAGTTGGGAAGTAGCCGATGCGGATAGGCTGCTGTTCAGGCTCAGGGGAGGTTGACCGACATGCGAGCAGCAGCGCGCTGAGCAGACAGACCCCAACCACTGAACATTGCCTGATCAAGGTTTTCAAGGGGGCGTTTGCTTGTTGCACGCGCCAAGCGCAGGCATCCTGTCGGGGCGACTGGTTTATCATCGCTGCGAGGCAGTGAACGAGATACAGCGCACAAAGGCTGCTTTGCGCAAGCAAGCACAGGTATTGCGCGATGGTTTGCCTAAAGCGACACGCGCAGCCTGGAGCGCAGCGATCTGCGATCACATCGTCGCTCTGCCATCTTACCAAGCGGCACAGACGGTGCACGTGTTCTTGTCCATCAAGAGCGAGGTTGACACAACGTCGCTCATCAAACACGCCCTCGACCAAGGCAAGCGGGTCGCTGTCCCCATCGTTGATCCCAGCCGCGCGGATACCCCCTGCGCCCAAATCAAGACGCTGGACGAAAGCGAGATCATCCGTGACGCGCAAGGGCTGCGTATGCCGAAAGTGCTACGTTTGGTCTCCCCTGAGGCGATAGACCTAGTGCTCGTGCCGCTGTTGGCATTTAGCCCAGTCAGGGATGAATTCGGTCGCCTGCAATATGCCCGCCTGGGCTACGGCGCGGGTTACTACGACACCTTTCTGCACCGCATCCGCGACGACGTGCCCAAAATTGGGCTTGCCTTCTCCGTTCAAGCCGTCCCGTCGATCCCCGTCGCAAGTTGGGATGTGCTGTTGGATGACGTGGTCACGGAACAGGGTCTGGCGTCGCTGGACTCTCGATTTTGCTTACCAATCCCTTAGGCTCGCCGCCGAGCGGCTGTCCGGGGGGAAGGGCGCTCATCGCCCAGCGTCCGCGGGCTTTGCTTGCGTCGTAGCGCAGCACGGCGTGTATGCGCCCGCCTTCGTCAATCTCCTCGATGTAAGGTTCGCCGAACAGCGGATCGGTGTAGCCGAGCTGCCGCCGTGCCGCTTCTGAGAGGTGCGGCGTGAACGGTGCAAACAACACTGTTAATGCCTCGATCACCTGGGCTGCGACGTAAAGTTGTGTGCCCGCGCGAGAGGGATCGGTCTTGATCGTCTTCCAAGGCGCCTCGAAGTCCAAGTACTGGTTTGTCGCCGTCGCCAAGTCGAGCACTTCAAACAGCGCCTCACGCAGGCGCACAGCCTCTAACTTTGCGCCAACTGTTGCGAAGGCTTGCTCAGCGCGGGCGAGCAGGGCGCGGTCGCTCTCGGTGAACTCACCTGGCTCGGGAATGCGCCCCTCGAAGTTGCGCCAAATCTGCGACAGCACGCGCTGGATCAAGTTACCCCACTTCGCCAACAGCTCGCTGTTGTTGCGCTGGGCAAAGTCGCTCCAGCTCCAATCTGCATCGCGCATCTCTGGCAGGATGGTGCTTAGGTAGAAGCGCACTGCGTCTGGGCCGTACTTCTGGGTCAAGTCGAGGGCGTCTAGTGAGACGCCCAGGCTTTTGCTGAACTTCTGCCCGCCGAGGTTGAGGTATTGGTTTGCTGGCACATCGTAAGGCAGCACAAAGCAACGGTCTGAATTGCTGTTGTCGAAGTTGCGCATGCCGATGAGGAGCGCGGGCCAGAGCACCGTGTGGAAGAGGATGTTGTCCTTGCCGATGAAGTTGTAGATCTTCGCGCTTGGGTCATACCAGAACGCCTCCCAGGCGTCAGGCTGACCAGTGATCTTCGCCCATTCAATCGTCGCGCTCAGGTAGCCTAGCAGTGCCTCCCACCACACGTAAATGCATTTCCCTTCTGCTCCCTCGACAGGAATCGGAATGCCCCAGGTCAAGTCGCGGGTGAAGGCACGCGGCTGCATCTCTCGGGCGTAACTGCGGGAGAACTCAGTCACTGTGCTCCGCCAGTAACTGTCCTTGTCAGCAAGGTAGGCAAGCACCTGTTCGCGCACCGCAGGCAAGTCCCACATGTACTGCTCGCTCTCGCGGATGGTGAGCACGTCATCGGGGAAGTTTCGGCTGCGCGGGTTGATCAACTGTGTGCCGTCGAGCAGCGCCCCGCATTGATCGCACTGGTCGCCCCGCGCCTTGTCGTAGCTGCAAAAGGGACATGTGCCCTCGACCAGGCGGTCAGGCAGGAACTTGCCTTGCCGCTCGGAGTAAAGCTGCTTCTGCTTGGCAGGGTAGAGATAGCCGTTCCGCACTAGGCGACGGAACATCTCTTGGGCAAGCGCAATGTGATTGTTCGTGTCGGTGTGCGTGAACAAGTCGTAGGAGATGCCCAACAGTTTCTGCGTCTCCAAGAAGCGCGCGTGATAGTGCTCAAAGACCTCGCGCGGCGTTTTGCCTTCTTTCTCGGCGCGGACGACAATCGGTGTGCCATGCGAGTCGCTGCCACTGACCATCACCACGCGATTTCCTTTTAGACGCTGGTAGCGCGCAAAGATGTCCGCTGGAAGATAGCAACCAGCGATGTGACCTACATGCAGGTCACCGTTAGCGTAGGGCCAGGCGAGACAGACCAGAATGTTCTCCATGCAGTGAATTCTCAGGCAACTACCACGAGAGAGTGCTTAGCTTGAATACACAGTGCAGATCGTATCGCTTTCCTTCCTTCTATGCTCTCCCTGTGCGAGGGTAAGTGGCAGAGCGCCGCAAGCAGCCAGTCGTTGTCGGAGGTTGGCACGTCCACTGTGAGGCTGTCTCCCTGAAGCTGAGCATACAGCATTCCAGGCTTTTTGCAAATCGTGTCTGCACGTTCGCTTGGAGGCAGCTTATGTGGGATGTGCTGCTCGCTGATTGTTCGCCTCCTGTCAGAGACCAGCTCTTGGGTATACGCTATCAAAAATGATTTCGTTCAAAGAGAGACTGTTGAGGAGATCTTTCCCTTGTGCGAACCGCTTCGCATCCATACACTTAGCCTAGGGTGCGACTGCGCGAATGGATGGCAGGGCTTGTTATACTGCCATACTTGTGCCCCTCCCTGAGGGAGGGGAGATGAGTGTGAGGGCAAGCCGCAAGCCACTGGACACTCCTTCAGCTTGAGCGAAGAAAGGGATATTGCTAGCAGGAGACAACCTGAACATGAACATACGAACAGGAGGCATCCGCCTGCAGACGCGAACAGCCTACTTGGCGTCAACAACACACTGCGGAGCAAGGTTCAAGCCGCGTGCTTGGGCACTGTGGGTTGGGACATTTGCCGCTGCGGGTGCACTTCTCGTTTCAGGCGCTGCGCACGCGCAACTGCCGCTGCCAACAGCGCAGGACACTGCAAGCGACGCTGCCTACGACCCACCTGGGGGCTGGAACACAGGCGACAACGGCGGTTTCGGCATGGGGGCGTGGACGCTCCAAACGACCTCAGGGAACACATCTCAGAACGGACATTTCGTTGGCAACTCAATCAACAACAATCCTGGAAGCAGCGACAGCAACGGCGATGGTGACATCAACACTGCGCCTGGCAATCGAGCTTGGGGGCTTTACGCGAACAGCGGACAAACTGCTAGCGCAATCCGCACCTTCAACGATTCATTCACGCCGGGCAGCGTCTTCGAGATTTTCATGGACAACGGGAATGTCCAATCTGGCGGGACAGTCGGTTTCGCGCTGCAGAACGCCAGTGGGCAAGACTTGCTCGAGGTTTACTTCATCGGGGGCGGCACTCATTACACAGTTCACGGCGACACACCAACTAATTCTGGCGTAGCTTTCACACGTGAAGGGATTCGCGTCGTCGTCACGCTGACCACTGCCTCAACCTATCAAGCGACACTAACTCGATTGGTGGACGGGCAGAGCAGCACTGTCAGTGGCGCACTGCGCAACAATCCCGGACCAATCAGCCGCCTGCGGTTGTTCAACGCCAACGCTGGCTCTGGCTCGACGAACGACTTGTTCTTCAACCGCATCACCTACTATCGCGGGCGCGTGCTGAATGTGAACACAGGGCGCGGCTACCTGAACATCCAGCCGGCGATTGACGACCCGAACACGCAGCCTGGACACACCCTCAACATTGCGGCTGGCACTTACACAGGCACGCAGAACAACCCTGTCACGATCAACAAGCACCGCCTGACTTTGGTCGGCGCAGGAACGACGAGCACGGTCATCCTCAAGACTGCGCCCGGCACGATGAGCGGCATCCAGATTGCAAACGGCATCACAGGCACAACGATCAGCAGCTTGCGCGTGCAGGGCTTCAACAACGGCGGCATCTGCGGCGCCCTGAGCAATCACTTCACCACAATCACAAACACCCACGTGTTCTCAAACACTGGGTCAAGTTGCCTAGGTGGTATCTACCTCAACGGACCAGTGCAGCACGTGACAATCAGCCACAACGAGGCAGCGTTCAACACCTCGCACGGCATCGTCATCCGGAACAAGTTCAAGCAGCACATCACCATCACCCACAACTACGTCTATAGCAACAACTGTTGCGGCATTGAGCTGCAAGATGGCACTGCCTCAGGCGTGTTGATCGCACACAACTTAGTGCGCGACAACTTCGACAGCGGCATCGGCACAGTGGGTCTGACCTCGGGTGCAGGTCCAAACCTGGTCTACAACAACACGCTCTACAACAATGGACGCTTCGGCATCGAGATCAAGTTGCCCGATGGCACTGGGCTGACCAGCGGCGACGGCAGCATTTACGTGCTAAGCAACACGGTTGAGCTCACTGCGCCGATCGGGACGATCAAGCTAGGCGAACTACGCGACCTGGCAGGCATCGCTGCCTTTCGCCGCGCATGGGTTCCGGGTGAGAACAACGTGGACATCCCCACTGGCGTGGTGATCGAGGGCAATACGGTGCGCGGCTACACCCAACCCAGCGCCAGCGAGGGCTTCGGCATCGTCGTCGAAGGGGCTAACATGACCGTGATCAGCAACACCATCGAGAACAACGAGGTGGGGCTGCAGGGACAGGCTGGGCACACACCGTATGCGCCCTTCACGACTGTGGATGGCGATCAATCCAACCTCTCAGATCAGTTCTTCGGTCGCGGCAACTCGCCACAGTTGTGTGGCTACACGTTCAGCGGAAACTCGTTCAGCAACAATGGGACAGACACGCGCTTGATCAATCCGACCTCCGCGACAGTTACCAACCTGAACTCGCTGCGCGTCGCCTGCACGATCCAATCGGCGTTGGATGCGCCCTCCACTGCCAATGGGCACACTCTGAGCCTGTCGCCCGGCACGTTCACTGGGACTGTGACGGTGCGCAAAGCTGTGAGGATCGCAGGAGCAGGGCCTGGGCAAAGCGTGGTCCAGTCGCTGTCGCCAGGCATCATCGTCACGCAGAGCAACGTCATCATTAGCAATACCTCGGTCGTGGGCACAGGCGCGAATATTGGCATCACCACCACCTTCGGCGTGACTGGCTTAACGGTAAGCAATGTGCACATCAGCAACTTCGCGCAGGGCGTCGGTTTGTTAGGTGGGCACAGCCATGTGGTGCAGAACAGCGTCTTCACCCTGACGAACGTTGTCACCAGCGTGGGCGTTGGCATGGCTGGCAGCGGGCTGGCTAACCCAATCACCAATGTAGTGGTGAGCGGGAACGTGTTCACTGCCAGTGGCTACGCTGTTGCGGGTGTCTTCGCCAACCAGAACCAGATCGTAGGCAACGTGATGCGCAACGGCATCGCTGGCGTGCGCATGGCTGGGGCGAACAACAATACGGTAGCCAGCAACCAGATCGAAAACAACGCCTTGTATGCGATTTACTTCGCACCAGATGTCCCGCCCCTGATTTCAACGCCGATCTTCAACAACAACAGCAACGTGATTAGCGGCAACATTGCCCTGAATCATCCAAACGACCGCGGCATCCAGATCATCAACGTCGGCCCGAAGGGCAACGGCAATCAGATCATCAACAACCAGCTTGTGAACGTCGGCGGGCCGGCGATCTTCATTGGCGCGGGCAGCGGTGACCAAAACCTGTTGATTGCAGGTAACCAGATCTCGGGTGTGATCACGACGACAGGCAGCATCGTCGTCGCACCTGCCGACAACATCACTGTGACAAGTAACGCCATCACCAACGGCGCTGGACCGGGCATCGTCGTCGGCGAAGGTCAGTTCTTCTTGGTGCAAGGCAACACGGTCATTAGCCACGCGGCTGGGATCAACGCAGCGAACTTGGATCACGTCCGTTTGCTCAGCAACGTCATCACAGGGGTGATCCAGCACGGGGCGTTCATCACTGGTGCTGGCAACGTGACGGTGACAAGCAACCTGATCAATGCTCAGGGTGGAGCACTCGGGATTCGCCTGCAGAACCTGGGCACAGCGTATGTCGCTGGCAATGCTGCCCAGGGCTACGCTCAGCGTGGCTTGAGCGCTTCGGGCATGACTGCGCTGACAGCGCTGACCAACACGTTCACCGGTGGCGACTTCGGTATCCACTTCACGAGCGCGGGCAGTGGCTTGATCAGCGGCAACACCCTCAGCAACACCGCGCAAGCGGGCGTCTTCGCAAGTGGTACAGGGTCAACCGATGCCTTCCTGAACACGCTAGAGAATAACAACGTTGCCGTGCGCATTGACCCCACCGGCTTGTTCACCCTCAGCGGTCAGCCGGCGCTCTACAACACCTTCCGCAACAACACGGTCAACATCACCACGACGGACTCGTCCTCCCAGCCCAACGTCAACGCCTTCTGGAACGACTGGGGCGTTTACACCGTGCAAGGGGTGGAGAACTCCATCTACCATCAAGAGGACAACGCAACGCTGCGGCGGGTGAACTTCGTGACGCTGACGGCGAGCGTCGCGCCGACCACAGCACTAGCAGGAGGAGCAGACGCTATTACGCTGACGTTGAGCGTCACAGGGCTAGTCGGCAGTGACCTGTCGGGCACGGTGATCACGCTGACCAGCAGCGGTGCGCCGAACGTCAACCTGCCGGTCACGGTGACCACTAACGCGCAGGGCATCGCCACAGTTGTGCTCACCTCAACGACGGCTGGAAGTGAGACCATCACTGCAAGCGTGCCAGGCTCGTTCGCAACCGCAGTGGCGAGCTTCACGGGTGCGACGCTTGTCATCGAGAAAGTCTTGAGCGGGCTGATCACACCGACGACTGCCTGGCAGTTCACCGTCACTGTGCCGACGGGCACGCTGGCATTCACGTTGCCTGCCTCGGGCGGCGTGTTTGCGTTGAGTGGACTTGACACAGGTCAGGCTTTCATCACCGAAACCACGAAGCTTGGCTACGTCGCGACCTCGGCGTGCTCCAATGGGGCGAGCGGCGGCAGCAGCATCAGCCTGAACTTGATCGGCACGGTCACCTGCACCTTCACCAACACAATCAACCCCGTGACGACAGTGATCACGGTTACCCCTGTCGTAACGAATGGCTGGGGCTATATCACTGAAACAGTCACCCCTGGCACCTTCCCCATCCCGTTCGACATTGTGTTGTCGCCGCCAACGCCGACGTTGGGCAACGCAAGCGCGCGCTTCGTGATCACCAACGTGAACTGGCGGCACATGTATACTGCACCGGTCTTCACGGGCACGCGCTTAAGCGACATCACCGTCTTCGAATACCGCATCCAGTTCCCCGCGGTTAACGGGTTGAGGCCTTATATCAACATCGGTTGGGACGACGACGTTACCGACGGGAACACAGGCTTGCGTGGGCGGCTGGTTCATGTCGTCGATGGGCTAGCGCCGAACACCTGGCACATCATTGACGCGCGCAACGACCCAACCCCGCGCTGGTACACCACCCTGAGTGGGGCAACACAGTGCACCGACGTCAACCCGTGCACCTTCGCCCAGCTTGTGGCTGCCTATCCAAACGCGGCAATCCATCCTGGGCAAATCCTCAACGTGCCGCTTGGTTTCATCGGCATCCGCACAGGCGGCGAAAGCATAACGGGAACGGGTTACGCGGACGGCTTGCGCGTCGGCGTCGGCAACCAGGTCACCCTCTACAACTTCGAAGCAGCCTCGCCGACAACAATCACCCTCACCACGCACCCGACGACGACCTCTGTGGCCACCAGCGCAACGCTGACGGCAACCGTGCAGGTTGCCAATGGTGACCCTGTGATCGATGGCACAGTGGTCACCTTCACCACGAGCCTAGGCGCAGTCGCCCCAATCACCACAACGACCGTTGGCGGTGTGGCGACAGCAACGGTCAGCTCGACCATTGCAGGGGTCGCTACGCTGACCGCGACAGTGGACAGCCTGTCGGCGACCGTGCAGGTGACGTTCACGCCAGGCGCGGCGGCGGCAATCATGCTGACGGCTGTGCCGACGACGACCGCCGTGGGCACGAGTAGCACGCTGACGGCGACAGTGGTTGACCAGTTCGGCAACCCGGTCGCCAACGGCACAGTCGTGAGCTTCACCACCAGCTTGGGCACTCTCGGCAGCTCCTCGGCGAGCACGCTCGGCGGCAACGCTGTCGTCACCCTCACCAGCACCACGGCTGGCGTCGCCACGGTGGCGGCAACGGTCGGCACGCTGAGCACAACGGTGCAGGTGACGTTCACGCCAGGCGCAGCAGCGGCAATCACGCTGACAGCTGTGCCGACGACGACTGCGGTGGGCACGAGCAGCACGCTGACGGCGACGGTGGTTGACCAGTTCGGCAACGCGGTCGCCAGTGGCACAGTCGTGAGCTTCGCCACCAGCCTGGGCACGCTGAGTAGCGCCTCGGCGAGCACGCTCGGCGGCAACGCCTTCGTCACCCTGACCAGCACCACGGCTGGCGTCGCTACAGTGGCGGCAACGGTCGGCACAGTGACCGCGACTGCGAAAGTCACCTTCACGGCTGGGCCTGCGTTCACCGTCTCGCTGTCGCTGTCGCCGACGGTGATCTTCGCTAATGGCATCAGCCAGAGCCTCGCCACAGCAACTGTGGTTGATCAATTCGGCAACCCTGTGAGCAACGTGACTGTGCTGTTCTTGGCTGGTGTGGGTCAATTCAGCCCGAGCAGCGGCTCAACAGGTGCGAACGGTCAGGTGACAGCAACGCTGACCTCGCTCATCCCCGCGGTTGAGAACGTATTTGCGGCAGTGGGCGGTGTTGGTTTCGCCTCGGCGCAAGCAACCTACGTCAATCTGCCTGCGAGCCTCGCGCCAATCACAAGCACGTTGAGCACGGTGACGCAGTCGCTTGGTGTCGTGCGCAAAGGTGATCTCATAACTTACACGGTGCGCATCACCAACACAGGATCGGCTCAAATCAACAACGTGCTGATTGTTGCGCCAATCCCAAGCGGCACGACGTATGTGCTTGGCTCAGCGCAGGGCGGCAACTTCAACAGCAGCTTTGCGACGCTGATTCTGTCTGACGGCTCAGGCATGGAGAGCGTGCTCGGTCCGCAGGCAGCGCTGAACTCGGTCACCTGGGCGGGGAACCTCGCTGGAGGCGCTTCGCACACGCTGAGCTATGCAGTGAAGGTGCAGGTTCTGGAAGGGCAGATTGTCAACCAGCCGCAAGTGTTTGTGGACAACGCCTTGACAGGGATCAACCTAGCCAGCACTGTGGACGTAGTTGCCTACAAAGGCTACCTCCCGATCGTGCGGCGGCAGTAGGCTGCCTAGATAACAGCGCGAAGTCGTAACAGGCGCGGCGTGCATGCCGCGCCTGTTTTTATGTGTGACCGATCCCAATACGAGGGTGACTACATAAATACATGGTCAGGGCTTGTCATACTGCCCTCATCCCTGTGCCCCTCTCCCTGAGGGCTATCCATTACCCACAACTGTTTCACGAATCGACCAAGCCGTCAAGAAGCCGTCGCCCTTGCGCCGAAATGCGCTATCCACCGCACTGCTTGGCGCAAGCCTGGCAGCGGATGGGCGGTGCGGTTCAGCTCGGTCGTGTCCTGGGTGACCAGCACCCAGGGATATACCTTTGCCCGTTCTGCTGTGCTGGCGGGCGGCGCGGATGTAGTCACTCCCTGCGCGCATTTCACTAGAGTGAGGTTGGTACAATCCAAGCTGCGATGTCGAGGAGAACCCGCCGTCAACGCACCCCAAACCTACCACCAGAAGCGTTTGAAGCGCCGATCTTTACGCCGCAGGCATCCACGCCGCGCACCATGAATGCAGAGAACAGCAATGCTGCTGCCTCGGCAAACAGCCGCCGACACGTCACCATCAGCATTGCCGACCTGCGCGCGGAGTACGGCATCGTCATCCGTGACCTGCGGTTCACCTTCGCTATCTTCATCGTCCTCGTTCTGATCATGGTTGCGCTTTCGTTCGTGGTGGGCTGAGGCGCCTGGGCTATGTTCACAGCAGTTCTCAAGAGCGGCAAAGATCGTGCGGTGCGGCTGCGCCATCCACGCTTGTTCGCTGCAGCAATTAAAGAGCTACACGGTCGCCCACGCGACGGCGACGTGGTTGATGTACTGGACAACAAGGGCGAGTGGCTGGCGCGTGGCGTGATCAACCAGCAAGCCCAAATCGCTGTGCGCTTGGTGTGCTGGGACGAGAGCACGCCTGTGGACGAGGCGTTCTGGCGCGAGCGCATCCACGCTTCAGTCGAGCGCCGCGCCAGAGACCCGCTGTTGGCGACAACGAATGCCCGCCGGCTGATCTTCGGCGAGAGCGACGGCTTGCCTGGCGTCGTCGTTGACCAGTATGCCGACTGCCTAGTTATTGAGTTCTCCACCATGCTCGGGCTGCGGTTGAAAGACCTGCTGCTGAGCACGCTCAACGAGCTGCTTGCCCCGCGCGCGGTCGTCCTTCGCGGCGACGACGAGCGCCTGCGCAACGAGTTCGGCGGGCGCTTGCCGCGCTGGGCGGCGCTCGCGCTGGAATGCTCACCGCCTGAGCAGCCAGTGGTGCTGGTGCAAGAAGGCAACCTGCGCTTCTGGGTGAACGTCGCCAGCGGTCAGAAAACAGGCTTTTACCTCGACCAGCGCGACAACCGCGCTCGTGTCGCGCGCTACTGCACAGGGGCTGAGGTGCTCAACGTCTTCGCCTACACGGGCGCCTTCGGCGTGTATGCGCTCGCGGCTGGGGCAAAGCGCGTGATCAACGTGGACGCCTCTGCCGAAGCGTTGGAGCTAGCTAAGTACAACGCGGCGCTGAACTTTCCGACGCTCGACCCAGGGCGCTGGGAGGTTGTCTGCGAGGATGCCTTCGACGACTTGCGCGCGCGTCGCCTGGACGGCAAGCAATACGATGTGGTGATCCTCGATCCGCCGAAGTTCGCCAGCCAGCCTGGTCACCTCGACCGCGCCTTGCGCGCCTACAAGGACCTCAATCGGCTTGGGTTGCTGTTGGTGCGCCCTGGCGGCGTGCTCGCCACGTTCTCATGCAGCGGACTGGTCAGCACGCGCGATTTCCAAGCGAGCTTGCTCGGCGCGGCTGTCGAGGCGCGCCGCGAGGTGCACATCGTCGAGCGCCTGACCCAAGCCAGCGACCACCCTGTGTTGGTCACCTTCCCTGAAAGTGAATACCTTAAGGGGCTGATTTGCCGCGTGACCTGAGCGGGGGCACGGGTGAAGTCGCCGAGCCTGTGGGCTTCTTTTCGGTTCGCCTTTGCGGGGATTGCGCACGCGCTGCGCACTCAGCGCAACTTTCGGGTGCACCTCCTGGTGACGGCAGCCGTAGTTGGGGTGGGGCTCTGGCTGCGCATCTCGACCGACCAGTGGGCGATCTTGGCTTTGACGATTGGGCTGGTGCTGCATGCTGAGCTGGTCAACACCGCGCTGGAGGCGGTTGTAGACCACGTCTCACCGGAGTTTCATGCCCTAGCGAAGATCGCCAAGGACTGCGCGGCGGGTGCAGTCGTCGTAGCTGCAGCAACAGCGGTAGGGGTTGGCTTGCTTGTGCTCGGCCCGCCGCTGCTGCGCGCGCTTGGGCTGGCATAACCTCCCCATGGTAAGGCTCTTCACACCCACACTTCAGGTAGTCCTCCAAATAGGCGCGCGCAGCGCGCGCCTGCGTTCCGGCACGATGAGGCGCACGCAATGCGGGGCGCACGCAATGCGCCCCTACGTGCCTGTCACCCCGAGCCACTGTAGGGGCGCGCCGCGCGCGCCCGACGCGCACCCCCTGCTCTCCTCCTAGATGCTGCCTGAGGTGTGGGTAATGAGAAACCCAGAGGGAAAGGGGGCGGGGGTGAGGGTGGTTTGACATGTGCCCTGTCACGTATTCGTGGAGTCACTCTCGACTTTGCAGTGCGCCTTGACTCGTCGCTATACTCGCGCGCGATGCGCTTCGAAGCACGTGTGTTGGTCGCCCTTGTGCTGTGGTTCGCCTCGGTGAGTTGCGGCGCGCCGGCTGTTATTGTGTCTGATGCCTCAGTCGCCCCCAACGTGATTAGCCCGAACGCTGACGGTAGCGACGACCTGGCATGGATTCGCTATCGACTGCACGTGCCGGCGCGCGTCTCGATCTACCTTACGGACGCCGCGGGTCGGCGCCACTACATTCGGCGCGAGGTTTTGCGCGTAGCGCGCCCTGTGCCCTACGAGCTACTGTTCAACGGGATCGGCGAGAATGGGCGGCTGCTGCCTAACGGCGAATACACCTGGACGGTTGAGGCAGTCACTGACGACGGGTATGTTGGTCGGCAGAGTGGGACGCTGATTGTGAGGGAGGCTGACCTGCCTGCGCCAAAGATCGGCGAATTCACCACCTCCACGAATGCCTTCACACCAAATCGTGACGCAATAGAAGACCACGTCTACATCAACGTTGTGACGCTGACGCCGGGGCGGCTGCGCGTTTACGTCATGGGCGAAGGGGGGTTTCGCTACGAAGTGCCGCGCCAAGAGGGGTTGCGCCGTCTGCTCGATGAGGATGATCTACTGCCTGGGCGTTATTTCTACGACTACGACGGCGGCATCGACCTAGGTGCAGACCCGCCGCCTGATGGGGAATACGTCATCGTGGCTGAGCTGGAAGACCGCGTTGGTCAACGCGATGTGCTGACAGCGCCGCTGACCATCCGCGACAGCGGGCGTCCAGTGGCGGAGATCGTGATTCAGCCTAACGGCAACGGCATTGCCTGGTCTGGCGTCGGTCGCACGCCAGAGCTGACCCTGAGGCTCGGCGACACGCTGTACTTCACAACAACCATCCGCAACGTCGGCACGACGCCGATCCGCACAGCAGGCCCGTTCGACCCCAACGACTGCTACACCATGAGCACCAACCGCTATACCAAAGGCTACCCCGAAGAGCCGGGAGTGTGGCGGGTGGGGATCAACTACGAAACGAACACAGGCGAGGATCATCCCTGGCGTTGGGCAGTGGGCACGCTGGATGATCTGGAGAAGGTCGAGCACAACGGTGCTACGCTGTATTACCTGCCGCCGGGCAAGCAAGTTGTCGTGCGCGGATGCATTGTGCTCGATCGGATTCCGCCGCGCAATCCTTTTCGCATTTGGGGAGCGTTAATCCAGGAGCAAGTCGAGATCGCGCCGATCAACAGCTACGTCACGCCGATCCTAGTCACGCTGGTTGAGCCATGAGCGAGAGATTGGCGGTCATCATCGTGTCGTGGAACGTGCGCGACCTGCTGCACGCCTGCTTGGCTTCGCTTCGTGCAGCGTTTGGCGACCTCTCCGCGCAGGTCATCGTGGTGGACAGCGCCTCGACCGACGGCACACCTGATCACGTGCGGGCAGCGTTCCCTTGGGTCGAGTTGGTTGCTTGCCATGAGAATGTTGGATATGTGCGCGGCAACAATCTAGCGCTGCGCCGCGTGCTTGATCAGGGCACTGTCGAGTTCGTTTGGCTGCTCAACCCAGACACGGTAGTTCACCCAGGTGCACCGCAGGCGCTGCTGCGGTTTATGCGAGACAACCCGCGCTGCGGCTTATGCGGACCAAAGCTAGTCAACCCCGATGGCAGCTTGCAGCACAGCGCCTTTGCGCTTCCGGGCTTGATTCAGCTTCTGCTCGAGACGCAGCGACCGCTATGGCGCTTCCGCGACACCTGGCTAGATGGGCGCTATCCACCTGCGCGCTACGCAGGTGTGCCCTTTCGCGTCGGGCATCCGCTGGGCGCAGCGATGTTTGCCCGCGCCACAGCCATTCGCCAAGTTGGGCTGCTTGACGAGGGCTTCGAGATGTATTCAGAAGAGATTGACTGGGCGGTGCGGATGCAGCGCGCTGGATGGGAGTGCTGGTGTGTGCCGCAGGCAGTCGTCACACATCACGGTGGCGCGAGCAGCAAGCAAGTGAGCGAACGCACGGAGCGCCTGAAATGGCAAAGTCGCCAGCGCTACTACCGCAAACACTACTCGCCGCTCAAGCGCTGGCTGGCGCTCCAGCTTGTGCCACGTCGCTACCGCGCCTAGGACGAAGTGTTGCTGGTGAAGACCGGCAGATGCCCCAGCGCGATCACGTTGCTCCAGCGTGCGCGGTCGCCTTCAGTGAAGATCGCTGCCTCGGCGATAACCTGGGCATTCGCCTTCTGCATGATCAAGCGCATCCCTTGCAGTGTGCTGCCTGTGCTGATCACATCGTCAATCAGCACAACGCGCTTGCCTTGGATCGCGTGGCGGTCTTTGGCGTCCAAGTAGAGCGTCTGCGGCTTGTTCGTTGTGATTGAGAGCGTCTCTGCGGAGATCGCCTCGCCCATGTATGGCTTGTAGGACTTGCGCAGCACGATGTAGGGCAAGTTTGACTCAACGCTGAGCGCGTAAACCAGCGGGATGCTCTTTGTCTCAGCCGTGACCAGGTATTCCGTCTCTGGCGGCAGTTTCGGCGCAAGCGCGCGCGCTGCGGCTTGAACGAGCTCATTATCGCCCAGGATATTCAGCACGGCGATCCGCACTCCAGGCGCGACTTCCATCAGGGGCAAACGTCGCTCGACGCCAGCAACGTTGACAGGATAGAACTCGACCTCTTCCATGCGTGATGTCCTCCAGCAATGCTCAATTAGATGACCGAAAGCAACACCTTGCCCTTTGTCATTCGCGCTTCCATGTAGCGGTGTGCCTCAGCCGCTTGGCTGAGCGGAAAGACCCGATCTAGTCGGACCTTCAGCTCACCCTGTCGCATCCAGCGGAACAGGTCGTCAGCGCGCCCGAGCAGCTCCTCACGACGTTGAATGTAGTGACCCAAGTTCGGGCGCGTTAGGAATAGCGAACCTTTCTGGTTGAGCAGTTGGGGGTCGATTGGGTCAACTGGTCCGCTGGATTGACCATAGAGCACCATGTAGCCACGTGGCTTTAGGCAGTTCAAGCCCTTGAGGAAGGTGTCTTTGCCAACGGAGTCATACACGACATCCACGCCCTCGCTGCTGGTCAACCGGCGCACTTCTGCCTCGAAGTCCTGTTGATCGTAGCGAATAACCTCGTGCGCGCCGGCTTCGCGTGCCAACGCTGCCTTCTCGTCTGAAGAGACAGTTGCAATCACGCGCGCGCCGAGCCGACGAGCGATCTGGGTGAGCAGTAGCCCAGTGCCGCCAGCCGCAGCATGAACAAGCACTGTGTGCCCGGGATGCAGGGGGAACGTGCTCGTGGCTAGGTAGTGCGCAGTCATCCCTTGCAGCAAGACGGCTGCTGCCTGCTCCAACGAGATGTCGTTGGGCACAGGGACGAGCCTGGCAGCAGGCACAAGGGCACACTCCGCGTAGCTGCCCAGCGACAGCGCCCAGGCGACGCGGTCGCCAGGGCGAAACTCGCTAACCTCAGCCCCGCAAGCGTCAACAACACCAGCACCTTCCTGACCAGGAATGAACGGCAGAGGCAGGGCATACCAGCCGCGCCGTTGATACACGTCGATGAAGTTCAAGCCCGCGAAGTGAACGCGCACGCGCACCTCTTTAGAACCAGGTTGCGGCAGTGTGCACTCTTCGTATATCAGCGCGTCGGCTTCGCCGCATTCGTGGACACGAACAGCTTTCATGCGCTTCTCCTTTTGTGGACAATGTTAGACGAGAACGCGAGAAAACTGAGGACGTCCGGCGCGCGATGTGTGTCCCGCCGGAGAGCGAGGAGCAGTTTCAAGCTGCACTGTGCCTTTGTGGAAACTCTTGGAGAGGTGCCTCTCATCGGGTGGATTGTTAAAGTGGCGCTTCGCTGTCGCAAGGTGAATTGCATCTGCTACGATCAGTACCTGAATAGGTGTTGAGAGATGGGCTTCAGCGCAGCGGATTTCCGTGACTGGATCGAAGTGTTGTATCAGCGCCCTGAATGGCGTGACGAACTGCGTCGGCTAGTGCTGACCGATGAGCTGCTGCAGCTCCCTGCCCTCTTCCGCGAGCTCGGTGAGGCAGTGCGAGAGCTCCAAGGGTCTGTGCGTACGCTTACCGAGGCGCAGCAAGGCACCGACGCAGAGATGCGCGAACTCAAGCAGACAGTGCGCGAGCTTGCAGAACAGCAGCGCCAGCTCAGCGAAGCCGTTCGCGTGCTTGCCGAGCAACAGCGCAAGACGGAGCAAGCCCAACAGAGAACTGACGAAACGGTGCGCGAGCTTGCGGAGCAGCAACGTCAGCTCAGCGAAGCCGTTCGTGCGCTTGCCGAGCAGCAGCGCAAGACGGAGCAAGCTCAACAGAGAACTGAGGAAGCCGTTCGCGCGCTTGCCGAGCAACAGCGCAAGTTGGAGCAGGCACAGCAGAGGACTGATGAAATAGTGCGTGAGCTTGCGGAGCAGCAACGCCAGCTCAGCGAAGCCGTTCGTGCGCTCGCCGAGCAGCAGCGCAAGACGGAGCAAGCCCAACAGAGAACCGAGGAGACAGTGCGCGAGCTTGTCGAGACGGTGCGCCGCCTTGGCATTGCTGTTGGTGAGTTGCAGACGGCTTTTGGTGCGACTCTCGAAGAGGAGGCTGGCAGTGTCGCTGCTGCCGTGATGCGAATGAAGGGCTACCGCGTGCTGCAAGACCCCTTCTCGCTATCGTTCGACGGTGAGATTGACATAGTGTTGCCAGTTGAGGACTCGACAGGTCAGCGCGTGTGGGTTGTCCTGGAGGTTAAAGCCCGCCTCAACCAACGCGATGTCGTGCGTTGGGCACAGCGGATGCGCTCAGCCAGCTGGCATCGTGCGCTGGCAGAGAAAGGCTGCCCTGGCCCGTACCTAGCTTACGTGTATGGCATTCGGATTGACCTCACCGCGCGCCAAGCGGCTGAGGCGGAAGGCATTGGCTTGATGAAAGGCGACGGTGAGGTCTTTCCCCCACGCACCTTGATTGAGGCTACTGGGGTGTAGCGCAAGTTAATCAGTAGCCTGTCATCTCCACATATCCGACGCCGCGCACAGCCCCCTGTGCTGAGCGCCCGCTGAGGGTGACCGCGCCCTCCCAGTAGCGTTGCGTCAGCCGCATCTCCTGGTCTGGAATGCGCGCTGCGATCTCGAGGTCAAGCCCGTACAGTGGCAGCGAGAATCGCCAACGCACGGGGTACGTCGCGCGCGTATGTGGGCTAGTCCAGCGCTCAAGCACAACAATCTGCGCGCCGTCTCTAAGGATCAGCTCGGTTTGCCCATCGGCAGCAATGTAGGTGCCTTTGGCGAAGGTCGTTGCCCCTGTTCCTTTCTCGCGCAACTTGAAGAACATTACCTCGCGCCCGTCGTCGAGTTGCAGTGAGAACCAGTCCCAGCCCTCCGTGTTGTCCTCCAGCGCACTCGTGCTCCATTCGCGGTCGAGCCAACTGCTGCCTGTAACCTCGAACGTGCCGCTCGGGGTTGTGATTCGTCCGCGTGTCGCCATGCGAGTCATCGAGTAATAGTAAGAGGCGTTGCCAGGCTTCGGCGATTTCTGGCTCAAGCCGCGGTCACCGTGAAAGACAATCGGTTTGGTGCTCTCCAGGATGAGGTCAATCGCAAACCCGTCTTGGGCGGCGCGTAAGCGCACGTGGGTTGCGTCGCGCAAC
>JANWZM010000237.1 GCA_025054635.1 Thermoflexales bacterium
GCGGCACGTCGAAAGCTGCGCCGTTGAACGTGAACAGCGCTGGGCGCCTGCTTAGCCGCTGCGCCAATGCGAACAGCAGCGCCGCCTCCTCGGCAGGGTTGCGCAGAAAGAACTGCTCTAACACGAGTTGATCGCCTTCGGCGTAAGCCACACCGACAAGGAACGCGAGGTTGCCTGCGCCGGTTAATCCGCTGGTCTCGATATCGAGGAAGAGTGCCTCGTCGAGCGCTAACGTCGTCTCTGAGGTATGGCGCGTGCCGAACAAGGCTGGCGTCACTTTGGGCAAGCGCAGCACGTCGCCAATTCGGCGCGTGCCGTGGGCATGGTCAAGAGGGAAACGCCGGCTTCGGAAGTAGGCGAAGCCGAAGGGCGTCTCGAGAGGGGTTAGGTCGTCAGTGAAGTGCGCTGGAGGGAGAGGCGAACGCGCTGGCTTAAGCTGGGCAATGCCCTTGTGCACGCCCAGTCGCCGCAGGCGTTCACGCAGGTCAGCCTCCATGCTCGCGTGTTCATAGACTCTTGGGCATGGGCAAGTGTGCATCAGCCATGCGCAGTGGCGCCCGCACCAAGTGGTTCACGCGCAGGGCGCGATCTGGGGGAGGAGCGGGCCAACGATGAGGATGCAGCAGCCCCGCCAGCAGCTCCACGCCATCCACCACGCGCGGACCAGGGCGGCTAAAGTACGAAGTCGCATCCACGGCGTAGAGCTGGTTGAGATAGGTGGCTGGTAGCTCTGCCCACACTTCTAGCGCGGCGACGTTGAGAAACTCCTGCACGCTGCCGCTGAGATCAAACCCGCAAGGCATCAACACCGCACACTCTGCTTGCGTCTGGGCGACGTCCTCCCAAGTGCAGCGGAAACTCGGCTCGCCTTTGACGCCGAGCACGGGATTGCCGCCAGCGATCTCGATTTGCTCTGGCACCCAATGCCCAGGGGCAAAAGGCGGATCGAGCCACTCCAGGGCTGCGACGGTAGGGCGATGCACGATGTCATGCAATGCTTCGCGCACGCGGTCCAGGCGATCGCGCAGACGCTGCACTTCAGCGCGCGCGCGTGCTAACGTGCCAGTGACCTCGCCGACAGTCAAGATGGTTTCAAAGATGCCCTCAATGCTGGTGGGCTCAAGGGAGAGCACTGTGGCGTTGCCCCAACCTGAACTGTCGCACAGCTCTCGCACAGCGGACTGCACCACGTCATACGACACGGCGCACACATCGCACAATGCCTGAGTGAGGATGAGATCAGGCTTTACTTCAGCGAGGCGGTCTTGGTGAATACCATAGAGGCTTAGTCCTTTGGCGCGTTGCTCGGCGACAAGGCGATCGATCTCCGCGCTGCTGAGCGCGGGGTTGCGCGTGCCGCGCTCGTCGGTGATGCCAAGTGTGCTGTAGGTAATCACGGGCACGCTGGCGACGTCGGGTGGGAAATCGCACTCGTGGCTGCGCCCTACCAGCGCATCGCGCAAGCCGAGCAAGCACACGATCTCCGTCGCCGAGGGCAGAAGCGAGACGATGCGCATGAGTGTGCACGATTCTAGCATGGCTCGGAGGCGCAATGCTGGCGCAAGCCGAGAGCCTCAATTGGAACGATGCCTCGCCGTGGGGAGAGAGGCGAATAATGCCGTACGCATGAACAAGGCTAGCGAGACTGAA
>JANWZM010000261.1 GCA_025054635.1 Thermoflexales bacterium
CGCGCATGCGCAGTCGCTCGGCGTCGAGTTCGTCGCCGAGTGGGAGGTGAAGACGCTCGCGGATCTGCCCCCAGCGCGCGCAGTGCTGTGCGACATCACCCCGCGCCAGCTCATCGCGCTCGCTGGCGACCGCATGCCCGCTGCCTACCGCGGCCGCTTGGCACGCTTCCGTTACGGACCAGGTGTCTTCAAGGTTGACTACGCATTGAGCGCGCCGATCCCATGGCGCGCGCAGGTTTGCCGTCGCGCCGGCACGGTTCACCTCGGCGGCACGCTGGACGAAATCGCGCACAGCAAGTCGGCAGTGCTCCGCGGGCACCTGCCTGAGCGCCCATATGTGCTGCTCGTCCAACCCACAGTCTGCGACCCCTCGCGAGCGCCCGAGGGCAAGCATGTTGCCTGGGCGTACTGCCATGTGCCTCACGGCTGCGCTGCGGATATGAGCGCGCGCATCGAGGCGCAGATCGAGCGCTTTGCGCCGGGCTTTCGCGAGTGCGTCTTGGCGCGCGCCGTAAAGACCGCGCCGCAGATGGAAGCTTGGAACCCAAACTACGTCGGCGGGGATGTCAACGGTGGCGTGCAGGACTGGCGCCAGCACTTCGCGCGCCCTGTGCTCAGCCGCGCGCCCTATCGCACGCCAATCCCAGGGGTGTATCTGTGCTCTTCGTCAACGCCACCGGGCGGCGGCGTGCACGGCATGTGCGGCTGGCACGCTGCCCAGTGCGCGTTAGCAGATGCGCGGAGCGGGTGAAAACTATCTCAACTTGCGCCTTTGTTCACAAATTCACGGTATGGTAGCCCTGTCATGCGAGCAATCATCATCGGTTCTGGTTTTGGCGGACTCTCCCTCGGCATTCGCTTGCAAAGCTTGGGCTTCGACACAACGATCGTTGAGAAGTTGGATGGGCCGGGCGGTCGCGCTTACGTGCGCAAAGTGGACGGCTTCACGTTTGACATGGGGCCGACGGTGATCACTGTGCCGCACTTTATCGAGGAGCTGTTCTCGCTGGAGCGCGGCAAGCCTGCCCTGAGCGAACCCGACTTCCCTGAGCATGTCCGCAATGCCGAGCGCATCACCAGCGGCATCAGCGGTGGACCAAACACCTCGCGCTACGTCACGATCATCCCCATCAATCCCTTCTACCGCATCTACTTCGATGACGGCACATTCTTCGACTACGACGGCGACCCCGTCCACACTCGAGAGCAGATCCGCGCCATCGAGCCGACAGACCTGGAGGGCTATGAGCGCTTCCACCGCGACGCCAAGGCGATCTTCGAGCGCGGCTTTCTGGAGCTGGGCTACACCCACTTCGGCAGCTTGTGGCAGATGCTCGCGATCATGCCTGACCTGCTCAAGCTGGACGCAGTGCGCACGTTGTTCTCGTTCACCAGCCGCTACTTCAGGAGCGACAAGCTGCGCCAGGTGTTCAGCTTCGAGCCGCTGCTGATCGGCGGCAACCCGCTCGCTGTGCCAGCGATCTACGCGATGATCCATTTCGTCGAGAAGACCTGGGGCATCCACTTTGCGATGGGCGGCACAGGCGCGTTGGTGCAGGCGTTCGTGCGCAAGTTCCAAGAGCTGGGCGGCACGATCCGCTACAACAGCGAGGTGGCGCGGATTTTGGTCACTGACCCTAAAGGCGGCGAGCCTTCGCGCTTCGGGCGCAAGATCGCGCGCGGCGTGCAGTTGACCAACGGCGAGACGCTCACCGCCGATGTAGTGATCTCCAACGGCGACTACGCGACGACCTACATGAAGCTGATTGACCCGCGCTATCGCTTGTTCAACACCGATGCCCGCGTGCGCCGCACGAAACAGTCCATGTCGCTGCTGGTGATCTACTTCGGCTTCCGCGCTGATGGGCTGAAGCTCGACCTGCGCCACCACAACATCATCCTCGGGCCGCGCTACGAAGGGCTGCTCAAAGACATCTTCGACCGCAAGGTCTTGGCGGAGGACTTCTCGCAGTATCTGCACCTGCCGACGTTGACCGACCCCAGCCTTGCGCCGCCAGGTCATCATGCTGCCTACACGCTTGTGCCTGTGCCAAACCGCGACGGCGACGGCGCGAAGATCGACTGGAGCAAAGCCGGACCTGAGCTGACCGACCGCGTGCTGCGCTTCCTCGACGAGCGCGGCCACATCCCGGGCTTGTGCGACCGCATCGTGCACAAGAGCTTCATCACGCCAGAATACTTCGAGCGCACGCTGAACAGTTACGTCGGCAACGCCTTCGGTCCAGAACCGCGGCTAACGCAAACGGCGTACTTCCGCCCGCACAACCGCAGCGAGGATATCGAGCGCCTGTATTTGGTCGGCGCGAGCGCGCAGCCGGGCGGCGGCACACCCAGCGTGATGATGAGCGCAAAGATGACCGTGCGCCTGATCGCGCAGGACTTCGGGTTAGCAGCGTAGGCACGAGGAGATTCAACCTACACTGCAGGGTTGACCGTGCGCAACTACCTGCTGACTCAACATGCGCAGATTGTGCTGCAGAAGCGCAATATCCGACTTGAATGGCTCGAACGCGCTTTGCGCGATCCTGAGCGAACTGAGCGCGATGCGGTCGATCCTGAGGTAGAGCACAGGCTTGCGCGAATTCCTGAGTTTGACAACCGCATGTTGCGTGCTACCGTCAACGCTACAGTGAATCCGCCGCAAGTCGTAACGGCTTTTTTTGAACGGCTTTTTTTGATCGGAGGTTGAAGTGAAAATCAGGGTAGACCAGCAAGCTGACGCGCTGTATCTGAGCTTAAGCGATGAGCCAGCGCACTCCTCGGAGGAGGTGTCGCCAGGAGTCATCCTTGACTACGACGAGCAGCATCGAGTAGTTGGGATCGAAGTGCTCCACCTCTCAAAGCGCGTCCCTGAAGCCGATCTGTGTCGGCTGTCGTTCGAGTCTGTGCTGTGAAAACACGCTGGGCGCTCTGACACGCGAGGGGGTGCGCAGGGGTGTAGCAGCATACTACTCCGAGCAGGCAACACCTCGGTCGCTCCCACTATGACAAACACATCGTCTCGTTTATAAACCTTAGAGCGGACATCGTCGTGTTCATCCGGCTGATGCGATAGTGCGATACAAGTATCACTTTTGTGGAGGTGCTCAGATGAGATATGTCTTCGCCAGCATTGCTGCAACGGCTGCAACTGTCATCCTGTATACACTCGGGTGCAGTTCAACCGCGCAACCCTTGCCGACCTCAACGCTGCAGCCCGCGCTGCCCGAGCAGTCTCTGATGACAGCTCAAATCAAGGAAACGCTGATAGGCAGATGGGAGCGAGGAAGAGCTAGAGGTAACTATTCAGAATATACAACCCTATTCCCTATATCTATAGAAGTTGACAACAACTATAAGTGCACAGCCACTGGAGTTGGCGGATCCTCATACACAGGCACTCTTGTGGTCTTAGATAATAGTATGATTGGATGCGAGGATTCAAGGAATGGAGTTGCGATGATGTTTTACTTTAAAATGACAGATGATAACAACTTGTTTCTATACGTTAACGACTTTACTTTTTTAGTTCTGAATACATCGATAAGTGTCCTTTAAAAAAGAGCATAGAAAAGGCGATCTCAAACTGCGCTCCTATGCAGTGTTACGTTGTCTCCTGATTGCCGCAAGAAGAACTTCTCTCGACCAGCCTTCATCCAGCTCTATGCTGACCTCCAGCGCGTCAACGAATTCCGCAACATCCGCGCCGCCACACATTGAAACGCCGCTCACCGACGAGCAAGAGGCTTGGGTGGCGATGCGCCTATGGCTGGCGTGCCTCAACCGCATGGTCGCGCTCTGCAGCAGCGCAAGTGCTGCCGCGCCACTCACGCATTCATGTTGATCACCATCAGCTTCGGCTCGGTCATCTCCTCAATCGCATACTTCAAGCCCTCGCGCCCAATGCCGCTGCCCTTGACGCCGCCGTAAGGCATGTGGTCAATGCGGAACGTCGAGACATCGTTGACTTGCAAGCCGCCGACCTCGATTTCGTCGTATGCCTTCAAGATGCGCGTGATGTCGCGGGTGAACACGCCACCCTGCAGCCCGTAGTCGGTGCTGTTTGCGACTTGAATTGCCTCCTCAAAGGTGTCGTATGGGCTGACCGTGAGCACGGGGGCGAAGACCTCCTGGCAGCTCACCTTCATCTCTTGGCGCACGTCGGTCAGCACGGTTGGCGGCAAGAGCGCGCCGTGGCGCGGCCCGCCCAGCAGCACGCGCGCGCCGCCGTGCACCGCCTCCTCGACCCAGCTTTCGGCTTGGGCTGCGGCTGACTCGGTGATCATCGGCCCGACGTCGGTGTCCTCCAGGCGCGGGTCGCCGACCTTGAGCGCCTTGATCTCGTCCAGCAGCGTCTCCAGCATGTCGTTGAAGATCGGGCGATGGATCAGCACGCGCTGGACAGAGATGCAGTTTTGACCGGCGTTGGTGAAGCCACCAAAGGCAATGCGCTTGGCAGCATAGGCTTGGTTTGCGTCCTCGTGGACGATGACTGCAGCGTTGCCGCCTAGCTCAAGCGTGGCGCGTTTGCGCCCGCAGATGCTCTTCAAGTGCCAGCCGACGGCGCTGCTGCCCGTGAACGAGAACATCGCAATGCGCTCATCGCGCACCAGCTTCTCCGCTTGTGCGCCGCTGGCAGTGATCACGTTGACCGTCTCTGGGGGTGCACCAGCTTCAAGCAGCAGCTCCGCCAGCAACAGCGCCGACAACGGCGTGGCGCTAGCAGGCTTGAGGATGAACGAGTTGCCTGCTGCCAGTGCAGGCGCGATCTTGTGACACGCCAAGTTGAGCGGGTAGTTGAACGGCGCGATGCACAAGATGACCCCTAGCGGGAAACGCTTGACCAGACCAATGCGGTTCTCGCCATCCTTCGTCCAGTCCATGTTGACGACTTCGCCAGGGATGCGCCGCGCTTCCTCCGAGGCGACCCACACGGTCTGCTTGGCGCGGGCGACCTCAGCGCGAGCAGCTTTCTTGGTCTTGCCGCCCTCCATCACCAGCGCGTTCACCAAGTCCTCGGTGCGCGCCTCCATCAGGCTGTGAAGTCGGCGCAACATCGCCGAGCGCTCGTGGGCAGGCATTCGGCGCATCACCCGCGCGCCGCGCTGCGCGGCTTGGACAGCCTGCTCCAAGTGCGCGTCCTCAGGCTGGTAGACCTCGGCGATCACTTCACCTGTGTAGGAGAAGCGCACGGGGAACGCCTTGTTGCTCGTCTGCTTCTGTCCGTTGATGTAGAAGGGATATGGCGTCATACGGCGTGCTGAATCCTCTCTTCTGCCGAGCTGTTTGTCATCGAGCAGTCGTCCTCGGGCGGAGCCTAGTTTACCTGCAACGTCTGTCGTTGCGGGCGATAGGGTGCGGCGCCCGACTCACCCCTGCGCCTCCCTGAGCTTTTCATCACCCACACTGCAGGCAGCCCTTTGGGAGGAGCACAGGGGGTGCGGATTGGGTGTGCGCGGCACGCCCCGACAGTGGCTCGGGCTGACAGGTGCGTAGGGGCGCATTGCGTGTGCCCTGTCGTGCCAGAACGCAGCGCGCACGACGCGCCCCTGCCATGTCATTTCCCTGCTTCTTTGCAGCGTTGTGGGAAATGGACAGCTTCACGAGGGAGAGGGATGGGGGTGAATACGCCGTGCCACATCTTCATGCGGTGCTGTGTTCAGCACACCATCAGCCGCACTGTGTTCGTCCGCCCAGGACCGAACCCCAGCGGCAATCCAGCCGTGACCACGATGCGGTCGCCGGGTTGGGCGTAGCCCAGCGCGCGAGCGGCTGCACACGCTTCAGCGAACAGCGACTCGGGTGCAATGCGCTGCGTGTCGGCGAGCACAGCACGCACCCCCCACATGAACGCGCTGTAGTTCAACGTGCGCTGGCTCGGTGTCAGGCAAATGATCGGCACGCGCGGGCGGTGGCGCGCAACCATGCGCGCCGTGAACCCCGACGCGGTCGCGCAGACAATCGCGCGCGCACCCGTCTGCTCGGCAATTTCCACAGCCGCTGTGGTGATCGCGTCAGTATGCTTGTCAGGCGAGGGGTCGCCCTCTTCGCTGAGCACGTCGCGCAGCGCCTCGGCAAGTTTCTCAGGGCGATAGGCGAGGCTGGTCTCTGCGCGGGCAGCGATGCGCGCCATCGCCTCGACCGCTTGGACCGGGAACTCGCCCGCTGCGGTCTCGCCGCTGAGCATGACCGCGTCCGTTCCGTCCAGAACGGCGTTCGCCACGTCGCTTGCCTCAGCGCGGGTTGGTTGTGGGGCGTGGATCATGCTCTGCAGCATTTGCGTCGCGGTGATTACCGGCTTGCCCATGCGCAAGCAGGTCAGGATGATCCGCTTCTGGTAGAAGGGCACTTCCTCAGGAGGCGCTTCCACGCCGAGGTCGCCGCGGGCGACCATGACCACATCGCTTTCACGGACAATCGCGGGCAGATTTGGAATCGCCTCGGGTTTCTCGATCTTGGCGACGACCAGCAAATCGGCGCCTGAGTCGGCGAGGATTTGTCGCAGCTCGCGCACGTCGTCTGCCGTGCGCACGAATGACAGCGCCAATGCGTCCAAACCGTGTGCCACAGCAAAGGCGATGTCCGCGCGGTCTTTCGGCGTCAGCGCAGACAGGGCGAGCTTGACCCCGGGCACACTCACCCCCTTGTTGGAGAGCAGCACGCCTTCTGTTTGAGCAATGCACAGGGCAGTGTGGGGGTTCGGCTTCTCCACCACGCGCAGCACGATGGCGCCATCGTCAATCAACACGCGCTGCTCAGGCTGAAGCGCCTCCAGAACGTCGGGATGTGGAAAGGCGACCTGGTCGTCCTTGGGTTGGCTGGAGAGGGTCAGGCGCTGCCCGCGGCAGAGCCTGACCCCTTCGGGCGGCAGGCGTCCTAGGCGGAACTTCGGCCCTTGCAGGTCGCCCATGACGGCGACCAGTTGTCCTTCCTCGGCTGCCAGGCGGCGGATCAAGGCGACGCGGCGCGCGTGATCTTCGTGAGAGCCGTGCGAGAAGTTCAGCCGCGCTACGTCCATCCCAGCGCGGATCATCGCGCGCAGCGTCGCCTCAGAGTCGCAAGCTGGACCGATGGTGCAGACGATCTTCGTGCGCATGCCGAGCGGATCGTAGCAGCCCGTGACATCTCCCTCAGCGGCTCAGCCTTTGATCGCTTGTATCTCTCGGCGGAGGTTCTCTTGACCGCTTGCAGACGGTGTCGTCGTCGCTTAACAGCGGCTTAACGAGCTTTCAGTTAGCCTCACCGAAGACAGGAGATGCGAGGTGCAGCGCGGGAAATGGCTCGTCTTCGCTCTCTTAGTCCTGTCGAGCAGTCTGCTGGGAGTTGCAGTGCTCAGTGCCAGAGCTCAACCCTAGGGCAGGTTCAAGTACACAACAGTGGGTGGGGCTGGGGTAGAAGCTGCGCAGCAAGGCGTAGGGAGTCGTGGTCGCAGTGAACGTGGGAGGTGTGGGTAGTCGTGCATGCACGAGCGCCTGGGGGACGAGGCGTCGTGTGCGACATACGAGCAGGTGAGGGGGTGGGGTTGAGCGCGGGGAACATGGTGTGGGATGAACGTTGGTGAAGCTGCCCTACGGTTATCGAATCAGCGGAGGCGGTACGACTGTGTGCAGGGCGGTATATCTGCGACGGTGGAGCGGATGATAGGGGGATACGACAGCGCGTGGCAGGGATACAGAGGGTGAAGAGCAGAGTGAGGGCTAGAGCGCGCGCTGTAGCTGCCGCTCGTGCGTCCTGTTCTTGCCTACTTCCATAGTAACGCGGACAGTGACCCTTGACAGCTCTGCCGTTCAGCATATAATTGCGAGTGCGCTGCGGGATAGAGCAGTGGTAGCTCGTCAGGCTCATAACCTGAAGGTCGTTGGTTCGAATCCAACTCCCGCTACTCACGTCGCCCCCACATATGGGGGCTAAGCTCACGTACCGCCCCCATATGTAGGGCTTAGCCCGCCCTTCACCCCTCTGGAGTCCGCCCGTGAGTGCGCCGAGGAGTGGCGTACTCGTGGCGTACAAACTTACCCGCACCAAGAAAGGCTACTACTGCATTCGTGTTCAGGTCGGCGGCGTGCGCAAGACCGCCTACGCCAAGACCGAAGCCGAGGCGCGCGCCAAGCTCAAGGCGCTGCAGCAACAAGCGCTGCTGGACGGCGGATTCGCCGACGCGCACAAGCGCACCCTGCAAGACCTTGTGGCTGCATGGTTGCAATCCGCCCGCATCCGCGAGACCACGCGCGCCAACTACGAACAGACGCTGCGCCTGTACGTGCTCCCCGTCCTGGGCGCAGTGCGGCTCGACCGCATCACGCCCCAGCGCATCGAAGCCCTCTACCGCGCGCTGGACGCGCCGAAGGCGAAGCTCGTGCATGGCGTGCTGCGAAGCGCCTTCGCTGTGGCGGTACGCTGGCGCTGGCTGGCGGCGAATCCGTGCGACCGCGTGCAGCGCCCACAGGCGAAGCCGAAGCGCCCCGACCTGTGGACGCCCGACCAAGTGCGCGCGTTCCTCGCCGCGGCGCGCGACTACCCGTTCTTGCTGTTGCTGGCGACGACGGGCTTGCGGCTGGGCGAGGCGCTGGCGCTGCGTTGGCGCGACGTGGGGCTAGGCGGCGCGGCTATAACCGTGCGCGAGACGGCGAAATGGGTGAACGGGCGCTGGGTGTTCAATCCGCCCAAGACCGCCTCAGGCGCGCGGACGGTGCTGCTTCCTCAGGTGATGCGCGAGGCGCTGCAGCGGTTGCTCGCCCGCCGACCCAATGCTGCGCCTGAAGACTTCGTGTTTGCAGGGCGGCGCACAGACGCGCCGATGGGCTACACGACCGCCCATACCCAACTCGCCGCCGTGTGCAAGCGGGCGGGGCTACCGCGCATCCGCATCCACGACCTACGCCATCTGCACGCCTCGTTGCTGCTGGCTGAAGGCGTCCCCGTCCCCGAGGTTGCGGCGCGGTTGGGTCACGCCAACCCCAGCGTCACGCTGCGGCTCTACGCTCACGCCGTCCGCGGTCAGCAAGCTAGCCTAGCCGCCATGGAGCGCGTGACGCAACCCGCGAGGAGAGAGTAGCAAGCGCACAAGAGGCGAATCGGTACTGCATGGGGTGCAAAAGGGGCGAGTGGTCGGCTCGCCCCTTTTGCTGTGGGTATACTAACCCCTGCTATGGTTGATCCGATTCGGATTGTAGCAGATTTCTACGCTACGGTCTCCTTTGACGCAGCCGTCGAGCTTCTC